>JACPYV010000163.1 GCA_016195825.1 Burkholderiales bacterium | reverse complement strand
TCATGCGCTGCAGCTCGAGCACCCGCGCCGGCGCATAGACGGTGTTGATCAAATGCCAGGTCGCGAGATCGAAATACACCTTGCTTGGCACCTCGCGGCCGGTCGGCCCGAAGTCCTTGTAGCCGCAGGCGGGCAGGATGCGCGCCAGCTCGATGTGGCGGTCGAAGTCGGTGCCGGCGATGTGCACGCCGTGGCTGGCCAGGCTGTCGTCGCGGCGCGCCAGGCGCTGCACGCGCTCGGGGCCCACGCGCACGAGGGAGAAGTCGCTGGTGCCGCCGCCGATGTCGGCCACCAGCACGATCTGCTCCCCCTTGCCTTCGCGGATGGCCTGCTGCTCGAAGTCGAAGGCTGCGGCGATGGGCTCGTACTGGAACTGCACGTCCGAGAAGCCCACCGCGCGGGCGCAGGCCTCGAGCTGAGCCTGGGCCGCCGCGTCGCGCTCGGGCTCGCCGTCGACGAAGAACACCGGCCGGCCCAGCACCGCCCGGGTCGGCTCGCCGGCCAGGCGGCGCAGCCGCTTCAGGTAGCCGGAGACGATGTCCGAATACTTGGCCCCGCGTCCGCCGCCCACGTCGGTGGTCTGCTCGATGAGGGGGGAGCCGAGGATGCTCTTCATGGAGCGCATCAGCCGGCCGTCATGGCCCTCGATGTAGGCCGCCACGGCGGCGCGCCCGAAGGCGCGCGGCGGGCCGTCGGCGTCGTGCGGGCCCTCGGCAAAGTAGAAGACGGCCGTCGGCATGGTGCGCTGGCCGGGCTCCAGCTCAACGAGGCGCATGCCGGTGGCGGCATCGGGCACGGCAACGGCCGAATTCGACGTGCCGAAGTCGATGGCGCAAAAACTGGAAAGGCTGTTCATGACATCACGCCGGGGAGGCTGGGGCCCTGGGGGCTTCACTGACGAGGGGCGCGGATTCTAGGAACACAATCGCGCGCCTGTTGTGGAGATCCGATGAAGACGCGCTATTTCGCCCCCATTCTGCTGGTCGCGGCTCTGGCTGCATGCGGTCAACGCTCGGAGAAGGACTTGCTCGCTGCCGCGCAAAAGCGCATGGAGCAAAAGGATGCGGCCGGCGCCGCCATCGAGCTGAAGAACCTGCTGCAGCAGAACCCCGACAACCCCCAGGCCCGGCAGCTGCTAGGCAAGGCACTGCTGGACGCTGGCGACATGGCGGGCGCCGAGATCGAGCTGCGCCGCGCCATTGAGCTGGGCGCGCCGCGCGACGAGCTGGTGCCGCTGCTGGCCCAGGCGCTGCTGAATTCAGGGCAGTCGCGCAAGGTCATCGGCGAGTTCTCCGACCAGAGCCTGGCCGACCCGCAGGCCATGTCCACGCTGCAGCAGCATCTGGCACTGGCCTTCCTGGCACAGGGCAACGTGCCCGAGGCCAAGGTGGCCGCCGCGCGTGCGCTGCAGCTGACGCCCGGTGCCGAAGGGGCCGTCATGGCCAGCGCGCGCACCAAGCTGGCTGCCGGCCTGCCCGATGAGGCGATGGCGGCGCTGGACGAGCTGTTGCTGCGAAGCCCGCAGGCGGTCAAGGCGCTGCAGCTGAAGGCCGAGGTGCTGATGGCGCGTGGCAAGCCCGACGAGGCCGAGCCGCTGCTGACCCGGGTGCTGGGGCTGGACCCCGCCTCCTACGACGCCCGCTCGCTGCTGGTGCGCCTGGCCTTCAGCCGCCAGCAAGTCGATGCGGCGGCCAAGCTCGTCGATGAGATGCCGCCGGCCGTGGCCAAGAAGCCCCAGGGCCGCTTCCTGCAGGCCCAGGTGGCGCTGGCCAAGAACGATGCGGCCAAGGCGCGCGAGCTGGCCCTGCCTCTGCTCAAGGTCATGCCCAACTACCTGCCGCTGCTGCGCCTGGCCGCGGGTGCGCACCAGCAGCTGGGCGAGCTGGCCGACGCCGAAAACCTGCTGAACCAGGCGCTCAAGCTGGCGCCCGAGGACGTCGGGCTGCGTCGCCAGTTCGCCAGCCTGCAGCTGCAGCGCCGCTCGCCGGCCAAGACGCTGGAGACGCTGCGTCCGCTGCTGGAAGGCGGCAAGGCCGACGTGGAGACCCTATTGATGGCCGGCAAGGCCCAGCTGATGCAGGGCAATTTCGAGGGCGCCGACCAGGCCTTCGGCGCTGCGGCCAAGCTGCGCCCCGACGACGCCAAGACCCAGGCCGCGCTGGCGCTGTCGGCCATCGTGCGCGACAGCGCCACGCCCGGCGGCGGCGCCAAGGCCAAGGCCGACGCGGCGATCAACCAGCTGCGCGAGCTGGCCGCCAAGGACAGCGGCAGCAACTACGACCTGATGCTGGTCAATGCGCTGATGCGGCGCCAGGATTTCCCGGCCGCGCTCACCGCGCTCGACAAGCTGGCGCCCAAGATGAAGGACAGCCCGGTGCCGGACGGGCTGCGCGGCCGCATCCAGCTGGTGCGCAAGGACAACGCCGCGGCGCAGACCGCCTTCGAGGCGGCGTTGAAGGTCGACGCCGGCTACCTGCCAGCCGTGCTGGGCCTGGTGTCCATCGACGTGCAGGCCGACCACGCCGACGCGGGCGTCAAGCGCCTGGAGGCCTTCATCGCCAGCCAGGCGCATTCGCCGCAAGCCCGCCTGGCGCTGGCGGAGCTGCTGCTGCAGACCCGCGCGCCGGTTGAGCGCATCACCGAGGTGCTGAACGCCGCTGTGCGGGCCGAGCCCACCGAGGCCAGCCTGCGCCTGGCGCTGATCGACCACCTGCTGCGCCAGGGCAACACCGCCGCTGCCGCTCAGGCGGCGCAGGAGGGCTCCGTCGCGCTGCCGCTCAACCCCGATCTGCTGGAGCGCCTGGCGCGCACCCAGCTCGCCTCGGGCGACAAGGCGCAGGCCGGCAAGACCTACGCCCGCTTGACGGTGTTGGCGCCGTCGCGTGCGCATGGCTGGCTGGGTCAGGCGCAGTTGCGCTTCATGGAGCAGGACTACGCCGGTGCGGAGCGAGAGGTCAAGCGTGCGCTGGAGGCCGAGCCGGGCTCGGTGACGGCGCAGCGCCTGCTGATCCAGCTGGCGATCCGCCAGGGCCGTGTCGACGAGGCGCTGGCCGCCGCACGTGACCGCCAGAAGAAGAATCCGCAGGAGGCCTACGCCCTGATCATCGAAGCCGATATCGAGGCCGGCCGCCAGCGTTTCGACGCCGCCGTCGCCGCGCTGCGCAAGGCCACGGCCCTGCGCGACCCGGCCGATGCGGCGCCGCGCCTGTTCGCCGTGCTGCTGGCCGCCAAGAAACGCGACGAGGCGCTGGCCTTCGAGACGCAGTGGCAGGCCGCACACCCGCAGGACAACGGCTTCGCCGCGGCCACCGCGGACCTGATGCTGGCGCGTGGCGACCTGGAGGCCGCGCTGGGCCGCTACGAGGCGCTGCTCAAGCGCAACCCCGACGCCGTGCCGCTGATCAACAACGTCGCCTGGCTGCGCAGCAAGGGCGGCAAGCCCGGCGCGCGCGAGCTGGCCGAACGCGGCCTCCAGCTCAAGCCCACCGACGGGGCGCTGCGCGACACCTACGCCACCGTGCTGGCCGGCGAGAAGGACTACGCCAAGGCGATCAGCGTGCAGCGCCAGCTCATCAGCGACCAGCCTGACCAGCCCAGCTACAAGCTCAACCTCGCGCAAATCCTGATCCAGTCCGGCGACAAACCGGCGGCCAAGGCCGAGCTGGAAGGTCTGGCCAAGCTGGGGACGAAGTTCCCGCAGCAGAAGCAGGTCGAGGCGCTGCTGAAGACGCTTTGATCAGACGGCGCCGTAGAAGCCGAACTGCATGTCGGGCCGGCGGCCCGACATCAGCTCGGCCATGGCCCGGCCCGAGCCGGCGCCATGCGTCCAGCCCAGCGTGCCGTGGCCGGCGTTGAGCCACAGGTTGCGTGCCTTGCGGCTGCGGCCGATGTAGGGAATGTTGGTGGGCGTGCTGGGGCGCAGGCCGGTCCAGTAGTTGGGCTCGCTGGTGTCGGCCACACCGGGGAAGAGCTCCTCGTAGCGCTTCACCAGCGCCGCGCAGCGCACCTTGGCGGTCGGTGAATCCAGGTTCAGATCGAACCCCGACAGCTCGGCCGTGCCGGCGATGCGGATGTGGTCGCCCAGGCGCGAGATAGCGATCTTGCGGCTGTCGTCCAGCAGGCTGACGACGCTGGCCGCCTCGGGTTTCTTCAGGCGCAGCGTGGCCGAATAGCCCTTGGCCGGGTAGATGTTGAGGTGCTCGCCCAGCGGTCGCACCAGCTCGGGCGTGTAGGAGCCCATGGCCGCGACAAACGCGTCGGCCTTCAGCGTCTTGCGCTCGCCGCTGCGCGTGTGGGCGATCTGCACGGCGTCGATACCGTCCCCGGCTCGTTGCAGGGCCAGGATGTCGTGCTCGTACAGGAACTGCGCGCCGCGCTCGGCGCACAGCCGGGCCAGCTTCTGCGTGAAGACCTTCGCGTCGCCGCTTTCGTCGCTGGGCGTGAAGGTGCCGCCGTACACGCTGGCGCCGAAGCCGGCCAGCGCCGGTTCGACCTTGAGCACCTCGTCGCGGGTCAGCACGCGACGGTCCACGCCGTGGCGGCGCATGATCTCGGCGCCGGATGCGCCGGCGTCGAAGTCCGCCTGGCTGGAGAAGAAGTGCAGGATGCCGCGCTCCAGGCGGTCGTACTCGATGCCGGTGCGCGCAACCAGGTCCTTCAGCGACTCGTGCGAGTAGCGGCCCAGCTGCACCAGCTCCTCCACGTTGCGCTCGAACGCGGCGGTCGTGCATTGCATCAGGAAGGCCAGGCCCCAGCGCCACTGGTTGGGGTCCAGCCGCGGGCGGAACAGCAGCGGCGAGTCATCGCGCAGCAGCCACTTGGCCACCTTGAAAGGTGCGGCGGCATTGGCCCAGGGCTCGCAGAAGCTGACCGAGATCTGCGCGCCGTTGGCGAAGCTGGTCTCCAGCGCCGCGTCCGGCTGGCGGTCGACGACGACGACCTCGTGCCCCTCTTCCAGCAGATACCAGGCGGTGGCGATGCCGATGATGCCGGCGCCGAGAACGACGATCTTCATGGTGGTGTTCTTAGAGGGGTTGGAGCAGGAGTTGTAAACCCAGGCCGGTCATCAGCAAAGCGACCAGGGCATCGATGACCCGCCAGGTGTGGGCGCTGCGCAGCCTTGGCGCCGCCGCGGCAGCGCCAAAGCCCAGCAGGCTGAACCACATCGCCGACGCGACGCCGGCTCCGGCCGCGAAGGCCGCGCGCAGCTCCGGCGGCTGGCGCGCACCCAGGCCACCCAGCAGCACGACGGTGTCCAGGTAGACGTGGGGGTTGAGATAGGTGAAGGCGAAGGCGGCTGACAGCGTGGCTCCCAGGCTGGCGGCAGGCCCGGCGGCTTGCAGCCCGGCGGCCGGCTTCCAGGCGCGCCGGGCGGCCAGCAGCGCATAGCCCAGCAGAAAGGCCGCGCCGCCGAAACGAAAGACTTCCAGCAGCAGCGCGCTGCCCTGGATCAACGCGCCCAGGCCGAACACGCCCAGCGCGATCAGCAGCCAGTCTGACAGCGTGCAGACCGCCACGACGGCACCCACATGCTCGCGCTTGAGGCCCTGGCGCAGCACCAGCGCGTTCTGCGCGCCGATCGCCAGGATCAGGCCGGCGCCCATGGCCCAGCCCTGCGCGAACACGGCGGGTGCAGTGGGAGAGGCCAGGGCGGAGGCGGGCATCGGCGGATTCTCCGCAGCCACCGGTTGGTCAAGAAGCTGCATTCATATTATTCGCCATACATTAGCAATGCTTATGAATGAATTCGACCCTGCCGCGCTGGACTGCCTGGCGGCCCTGGCCGACGAACAAGGCTTCGAGCGCGCCGCCCAGCGGCTGTCGATCACGCAGAGCGCGGTCTCGCAGCGCCTGCGCACCCTGGAGGCCCAGATCGGCCAGCCCCTGGTCGTGCGCTCGCGGCCACTGCGGCTGACCGAGGCGGGCAAGGTGCTGCTTCGCTTCGCCCGCCAGCTGCAGGCCTTGCGCGTGGACGTGGCCCGGGAGCTGGGCGAGCGTGTCGCACCGCAGTCGCGGCTGGCCATCGCCATCAATGCCGACAGCCTGGCCACCTGGGTGCTGCCGGCGCTGGACGGCCTGGTGCAGCAGGGTCTGCGCGAGGGCTACGGGCTGGAGCTGGTGGTCGATGACCAGGACTTCACCCACGACAGCCTGCGCCAGGGGGCCGTGCTGGGCTGCGTGTCGACGGTAGCCGAGGCGTTGCAGGGTTGCCGCGTGCAGCCGCTGGGCGTCATGCGCTATGTAGCGGTCGCCAGCCCGGGCTTCGTGGCCGCCCAGTTGCCCGGGGGCCTGCACGCCGGCAACTTCGCCGACACGCCCTTCCTGGTCTTCAACCGCAAGGACGACAGCCAGGTGCAGTGGGTGTCACAGGCCTTCGGTGTGCGCTCGCCGCGGCTGCGCGAGCGCTTCGTGCCTTCCAGCGAGGCATACGTGAACGCCGCCGTCATGGGCTGGGGCGTGGGGGTGGCGCCGGAGATCCAGGTGCGGCACCTGGTCGCGACCGGTCGCCTCACGCGGCTGAGGCCCGAAGTCGGCGTGGACGTGGCGCTCTACTGGCACCAGTGGCAGTTGCAGGGGCGCAGCGCGCTGCTCGACCAGATCGGCCAGGCTCTTGCGGAAGGCGCTCGGCAGGCGCTGGGTTGATCAGCGGGGTGTCGCGGTCGGGGCCGAGGCCGCAGCGGCCGGCTCGGCAGCCTGGGCCAGCAGCAGGCTGGGGCCACGGTCTCCGGGGTGGACGGCCTGGGCCAACCACAGCGTGCTAATCAACACAGCGGCAATGACGCCGTTGGCGATCCATTTCAACAACAAACTACTCATGGGAGGCCAGCGGGGGGACAGGCGGGGTTGCGCAGCTTAAGCGCTGCCGCGGCCGAATGGATCATCAGGACTAGGGGCTGCGGCCGGCGTTGTGTGAACGCAAAACCACCGCCGGGCGCGGCAAATCGGCCACAACACCGATGCCTACTGGGCAAACCCCCCGGGGTGAGTGTGTGGTAATGCCATCAGAGGCAATATTTACTCACAGATGGGGGGTTCTCTTGTCATACGAATCCCGCACACTGAGCTCACGAAATTGATGTGGTTATCGGTTTCGTCAAGCCAAAGAGGTCCGCCATGCGATTCGTTCCAGCGCTGCGTTTCTTCCGCCGTGACGCCGCTGTTCGCAGCGAGCCGGATCCCGCCGACCTGGGCACCGCCTTCGGGCTGGACGCCTGCCTGGATGGTGCCGGCATCAGCGAATACCGCAGCCAGCCGCCCAGCGATTTCCTCGAATCGCAATCCGGTCGCGCGCCGCAGGATTCGCCGCTGAGCTGGTTGTCGCGACGTACAGCCTAAAGCTTGGGAATCCGGATCCGGCTCACCATCAGCGAGCCGGATAGCGCAAAGATCAGCACCAGCGGGTGCAGCCGCATGCCGGCGATCCACCAGACGCCGCCCCACAGCGCGTCGCCCAGGGCCCCCTGCGCCGCGGCCACCCACAGCACTGCCACAAGCGCCATCGACGTCGGGATGGGCGTGCCCTCGAAATAGGCCACCTTGCCGGTGCCGCCGCTGAGCTTCTCTGCCGTCACGTTGTAGCGCGCCAGCCGGCTGACGCCGCAGGCGACAAAAAACACCAGCACGATGCGGTCGTACAGGCCCTGCATGCCGCAGCCGTAGGCGATGGCGGCGGGCGCGACGCCGAAGGAAATCACGTCGGCCAGCGAATCCAGCTCGCGGCCCAGTGCCGAGCTCTGCTGGCGCCAGCGCGCGATGCGGCCGTCCAGCACGTCGAAGGCCAGCGCCAGCGGGATCAGCGCACAGGCGTACTGCAGGTGCAGCGGCTCGCCACTCTGCAAAAACGTCATCACCGCGAACAGCGCGCCCATGCCGGCGCAGGCATTGCCCAGCGTGAACCAGTCTGCGAGGTGGAACTCGCGGATCATGGAGAAGGGCTTGGGTCGGTCCATCCGGCGTCAGCGGCGGTTGTCGTCCAGGGACTGGGTCTGCGGTGGGCGCAAGGCCTTGTGCAGCAGGTGGTAGGTCAGCAGGGGCAGCGGCATGCGCAGCCAGTGTGAGCGAACGTAGAGCGCGCGGCAACACCAGGCCGTCCAGCCGTCTGCAGCAGAGGCGTGCGCCGGCCGCAGTGCGCGGCCATAGATGACGTCCAGCAGGCGCTCGCGCCAGCCCGCCGAGCGGTCGGCACCGCTTTGCTGCAGGGCGGCGGCCGGCACGGGCGTGCCCAGGACCTGGTGGCAGTAGCGCAGTGCCAGCCGCAGGGGCCCCTGCAGCCCATGGGCTTCGGCGCGTGCCAGCAGCCGTGGCCAGAAGTCCGGCATCTGGGCGCCGAAATGCCGCATCAGCAGGTCGAGGTCGCTGAGGTCGCGCAGCAGGTTGTCGGGCTCGCCCTCATGGAACAGGTGCGCGGCACTGTGCAGCACCATGTCGACCGGCGCCAGCACGTAGACGCCCGGGCAGTCTGGCAACGCCTGGCTGTCGCGCAGCAGGGCCGCCGCGTCGACATGGCTGTTGCTGGTGGGGGGCAGGATGGTGTGGTGCACGTCCAGCGCGGTGCCGCGAAACAGGTGCTGCAGCGGCGGCAGCTCGTGCATCCAGCGGCGGTAGTAGCGCTGGTCGTAGGCGTCGAGCTTGTCGCCGCTCCAGCCGTGCAGGGTCAGCAGAGATTCGGCCTCGTCCAGCAAGGGGCGGGCGATGAGGATGTCCACGTCGGCGAACACACGCCCGGACGCGGCTGGCAGCCCAGCCATCACGTAGGCGGCACCCTTCAGCAGCACCAGCGGGGACGCCAGCGGCTGCAGCACCTGCAGCAGCGTCTGCACCTCGTAGCGCACCGACAGGTGCTGGCGCGCGGCCATCGTGGCGCCCGACACCAGGTGGCGGGCCGGTTGTTCGGGCACCGCCACGCCCGCCGCAGCCAGGTGGTGGTGCAGCCGCCCGAGCAGGTTGGCATGCCTGGCCTGGCGGACCAGCAGGTCCCATTGGGTCAGCGGCAGGTCACGCGCGGCGTCTGCATCCCGCATCACCCGGATCAGCAGAGGTGGCGTCATGCGCCGCTGCGGGCCAGGTCGTTGAAGACCTGCATGGCCTCGTCGAGGTTGCCGTAGCGGAAGCTGAAGTGCTCGCAACGGGCGGTCAGCTCACCCACGGTCTCGAAGCCCTGGCGGCCGAGCACGTGGTAGTTCATCGCGTTGTCGGCGATCTGCAGGAAGGCTTGGCCACGGGGCATGGGCGTCAGTGTCGCCGCTGCGCCGGCCTCGTACTTCGGCAGCACCATCCAGCAGGGGCGCGCAGGCATGCTGCCGGCCAGCACGCTGGCCGTGGGCGGCGCCATC
>JACPYV010000165.1 GCA_016195825.1 Burkholderiales bacterium | reverse complement strand
GGCGGCGTGCTGACGTTGAGCCACTTGAACGCGGGCGTAGCGGGCGGCGAGGTGACCGGCTCGGCCCGGCTGGACACCGGCCCCAGCACGCCGCAGTGGCAAGCCAGCCTGGACGTCCAGGGCGTGGCCGTCGAGCGCTGGCTGAAGACCGAGGCGAAGAGTCTGAGCGCCAACCCGCTGACCGGGCGCTTGACAGCCCAGCTGGATGTGCAAGGCCAGGGCCGCAGTACGGCCGCGGTGCTGGGCAGCCTGACTGGGCCGGTGCAGCTGCGCATCGAGAACGGCAGCGTGTCCCACCTGCTGACCGAAGCCATCGGCCTGGACATCGCCCAGGGCCTTGGCATGCTGCTAAAGGGCGACCAGAACCTGCCGCTGACCTGCGCTCGGTTGGACGGCCGCTTCGACGCCGGTGTGCTGAGGCCGCGTACGGCCGTCATGGACAACCGCGACAGCCGCATCGACCTTGACGGCCGCGTCAGCCTGGCTGACGAGACGCTGGACCTGCGCCTGGTCGCCAAGCCCAAGGACTTCTCACCGCTGACGCTGCGCGCGCCGCTGCGGCTGCAGGGCACGCTGGCCCAGCCACGCGTGGCGCTGGAAGGCAAGCGCCTGGGCGCGCGGGCGATTGCTGCGCTGGCGCTGGGCGCCTTGACGCCTCCGGCTGCGCTGCTGGCCTTCATCGACCCGGGCGAGGACCAGCCGCCTGTGGATTGCCGTCTGACGGCCCGCGAAGCGGCAGTGGCAAGTGCCGTGAAGACGAAGAAATGAAGCAGCGCGGCCGGTGTGGCTCAGCGACGGCGGTGCGGCTGGTCCTGGACGGCGTCCAGGAACTCGGTCAATGTCGCCCGGCAGGGGCCTGCGGGGCACAGGAACAAGCCTTCGGCCTCGGCCGGCACGTCGGCCGGAAACCCCAACGCGCTCAGCGAGTTGACCGCATCGCCGCACAGCGCCACGGTACGGCCGCAACGCCAGGCCATCTTCAGCAGCGCCTGCAGGCGCGCGCAGCCGGTGGGTGCAGCCCAGACGTCGGCGTTCAGCACCACCAGGCCGTCGGCCCAGTCCGCCGCGGGCGGCGGCTCACCGAAGTCATCGTCCAGGCGCCAGAGGGTCAGGCTGGCCTCGCCGCGGTTCAGCACGGCCAGGTCCGCCTCGTAGCGGCTCAACGCCTCGGCGGTGCCGATCACGCAGATCAACCGTTCAGCCGTACCGGGCGGCTCGATGGCCCGCCGAGGCGGGCAATCCGTTGCGGACATGGTGCATCTCCGGGCCATGGTGATGCAACAACTTTCGCCGCCGCCACGGCACGCCGCTGTGAGCCGGTGGCGCGGCGCCTCGTAGGACGAGGCGCTGCGCGGCGCCTCAGTCGCCCAGGCGCTCCGCGCGCATGCGGTCCACGCGGTCCGCCAGCTTGCGGATCAGCCGCGCCAGCTCGGCGCGCTCAGCCGCGTCGAATTCGGCCAGCGCCTCCTCGCTCAGCGCCTGCATGACGCCACGCGACTTGTGCATGCGGGCGCGGCAGGCCGGCGTCAGCAGAATCAGCCGGCTGCGCCCGTCGTCAGGGTCGGGCACGCGCTCGACCAGGCCATCGCGCTCCATGCGGGCCAGCAACTGGGCCATGCTCGGCTGCTCGACCTGGGCCAGCCGCGCCAGCTCGGCCTGCGAGCGCGCCCGGCCGTCCTTCAGCGCCACCAGCACCGGCAGGTGGCCCATCGCAAAGCCATGCTCGCGCAGCAGGGGATCCGCCATGCGGTGGAAGCTGCGGTGGATGTGGCCCAACAGCTTGAGCGGCGGCCCATCGTCACTCAGCGTCGGGTCTGGGGTCGGGCAGGAAGGCGCGTCCATGAGTGCTCGCAAAAGATCGACCAACGGCCATTGACTTTACATAGGCACCTATTTTAATATGAATAGGACCCTATGCAATTCAAGACATCCATGACCTCTCACTCCCAGCCCCGCATCGCCATCGTGGGTGCCGGTCCCGGCGGCCTGCTGCTGGCGCGCATGCTGCACCGCGCTGGCCTCACCGTCACCGTGTTCGAGCGCGAGGCGAACGCGAACGCACGCCCGCAAGGCGGCACGCTGGACCTGCACGAAAGGGGTGGCTTGCTGGCGCTGGACGAGGCTGGGCTGCTGCAGGCATTCGCCCGCATCGCCCGCCCCGAGGACCAGGGCAACAAGCTCTACAACCGCTATGGCGACCTGCTGTTCGACGAGCAGGGCGCCGAGGACGGCGGCCGCCCCGAGGTGGACCGCAGCGCGCTGCGCCAGTTGCTGCTGGACTCGATACCTGCCGAGCGCGTGCGCTGGGGCCAGATCGTCCGCGGCGCCGAGCCGGCGGGCGATGGCTGCTGGCGCCTGCTGCTGGGCGAGGGCCGCGGCGCGAGCGAACCCTTCGACCTGATCGTCGGCGCAGACGGTGCAGGCTCCCTGCTACGGCCCCTGCTGTCGACCTACCCGCTGCAGTACAGCGGTCTGACGTTGCTGGAGTTCGGCATCGACGAGGTCGACGACCGCCACCCCGACGTCGCCGCGCTAGTGGGCCGAGGCAAGATGATGGTGCAGGGGGACGGCCGCGCGCTGATCGCACAGCGCAATGGCAACGCCCACATCCGTGCCTACGCCGTCTTCCGGGTACCGGCCGACTGGGCCTGGCGCCGCTTCGACCTGCACAACCCCGAGCGCGTGACGGCGCAACTGCTGGAGGAGTTCGCCGGCTTTGCACCGTCCATCCAGGCGCTTCTGCGGGCCAGCAACGGCTGGTACGTGCCACGGCCCATCCACGCGCTGCCGGTGGGCCACCGCTGGACGCACCGGCCCGGCCTCACGCTGATCGGTGACGCGGCCCATCTGATGTCGCCCTTCGGCGGCGAGGGCGTCAACGCGGCGCTTCTGGATGCTGCCATGCTGGGGCGCGCCGTCACGCAGACTGTGGCTGCCGCGGGCGACTGGCATGCCGAGGTGGCCAGGGCCGAAGCCGCAATGTTCGAGCGTGTCATCGAGGCGGCCGCCAGCTCGGCCGATGCTGCCGCCGAACAACTTTCCCATGACGGCGAAACCCTCGCCCTGGAACACCTGATGCAACACCAGGCCGAACGCCTGCAACCCATGCCCATCCATGCCTGAAGCCACACAAGCCCTGCCGCCCGCCGCACCGCCGCGGGCCTTCACCCCCTACCAGCGCTTCGCCACCGGCGTGCTGACGATGCTGCAGTTCTCCGTCATCCTGGACTTCATGATCATGTCGCCGCTGGGCGCGATGATCATGCCGGCGCTGTCCATGACGACTCAGCAGTTCGGCCTCGTCGTGTCGGCCTATGCCTTCAGCGCCGGCGCCGCCGGCCTGCTGACGGCCGGCTTCGCCGACCGCTTCGACCGCAAAAAGCTGCTGCTGTTCTTCTACGGCGGCTTCCTGCTCGGCACGCTGTGGTGCGGCCTGGCGACGAGCTTCGAGTCGCTGCTGGCCGCGCGCATCGTCACCGGCCTGTTCGGTGGCGTCATCGGCTCCATCGTCATGGCCATCGCGGCCGACCTGTTCGAGCCGGCCTTGCGGGGCCGTGTCATGGGCCTGCTGCAGGGCGGCTTCGCGGCAAGCCAGGTGCTGGGCCTGCCCTTCGGTCTGTACCTCGCCACGCACGGGGACTGGCACGCGCCCTTCCTCGCGCTGGTGGCGTTCGGCATCGTCGGCGGCGGGTTGATCGCCTGGCGCATGAAGCCGGTCAACGCTCACCTCGCGCTGCAGACTGACCGCAGCGCCTTCGCCCACCTGCTGCACACCGTCGCGCAGCGGCGCCACCTGCACGCTTTCGCCATCACGGCTCTGCTGACGACGGGCGGCTTCATGATCATGCCGTTCGCCAGCGCCTTCTCAGTGCGCAACGTCGGCATCGACCTGGAGCACCTGCCCATCGTCTACCTCATCACCGGCATCAGCACGATGTTCGTCGCACCGCTCGTAGGCCGGCTCACGGACCGCCTCGGAGCGCTACCGGTTTTCCTCACGGGCAGCGCCATCACCATCGCGATGGTGGCGATCTACACGCGGCTGGGGCCGTCGTCGCTGACGACGCTGATCGTCATCAACGTCATCATGTTCGCCGGCATCTTCTCGCGCATGGTGCCCTGGCAGGTCGTCGTCAGCGGCATCCCGGCGCCCGAGCAGCGCGGCGCCTTCACGGCGGTCAACGCAGCGCTGCAGCAGCTGGCCGGCGGCCTGGCCGCGCTGGTGTCCGGCCACATCGTGACCATCGGCGCAGACGGCCGGCTGGCGCACTTCCCCTGGGTGGGCAATGTGTTGATCGTCACGACGCTGATCGTCTGCGTGCTGCTGTGGCAGCTGCAGAAAAACGCTAAGCCGCAAACGCCACGGTGACGAGCAAGCCGCGGCCATCGGCCCCGGCGTCCAGCCGGATGCTTGCGCCGTTGCGCGCCGCGGCCCGCTCGGCGATGGCCAACCCCAGGCCGCTGCCGCTCTGCGCCTGGCCGGGGATGCGGTAGAAGCGCTCGAAGACGCGCTGGCGCAGCGCCTCATCGATGCCAGGCCCCTGGTCGCTGAAGCTCAAGAGGCAGCCGCCCTCGGAACGCGACGCCAACCGCACGGCGATGCGGCCGTGCTCGGGTGAGTACTTGATGGCATTGCTGATGAGGTTGTCCACCAGTGCCCAGATGGTTTCCTGGTGCAGCGGCCGCTCACAAGGCGTGTCGGCATGGAAGTCGATCTCGATGCAGCGCTGCACGGCCAGCGGCGCGGCGGCGGCCAGGCGGTCGCGCACCAGCGTCTCCAGTGCCAGCACGGGCAAGGCCTCGTCGCCGCCCGCGTCGGAGCGTGCGCGCTCCAGCGACAGCAGCTGCTGCACCAGGTGGTTGGCGCGGGACACGCCGTCGCGCAGCCGGGCACTGGCCTCGGCGTGGCGGGCATCGTCACCGCGCGTCTGCAGCAGGTGGGCGTTGATCTGGATGGCGGCCAGCGGTGTCTTCAGCTCATGCGCCGCGTCGGATAGGAACTCATGCTCGTGCTCGATGCGCCGCCGCAGTCGCGCCATCAGGTGGTTGATGGACGCGACCAGCGGCGACAGCTCCCGGTAGGTGGACAGCGGCAGCGGCGTCAGGTCCTGGTCCGAGCGGTTCTCAATGGCGGCCGCGAAGGCGCGCAACGGCTTCAGGCCGATGCCGACGATGAGCCAGGCCGGCAGCAGCAGCAGCGGAAGACTGAAGACCGTGGAGCGCAACAGGAAGCTGACGCCCGAGAAACTCTGCATCCAGCGGTCGTCAACCTCGTGACTGCGCTCGACCACCAGGCCCGTCGCCTCGTCCTGCTCCACCGCCCGCACCCAGGCGTTGGCGTCGCGCGCCGCAGGGCTCTCCGGCAACGGCAGCGCGTCGGGCAGCTCGGGCATGGAGTTGTAGAGCAGCGTACCGCGCTGCCACACACGCACCCGCACATGCGAGTGGTAATCCAGCTGACGGAACATCTCGGCGCGCACGGCCTCCAGCGCCTGAGCGGCCTGATGCACGCGCTCGGGCCGGTCGGCGATCTCGGTCAAGTGCAACAGCAGTTCGCGTGCGTGCGCGCCGTTCTCGCTGGCGGTGCGCGAGCGCTGCGTGACCTTGGCCTCCAGCGCCACGTACAGGAAACCGCCCAGCGCGACGAGCAGGATCACCGCGCTGAAGCCCAGCATCATGCGGCGGAACAGCGACTGCTCAGCCCGCACGGTCGCTCTGCATCATGTAGCCGACGCCACGCACGGTACGGATGTGCCCGTCGCCGATCTTCTTGCGCAGGTTGGAGATGTGAACGTCTAACGTCGCGCCGTCGCTGAAGGGCAGCACGCGCCTCTCCAGCTCGGCACGCGTCAGCACGCGGTCGCTCTGCTTCATCAGCGTCAGTAGCAGTGCGTATTCGGTCTTGGACAAGGTGATGGCCGAGCCGTCCAGTGTCACGCGCATACGCTTTTCTTCGAGCGCCAGGTTGCCGAAGTTCCACAGCGCCTCGGCCTCGCCATGCGCGCCGCTGCGGCGCAGGATGGCGCGCAGCCGCACCAGCAGCTCGGGGATGTCGAAGGGCTTGATGAGGTAGTCGTCGGCGCCGTTGTCGAACCCCTTGAGACGGTCCTGCAACCCGTCGCGCGCCGTGATGATGAGCACTGGCACCGTCAGGCCCGCGGCGCGCAGCCGCTTGAGCAGCTCGTTGCCATCGCCATCGGGTAGGCCCAGGTCCAGCAGCACGGCGTCGAAATCCTCGGCCTGCAGCCGCACAACGGCGTCGTTGGCCATGCGCACCCAGACGACCTCGTGGCCCTCGTCCTTGAACACGGTCAGCAGCGCCTGGCCGATGTTCAGGTCGTCTTCGATGAGGTAGATCTTCACGGCCGCAGTCTAGCGGCGCAGCCTGCAAAACCGGCACCGCACAAACGCGAGATTGACAGACTTATCGACCGACAACGCCGATGGATAAAGGCCAAACGTCGATTCTTCATGAATCCTTCAGCGCGGCTAGATTGCCTGACCCGGCACTTGACGGCCGGCCGGCGACGACCTCGGAACGGAGCCGCAAAGCACCGGCACCCAGGTCGAATCTTTAGCCTTTCTTCAGCGGCTCACGCTCCGGATTGACGCTACCCGGTGCGGCCAAGAGCATGGCGGCCGTTCGCTCACCCAACCGGGTTCACCACCCGGTCCGCGAGCAGAACCCGGACCCGACCACTACAACATACGAGAGGCAAACCCCATGGCTCATCTGCCAGCCGCACGAGCGCCGCGCCAGCCGCGAGCGCGCGGGCTCCACCCACTTCCCTCCGCGCTTCCCATCGCACGCGCCTGCGCACTGCTGCTGCTCGGCAGCCAGGCCGTGCAGGCCCAAGAGGCCGCACCGCCAGCACAGAGTCTGGAGACCGTCGTCGTCACCGGCATCCGCAAGGGTGTCGAGGACGCCATCGCCACCAAACGCAACAATTCCTCCATCGTTGAGGCCGTATCCGCTGAAGACATCGGCAAGCTGCCCGACGTGACGGTGGCCGAGTCCATCGGCCGCGTCGCGGGCGTGGCCACGCAGCGCAGCAAGGTCAACGGCAAGGCCAACGGCGTCAGCGTGCGCGGCCTGGCGCCGTCCTTCAACGGCGCGCTGCTGAACGGCCGCGAGCAGGCCTCAACCAGCGACGCGCGCAGCCCCGAGTTCGACCTCTTCCCGGCCGAACTGCTGAGCAGCCTGCTGATCTACAAGACGCCCGATGCCAGCCTCGTGGGCCAGGGCCTGGCGTCGACGATCGACATGCGCACCATCCGCCCGCTGGACCACGGCAGGCGCACGCTGGCCGTCAACGCACGCAAGGAGCGCATCGGCGTGGGCTCGGGCACGGACGTCGGCTCCGGCCACCGCACCAGCCTGGTCTACGTGGACCAGTTCGCCAACCGCACGCTGGGCGTGGCGGTGGCCCTCTCCAGCCTGCGCGAGGACAACGGCGGCGAGCTGCGCTTTGACAGCTGGGGCGGCTGGGCGCCGCAGGTCGACTACAACGGCCAGCAGGTCGCCGTGCCGGGCGGCTTCAAGTACGAGACTCAGCACCGCCAGAGCACCCGTGACGGCGCGACGCTGACGCTGCAGTACAAACCCAACAGCGAGTTCAAGACGTCGCTCGACGTCTTCTACGGAGCGGGCACCGAGAAGACCAAGCAGACTGGCTTGGAGGGCGCCATCCCCTTCGGCGCGGGCGTCTACGACCCCAACGGCACGCTAACCAACGCGACCATCAGCAACGGCGTTGCCACCAGCGGCACCTTCAACAACTACAAGGGTGTGGTGCGCAACCACATGTTCTCCAACAAGGACCGCCTGCTGTCTCTGGGCTGGAACGCCGAGCTGCGCACCGGCGACTGGCGCTGGGAGGGCGACTTGTCGCGGTCGCACGGCGTGAAGAACATCAGCAACTTCGAGACGACGGCCGGCCAAGTGGGCAACACGCCGGCGTCGGCGCTGGCGTCCATCAGTTACACGGGCTTCAACGGCAGCAACTTCGGCGACGTGAAGTACAAGCCCAGCATCAGCTTCACTGACCGCAACGCCATACTGCTGACCGATGTGGACGGCTGGGGCGGTGGCCCCGCCACGCCGCAAGCCGGCTACGCAGCGCTGCCCACCATCGAGGACACGCTGACCAGTGTGCGCCTAACGGCCCACCACGACCTGGAATGGGGCCCCGTCACCGGCAGCCGCTTCGGCGTCAACCTCGCCAAGCGCGACAAGGTCCGCGCCGGCCAGGAAGGCCGGCTGGCCATCAAAGGCGGCGCCGACGGCTACGCCGGCGCCAAGATGCCCGGCACCGACACAGCCCTGGCCGGCGCGTCGGGCATCGAGGTCGCGGCCTGGGACCCGACCGGTTCGCTGGGCAACATCTACGAGATGGCGCGCTGGGTGGACCGCAACGTCTTGGCACGAAACTGGACAGTTAGCGAGAAGGTGACCACGGCCTACGCGCTGGCCGACCTCGGTGGCGATCTGGCGGGCATCCCCTACAGCGGCAACTTCGGCGTGCAGCTCGTGCACACCGACCAGAGCGCCACCGGCAACCAGGTCAACCAGGCCACCTGCACGGGCATCACGGAGGCGACCTGCCCCTACACCGTGCGCAGCGAAGGCACGAGCTACAACCACTTCCTGCCTGCACTGAACCTGACCTTCGAGCTGGGCAACCAGCAGCTGCTGCGTCTGGGGCTGGGCAAGCAGATCGCACGCGCCAACCTGGACAACATGCGCGCCAGCATGGACATCCAGCAGCCGGCGCCCAGTGACCTCAAACCCTCGTTGAGTGGCTTTGCCGGCAACCCGCAGCTCAAGCCCTACGCGGCCAAGGCGTTGGACGTGTCGTACGAGAAGTACTTCGACAAGTACGGCTACATCAGCGTCGCAGGCTTCCTGAAGAAGCTCGACAACTACGTGCTGAACGTGCCGCGCCCGTTCGACTTCAAGCCCTTCATTGATGGATCCACGCCGCTGCCGACTACTGGCCCGTCTGCCGGCTCGACCGTCGGCCCGCTGACCCAACCGATCAACGGCCAGGGCGGCAACCTCAAGGGCTTCGAGGTGTCCATCAACCTCCCGGGACGCATGGCCTGGGACTGGCTGGACGGCTTCGGCGTGCAGCTGAACCACTCGCACACCGCCAGCTCAGTGCGCCTGCCCACCAGCGGCTTCGTGACACCGCAGAACGGGCCGGTGTTCGCCGGCGCCGTCGCCGAGATCGGTCTGCCGGGCCTGTCCAAAAAGGTCTCGACGCTGCGCCTGTACTACGAGCGTGCCGGCTTCCAGGCAGCCTGGGCGGCGCACAAGCGCTCGGACTTCATCGGCCAGATCTTGGACTACCGCAGCGACTCGCAGTTCACCTTCATCAAGGGCGAGACCATCGTCGACGCGCAGGTGGGCTACGAGCTGCAGAGTGGCTGGCTCAAGGGCTTGTCCGTGTTGCTGCAGGGGCACAACCTGAACAACACGCCATTCAGGGAGTACACGGTCGACCGCAACATCATCACCAACGAGGTGGTCTACGGGAAGACGTACCGGCTGGGCTTGAACTACAAGTACTGATGAGTCCCGAACCGCGCCTGACCGGTTCGCCGGCCGGGCGCGGCCCGTCCTGCCTACGACCGCCCGCCGTGATCCCCACCTTCTTTCGCGCGTTCATCGCCGCGCTGCTGTGCGTCGCCTCGGCCTTTGCCGCACCACCCCCGAGCGCGTACCAGCCCAAGCCCTACGTCCATGTCCAGCACCCCAGTTGGGCGCGCAACGCGACGCTTTACCAGATCAACACGCGCCAGTTCACGCCCGAAGGCACGTTGCGCGCCGCCGAAGCCCAACTGCCGCGCCTGAAGAACCTGGGCGTCGACATCCTGTGGCTGATGCCCATTCACCCCATCGGCCAGGTCAACCGCAAGGGCAGCCTTGGCAGCCCCTACGCGGTGAGCGACTACCTCGCCGTGAATCCCGAGTTCGGCACGCTGGCCGACCTCCAGCGCTTCGTCGCCACGGCGCATTCGCTCGGTCTCAAGATCATCCTCGACTGGGTCGGCAACCACACCGCATGGGACAACGTGCTCGTGAAGCGCCACCCCGACTGGTACGACCGCGACGAGCACGGCGGCTTGCGCCCCACGCCTTGGTACGACTGGGACGACATCATTGACCTCGATTACAACCAACCCGGACTGCGCCGCTACATGACGCAGGCGCTGCTGTACTGGGTGCGCGAGGCCGGCATCGATGGCTACCGAATCGACGCTGCCGGCCTGTCGCCGCTGGACTTCTGGGAGCAGGCCGCGCGCGAGCTACGCGCCGTCAAGCCCGTCTTCCTGCTCGCCGAATGGGAGAGCCGCGACCTGCACGCCAAGGCCTTCGACGCGACCTATGCCTGGAGCTGGTGGGACGCAATGAAGCTGATCGCCGAGGGGCGCGCCGACGCGACCTCGCTCTACCCCTACTACGCCTGGAATCGCAAGTTCTACCCGCGCGACGCCTACCGGATGCTCTACACGACCAACCACGACAAGAATGCGTGGGAGGGCACCGAATTCGAGACCTTCGGCGCGGCCGTCGACGCGGTGACAGTGCTGAGCTTCATCAGCGAAGGCCTGCCCTTGATCTACAACGGCCAGGAGGCCGGCAATACCAGGCGCCTAGCCTTCTTCGAGCGCGACCCCATCGCCTGGAAGGACGCGCCACAGGCCGATCTCTACCGCCGTCTCATCGCGCTGAAGAAGCGCAACACGGCGCTTTGGAACGGCGCGGCCGGCGCCGTCATGGAGCCCATCGCCAACGGCGCGCCCAAGCAGGTCTTCAGCTTCGTGCGCGGCAACGGCCGCGACAAGGTGGTCGCTGTGTTCAACCTGTCGGCTCAGCCGGCAGAAGTGAAGCTGACGGGCCTGCGCCACGCCGGCCTCTACGTCGACTTCAATGGCGGCGCCGAGGTCAGGCTGGAAGACGGCGGCATGCTCAGCCTGCCTGCCTGGGGCTGGCGTGTCTTCATCCAGTGAGGCCCACATGCAGCAGAACCTGAACACCGTCGTCATCGTTGGCGGCGGCACCGCCGGCTGGATGACGGCGGCGGCGCTCGCCAAGGTCACCAACGGCCGCGTGGCGATCAAGCTGGTCGAGTCCGAGGAGATAGCCACCGTCGGCGTGGGCGAGTCGACCATCCCGATGGTCCGGCAGTTCAACCAGCTGCTGGGCATCACCGAGGACGAGTTCATGCGCGAGACGAAGGCCACCTTCAAACTCGGCATCGAGCTGTGTGACTGGGGATCCATAGGCGACCGCTACCTGCACGCCTTCGGCCAGATCGGCCACCGCTCCAGCATCCTGCCCTTCCACCACTACTGGCTGCGCATGCAACAGGCCGGCCGCGCGCCGGATCTGTGGGCCTACTCCATCAACGGCGCCGCCGCTCGCGCCCACCGCTTCATGCGTGCCGACCCCAGCCTCGGTCGCTCGCCGCTGGCCGAGATCGTCCACGCCTTCCACATCGACGCCGGCCTCTACGCGCGCTACCTGCGCCGCTACGCAGAAAAGCTCGGCGTGCAGCGCACCGAGGGCCGCGTGCTGGACGCGCAGCTGCACGAGAACGGCCACGTCAGCGCAGTGCGCCTGGCAGGCGGCGCGGCGATAGCGGGCGATTTTTTCATCGACTGCTCGGGCTTCCGTGGCCTGCTCATCGCCCAGACGCTGAAGACCGGCTACGAGCACTGGAACCACTGGCTGCCCTGTGACCGCGCGGTCGTCGTGCCGAGCGCGCTCGCCAGGGAATTTCCACCGTTCACGCGCGCCACCGCGCGGCCAGCGGGTTGGCAATGGCGCATCGGTCTGCAGCACCGCACCGGCAACGGTCATGTCTATTCAAGCCAGGCAATGAGCGACGACGAGGCCGCGGCACTCCTGATGCGCAACCTCGACGGCGAGGCGCTGGCCGAGCCGAGCGTGCTGCGCTTCGAGAGCGGCCGGCGGCGCCAGGTCTGGAACCGCAACGTCGTTGCCATCGGCCTTTCCAGCGGCTTCATGGAGCCGCTGGAGTCGACCTCCATCCACCTCGTGCAGTCGGCCATCGCACGGCTGATCCAGTTTTTCCCGGACCGGGGCTTCAACCCGGCCGACATCGCGGAGTTCAACCGCCAGAGCGAGGTCGAGACCGAGCGCATCCGCGATTTCCTGATCCTGCATTACCACGCCACCACGCGCAGTGACAGCGGCTTCTGGGACCATGTCCGCACGATGGCCGTGCCGCAGACGCTGCAGGACAAGCTGGACCTCTGGCGCGCCGCCGGCCGCATCGTGCGCCACGGCGACGAGCTGTTCTCCGAGGTCGGCTGGCTGCAGGTGCTGCATGGCCAGGGGCTCAAGCCGCAAGGCCACCACCCGCTGGCCGAGGTACTGCCCTATAGCGAGATCAACGACTATCTCGACGACACCCAAGCCGTCATCCAGCGCTGCGTCGCGCAGATGCCAAGCCACGCCGACTTCATCGCGGCCCATTGCGCCGCAGCCCGAGACACCGAGACATGCTGAACCGTCGCCTCTTCGCCTTCCTTTCGGCCGCCCTCATGTGCGTGGCAGCCCACGCCGACGAAACGCTGGCCACCGTCACGTCGCCCAATCAGCAACTCGTCGTCACGCTGCAACTCACCGGCGAGGGCCGCTTGGCCTATCGCGTGGACCGCAAGGGCCAGCCGCTCGTCAACGCGTCACGCCTGGGCCTGCTGCTGACCAACGCCCACCAGCTGGACGGCGGCTTCAAGCTGGTTGGCCAGCAGACCACAGACCATGACGACACCTGGGAGCAGCCCTGGGGCGAGAGCCGGCGCGTGCGCAACCACTACCGCGAGCTGATGGTGGAGCTGTCCCAGCCCGGCCAGGGCGGCCGTGCGATGGGGCTGCGCTTTCGCGTCTTCGATGACGGCTTCGGCTTACGTTACGAGCTGCCCGCGCAGCCGCAGCTGCCTATCGCCCGCATCAGCGATGAGTTGACCGAGTTCGACATCGCCGAGCCCGCCACGGCCTGGTGGATCCCGGCCGGTGAAGCCCTCGTGCTGGAGTACCCGGTGAACCGCACGCCGCTGGCCGAGGTGGGCCTGACCAACACGCCGCTGACGATGCGCACGAAGAGCGGCGTTCACCTCGCGCTGCACGAGGCGGCGCTGGTGGACTACGCGGCCATGTGGGTGCGCAAGGTCAGCGGCCAGAAGCTGCGCGCGCAGCTGGCGCCCAGCAGCAGCGGCGCGGCCGTCTTCAAGCAGGGCGCCTTCTTCACGCCCTGGCGCACGCTGCGCGTGGCCGACTCGGCCGGCGCGCTCTACGAGTCCAATCTCGAGCTCAACCTCAACGAACCCAATAGGCTGGGCGACGTGAGCTGGGTCCAGCCGGGCAAGTTCGTCGGTGTGTGGTGGGAGATGCACCTGGACAAGTCCAGCTGGGCCAGCGGCGCCAGGCATGGCGCGACGACGGCCAACACCAAACGCCACATCGATTTCGCCGCGGCCAACGGCTTCCGCGGTGTTCTCGTCGAAGGCTGGAACCTCGGCTGGGACGGCAACTGGGTCGGAAGCGGCTCGGCTTTCGACTACCTGAAGTCCATGCCAGACTTCGATCTCGACGCCGTGGCGGCCTACGCCAAAGCCAAGGGCGTGCGCCTCGTAGGCCACCACGAGACCGGCGGCAATGTCGCGCGCTACGAGGCGCAGATGAACGCAGCCTACGCGCTCTACGCCGGGCTGTGGGTGGACGTCATCAAGTCCGGCTACGTGACCGACATCGGCACCGCGCAGTTCTCCAACGCGAATGGCAATGGCACGCACTTCGGCTTCACCGAGTCGCAGGAAGGCGTGCGCCATTTCGTGCGCGCCGTGCAGGAAGCGGCCAAGCACCACATCGCCATCGACACACACGAGCCGGTGAAGGACACCGGCCTGCGCCGCACCTGGCCGAACTGGGTCTCGCGCGAAGGCGCACGTGGCCAGGAGTTCAACGCCTGGGGCGACCCCATCAACCCGGTAGACCACGAGGTCAACCTCGTCTTCACGCGCATGCTCAGCGGCCCGATGGACTACACGCCCGGCATCGTCAGCCTCAACGGCGCCGGTGACCGCAAGCTCAACTCCACGCAGGCCAAGCAACTGGCGCTCTACGTGGTGCTGTACTCGCCCGTAGCCATGGTGCCGGACCTCATCGAGCACTACGAACGCTGGCCCCAGGCCTTCCAGTTCATCAAGGACGTGCCGACCGACTGGGAGACGACGAAGGTCATCCGCGGCGAGGTCGGTGAGGTGGCGACGATTGCCCGCAAGGACCGCCGCAGCGAGGACTGGTACGTCGGCGCCATCACTAACGGCGAGGCCCGCAGGCTGACGCTCCCACTGGCCTTCCTCACCCCCGGCCGCCGCTACCGCGCCGAGATTTACCGCGACGGCGACCACGCCGACTACCGCGATGCCATGGCCCGCTTCGACCTCGTCGCCGAGCACAAGATCGTGCAGTCCACCGACACGCTTCCACTGAACCTCGCGCCCGGCGGCGGCCAGGCCATCCGCTTCACGCCCACTCCTTGATGCGATCCCCTGACGTCATGACCACCGCCTCCTCCGCCCTGCCCGCGCCTGCCGCGCAAAGCCGCGCACCACTCGCCATCGTCACGCTGCTGTTCTTCATGTGGGGCCTGCTGACGGCGTTGAACGACGTCCTCATCCCGCACCTGAAGGCGCTCTACACGCTGAGCTACCTGCAAGCCATGCTGGTGCAGTTCTGCTTCTTCGGCGCCTATTTCCTGGTCTCGCTGCCGGCCGGGCGGCTCGTGCAGCGCCTGGGCTACCAGCGCGGCGCCGTGGCGGGCCTGGCCGTCGCGGCGGCGGGCTGCCTGCTCTTCCTGCCGGCGGTGAGCACCGGCTACACCCTCTTCCTCTTGGCCTTCTTCGTGCTGGCCGCCGGCATCACGGTGCTGCAGGTCGCGGCCAACCCCTACGTGGCTGCGTTGGGCGACCCGCGCACCGCGTCCAGCCGGCTCACGCTGACGCAGGCGTTCAACTCGCTGGGCACGGCCGTGGCACCGGCACTGGGCGTGCTGATCCTGCCGGCTTCGTTTGATGGCGCGACTGGCCGCGTGCAAGGCCCCTACCTCGCACTCGCCGCCACGCTGCTGGTGCTGGCCGGCCTGTTCGCGCTGGCCCGCCTGCCGCGCATCGCCGACGACGCCACGCCGACCACCGCGTCCGCCGTCACCGTGGCGCGCACCCACCCGCACCTGCTGTGGGGTGTCGTCGCGATCTTCCTGTACGTCGGCGCCGAGGTGAGCATCGGCAGCCTGCTCATCAACTTCATCCAGGACGCCGCCAGCCTGACCGCCGCCCAGGCCGCGCCCTACTTGAGCCTGTACTGGGGCGGCGCCATGGTGGGCCGCTTCGTCGGCGTGGGGCTGATGCGCTTCATGGCACCGGGCCGGCTGCTGGCTGCGCACGCGACGCTGGCAGTGCTGCTGATCGGCGTGGGTGTGGCCACGCACGGCCCGGTCGCGATGTGGGCGCTGCTGGCCGTGGGCCTGTGCAACTCCATCATGTTCCCCACCATCTTCAGCATGGCTGTACACGGCTTGAGCGGGCAGACGGCGCAGGGCTCGGGCCTGCTGTGCATGGCCATCGTCGGCGGCGCTCTACTGCCGCTCGTGCAGGGCCACGCGGCTGACGTGATCGGCCTGCAGGCTTCGTTCGGCGTGCCGGCGCTGTGCTACGCCGGCATCGCGCTCTACGGCTGGCGCCACATCGGCCTCTTCAAGTGAGCACCGACGCGGCGCCCTGGCCCCGGCTGCTGGCCTGCTGGCAAGGCGGGCGGCTGCGCACGCTGCTGCTGCACGCCGACGGCCGCCGCGCCCACGTGCGCGACGAGCCCACCGTGGATGGTGCGCAACTCGCGCCCGCGCTGGCCGACGCCCTCGCCGGGCTACACCGCCCGGTGCGCCACGCCGTGCTGATGTGCGACACCGAGCTGGCGGCTGATGCGCTGCGCCAGCGCCTGGGCCTGGCCACACTGTGCACGGTGCCGCAGGCCCGCGCGCTGCGCCTCGCGCCGGAAGACGCCTCCGGCTGGGCCGGCGCCGCTCGCGCGCTGGACCTGGCCCTGCACACGCCCGCCAGCGGCGCCGTCTGCGCCCAGATCCGCGCCGCCTACGACCGCCTCACCCGCTGTGAGCGCCGCGTGGCCGACGTGGTGCTCGCCAACCCCGGCGCCGCGCTGGACACGGCCACGGCCCGGCTGGCCGAGGCGGCGGACGTCAGCCAGCCGCAGGTCATCCGCTTTTGCCGCGCGCTGGGCTTCGACGGCGTGAAGACCTTCAAGCGTGCGCTGGCCGAGAGCCTGGCCCCTCCGAGTGCCCACAGCGAAGCCCCAGCCGGCCACCCGTTGCTGGCGCGCAGCCTGCAGGCACTCGGCCACGTCGATCGGGCCCGGTTGACTCAGGCCGCGCTGTTGCTGGCCCAGGCCCGCCAGATCGACGTGCTGGCCGACGCTGCCCGCGCTCCGCTGCGAGACCTGGCCTTGCACACGCTGTGGCGCCTGGGCCTGCCGGCACGCCCAGTGCAGGGCAGCGACCGGCCCGGCGCGCCCGTCTGCCTGGCCCTAGGTGACAGCCCGGGAACGGCCGCCACCACGGTGCTCATCACGCAGGCTCACCAGCCCGGCGCGCACGCGCTGCAACTGGTCACCGGCCCCGAGCCCGCCACTGCACCGACATTGCTGGCCACGCTGATGCTGCAACTACTGCTGGCCGAACTGCCCCAGGACGTCGCGGCCTCACCGGCACCACGCCGCCCTGCCGCTGCTGAGACACAGGCGTCCCTCTGACGCGACGTGAACCCCGCCGGGGGCTCAGGCCGGGGCGCCGATGCCGCGCCGCCGCACCTCTTCACGCAGGCAGGTCAGCATCAGCTCCGCGCCGGGCGAGAGCTGGTGTCCGCGACGCGTGACGATGCCGTAGGCATCCATGCGCAGGCCGAGATCGACTTCCAGTACCGTCAGCAGGCCCGTGTCCAGGTACGGCCGTGCCAGCTCCACCGGCAACGCCGAGACCATATCGGACTGCGCCAGCAGGCTGGTCACGACGGGCAGGGAAAGGGTTTCGACGGCCTGCTGCGGCTGGTCCAGTCCGGCCGTCAGGAAGAGCGCGGTCAGCCGGTCGCGCAGGATGCTGCCACTCGGCGGCAGGATCCAGCTCTGCAAGGCCAGCTCAGGCAGGCTGAGGTCGCCGCGGCCCGCCAGCGGGTGGCCCGCGCGCACGACCAGGCAATGCGGCTCGTCGGTTAGCGGCTCGAAGCTGAGCTGGGCGGCGGACTCACTGTCCAGCACCCGGCCGAGCACGAGGTCCAGCTCACCCTTCTGCAGCAGCTGGATCATGGGCTTGCTGGTGTCCACCATGATGGACACGTGCACGCGGGGCTGGCGGGCCTTCAGCGCGATGACGGCGGCCGGCAGCAGCGTCGTCGACGGCGTCAGCACAGCACCGACCGCCACGCGGCCGCTGAGGCCGGCCAGCAGCTCCATGACCTCCTGGTGGCCGGCGTCCAGCTCGGCCAGGGCAGCGCCGGCGCGGCGGATCATGACCTCGCCGTACCAGGTCGGCGCCACGCCGCGCGGCAGGCGCTCGAAGAGCTTCACGCCCAGCGCATGCTCCAGGTCTGCCAGCAACTTGGAAGCGGCCGGCTGCGTCAGGTTGGCGGCCTGCGCGGCATGCAGGATCGACCCGTGCCGCCCCAACTCCACCAGCAGCACGAGCTGGCGGGTCTTCAGGTGCGAGCGGACAAAACGGTCTGAGCGGGGATCCGACATCGTTGAATGATCGCAGCCTTAGTCGTGATAAAGCTGCGATCGGCCACCGTCGATGAGGATGTCGGTGGCGTTGATGAAACGGGCCTCGTCGCTGGCCAGGAAGAGCGCCGTGTAGGCCACTTCCTCGGGCGTTCCGATGCGCTTGCAGGGCAGCAGCTCGACCTGGCGTCGCGCCTCTTCCGGCGGGATGCCGGCCAGCCACTCGACGACGCGCTCGGACAGAATGAGGCCAGGCGAGATCGAATTCACGCGCACGTTGCGCGCCGCGTACTGGATGCCCAGCGCCTTGGTCATGCCGATCAGCGCATGCTTGGCAACGGGGTAGGGAAAGGCGTCCGGGATGATGCGGTGGCCATGCACGGAGGCCACGTTGACGATGCTGCCGCCGCCGCCCTCCAGCATGCCGGGCAGCACGGCGCGGCTGCAGTGCATGGCCCCCTCCAGGTCCACCGCGAAGCAGCGCTGCCATTGCGCCGTCGTCATCGCCAGCGGCTCGGCGAAGACGTTCATCCCGGCGTTGTTGATGAGCACGTCGACGGGCCCGAAGCGCTCGGCGCCGCGCGCCACCATCTCGCGCACGGCGGGCTCGTCGGCGATGTCGGCGGCGCAGAACATCGCGTTGCCCTCGCCCAGCTCGGCCAGCAAGGCCTCGCTCTGCGGTGTCACCTGCAAGTCGTTGAGGATGACCTTGGCGCCCTCGGCGACGAAGAGCCGTGCCACGGCCTTGCCGATGCCCTGGGTGGACCCGGTCACCAGCGCGACATTGCCTTGAAGACGTGAACTCATTGCGTGTAGTCCTTCCAGATGTCGAGCACCGGCAGGGCGCGGCCCTGGAAGTCGAACAGCGTGGTGTTGGAAACGACGTTGGGGCCGGGCTGGCCCGTGCCTTCGCGCAAGGCCCAGCCGACCTTGGGGTTGGCGATCATGATGGGGTCCCAGTACAGGACGCCCAGCACGCGCGGCGTGGCCTTCATCGCGCCCAGCAGTTCGGCCATGAAGTCGCGCTGGCCTTCGGGGCTGCTCATGCTGGCCGGGTACGGGCCGTTGTGCTCCAGCTGGCCGGGCCAGCCGTCGGCGCGGGTGGGTGCGAAGTTGAAGCCGGCCTCCATGACCAGCAGGTCGCAGTCGTAGCGCGTGGTCACGGCGCGGCAGAACTCGGCCATCTGCGTGACGGTCTTCTTCGTCCAGAACGGATAGTAGGAGCTGCCGATCACATCCCAGCGCACCCCTTGCTTGCGCGCGCGGTCGAACCAGTCACGGTACTTGGCCTCGTTGCCGCCGTCGTCCAGGTGCAGCACGATGCGCGCGCCCGGGTGGGCGGCCTTGACGCCGGCGTACCCTGCCTTCAGCAGCGCACCCAGCAGCGGCCAGTTGGCCGAGTCTGGCGGCGTGGCGTGGCCATAGGGGTAGAGCGTGCCGTGCTCGATCTCGTTGCCCAGCGACACGAACTCTGGCGCCGTGCCCTGGTCGACCATGGCCTGCACGACCGCACGGCTGCGCGCCTCCACCAACGCCAGCAGCCGCTTGAAGCGAGCCATCTCGTCGGGCAGCTTCAGCAGCTCCCGGCGCCAGGCATGCGGCAGGTCCTGGGTCTTGGCGTTGGTCCAGAAGTCGCTGTGGTGCAGCGTCAGCTGGATCTGCATGTCCAGGGCCTTCGCGCGGCGCGCGAGCGCCAGCACGTCGGGCAGGTCCATCGAGCCCTCGGGCCAGTACCAGCCCTCGTTGCCGGTGCCGGGGCCGGTCTGGTCGTAGAGCCGGATGCGCACGAGGTTGTGGCCGTAGCGCTTCAGGATCTCCAGCGCATCGCCCGGCTTGCCGTCGCGGTCCTTGTAGACGGCGCCGGCGCGCTCCATCCAGGTCAGCGCGGAGATGTCGCCGCCGGCAAGGAAGGGCGTAGCCGCGCGCACCGGCAGCGCCGCCGCCAGCGCAGAGGCCAGCAGTGTGCGCCGATCAAGCACGACGCTCGCCCCGGGTCTTGAGCTGGTCCAGCAGCACGGCAGCGAGCAGGATCAGCCCACGCACCAAGTACTGGTAGAACGCGTCGACGTTGAGCAGGTTCATCACGTTCTCGACCGTGCCCATGATGAGCACGCCGATGACGACGCCGAAGATGCGCGCCTTGCCGCCCTGCAGCGACACGCCGCCCAGCACGCAGGCGGAGATGACGTCCAGCTCGAAGCCGGTGGCAGCGTTGGGCTGGCCGCTCGTGATGCGCGCCGACAGGATCAGCCCGGCCAGCGCCGTGACGACGCCTTGCAGCAGGAAGATCCACACGCGCAGCTTCTCGACCTTCACGCCCGCCAGCCGCGCGGCCTCGGGGTTGCCGCCGATGGCCAGCGTGTTGCGGCCGAACACCGTGTGGTTGAGCAGCACGCCGAAGACGAGGAAACACAGCGCCGTCATCCAGATCGGCAGCGGCAGGCTCAGGAAGGTGGTGTCACCGAACGAGATGAAGCCCTCGTCGGCGATGCCCACCGCCTGGCCCTTGGACACGATGAAGGCCAGGCCGCGCACCATCAGCATGGTGGCCAGCGTGGCGATCAGCGCGTTGACGCGCAGGTAGGCGATCAGCACGCCATTGCCCGCGCCGATCAGTGCGCCGGCCAGCAGACCGCCACCGATGGCCAGGCCCACGCTGCCGGTGCGCTCCAGCACCATAGCGCCCAGCACGCCGGCGAAGGCGATGGTGGAACCCACCGAGAGGTCGAAGTCCCGCGAGGCCAGGCACAGCATCATGGTGCAGGCCACCATGCCGATCTGCGCGACGGACAGCAGCAGGCCGACGATGTTGGCGCCGGAGAAGAAGTTCTCGACGGTGAAGGCCAGCACCGCGAACAGCAGGGCATAGCCCAGCGTCATGCTGTGTTCCTTGAGCAGGGCGCGGGAGGCGGACTTCATGGCGGGGCCTTGCGACGCTTGGGTCGTTTGAGTGGTCGTGTTCATGATCAGTGCAGGGGCGCGGCAGGCGCTCCGTCCGGAAGGGCCAGCGCGAGCGCGGCGGTCTCGCTGGCGTTGGCGCGGTCCAGCTCGCCGCTGATGCGGCCGTCGCGCATGACGATGAGACGGTCGGAGATGCCGAGCACCTCGGGCAGCTCGCTGGAGATGACGATGACGCAGCAGCCCGAAGCGGCCACGTCGTGGATGATCTTGTAGATCTCGTTCTTGGCTCCCACGTCGATGCCGCGCGTCGGCTCGTCGAGGATGAGCACCTTCAGGCCCGGATCGGCCAGCCAACGCGCGAGGATGACCTTCTGTTGGTTGCCGCCCGACAGCAGGCGGATCTCCTGCTCGCGGTTTGGGGTCTTGATGCGCAGCTTCTTGATGAAGTCATCGGCGCGCTGAGCCTCCTGGCCGTGGCGCAGGAACACGCCGCCCGCCAGGCCATGGCGGCGGCAGCTGATGTTGATGTTCTCGGCCACCGACGAGTGCGCCAGGATGCCTTGCTCCTTGCGGTCTTCGGGGCACAGCACGATGCCCGCGGCGATCGCGTCGGCCGGGCTGCGGGCGGCCACGATGGCACCGTCCAGCAACACATCGCCGCCGCGGCGCGAATCAGCACCGTAGAGCAGGCGCATCAGCTCGCTGCGGCCGGCACCGACGAGGCCGAAGAAGCCCAGCACTTCGCCGCCGTGCATCGCGAAGCTCAGTGGCTCGGGCAGGCGGGCGCTGTGCAGGCCGCGGGCCTCCAGGCGCATCGGGCCCTGCTGGCGGCTGCGGTAGTCGTAGATGTCCTGCAGCTCACGGCCGACCATGTCGGAGATGAGTCGGTCGCGCGGCACGTCGGCCATCACATCGTGCGTGACGATCTTGCGGCCGTCGCGGAAGATGGTGCAGGCGTCGCACAGCTCGTAGAGCTCTTCGAGGCGGTGCGAGATGTAGATCAGCGTACGCCCTTCGGCGCGCAGGCGCTTGACGAGCTTGAACAGGATCTCGGTCTCGCGGTGCGACAGGCTGCTGGTCGGCTCGTCGAAGGCGATGACCTTGGCGTCCTGCATGACGGCCTTGCAGATCTCCACCATCTGGCGCTGGGCGATGGACAGGTCCGACAGGCGCGCGGCCGGGTCCAGGTCCACGCCAATGTTGGCCAGTTGCTCGGCCACCAGCCGGCGTGCGGCCTTGTGGTCGACCAGGCCGAAGCGCGTGGGCAGGCGCCCCAGCAGCACGTTCTCGGCCACAGTCAGCTCGGCCACGTACTGCAGCTCCTAGTGGATGATGGCCACGCCGGCGGCGATGGCGTCGCCCGCGGACGTGAAGTGGCGCTCCTGGCCTTCCAGCAGCAGGCGGCCGCCGTCAGGCTTGTACTGGCCGCCAAGGATCTTCAGCAGCGTGCTCTTGCCCGCGCCGTTCTCGCCCAGCAGGCCCATCACCTGGCCGGCGTGCGCCTCGAAGCTCACCCCGTTCAGCGCCTTGACGCCGGGGAAGTGCTTGCTGATGTTGTCGAACTGCAAAGACGGCATGTCAGAGGCCCATCTGCTTCCGGAGTTCAGTCTGGTTTTGACGGGTCATCAGCGTGCCGGCGGTCAGCGTGACCGGCGGCGGCGCCTTGCCCTGCGTGGCCCACTCGAACACGGCGACGGCCGTCTCGTAGCCATGCCGCTTGGGACTGATCAGCACCGTGCCGAAAAAGCCGGTGGGCGTGGGTTTGGTGAACTCGTTTAGCGCCGTCTGACTGCCGCCGATGCCGATGGCCAGCATCGCGTCTTGCTTGATGCCGCGGCCTTCCGCGGCGCGAACGGCGCCCAGCGCGGCTTCGTCGTTCAGACCCACGGCCACCCAGCGCTTGAACTTGGCGTTCTTCGTGAACGCGATGTTGGCGGCGTTGAAGGCGCTCTCGGTGTCGGTCTTGGCCTGCGGCGCGTCGACAACGTTGGCCACCGGCAGGCCGGCGGCCTTCAGTGCGTCGATGGCGCCCATGGTGCGGTCCCGGGCGGTGGGCAGTTGGTCGAAGGCCACGCGCAGCGCGCCGACCTCGTCCAGCTTCCAACCACGCACCTTCATCTCGGCAATCATGGCCAGACCGGCCTGATTGCCGATCTCGTAGCCCGAGATGCCCATGTGCGGGATGTCGGCGATGGGCTTGCCGGCGCCGTCCACGAGCTGGTCATCTACCGACATGACCTTGAGGTTGTGGCGTTTGGCGGCACGGTTCACGGCCACACCCAGCTTCACGTCGGGCGCGCAGATGACGAAGCCCACCGCCTTCTGTGCGGCCAGGTTGTCTATGGCGGCCATCATCTTCTCGCCGTTGGGGATGCCGATCTTCACCAGCGTGAAGCCCTTGTCCTTGGCGGCCTGCTCGGCGTAGCGCCACTCGTCCTGGAACCAGGGCTCCTCGGCCTGCTTGACGAGGAAGCCGACCTTGACCGGCTCGGCCGCGCGCACCGCCAGCGGGACGGCCAACAGGGTCAGCGCGGTCAGGGTCAGGGCGGCGCAGAGGCGTCGTTGCTTGTTCATCCTTGTCTCCTTGTTCTCAATCGTCTTGGTCGTCAAACAGGGTGTCAGCCACGCCCAGGGTCCGCGGCAGCCGCAGGCCGAACAGGCTGCCGGACAGCGGCTGCGCGGCCAGCGCCTCGCGGCCCAGGTCCTGTCGGGCGGTGGTGAGCATCAGTTGGTCTCCGCCCTCGCCGCCGATGGCGGGGCAGGTGGTGTGCGGGGCCGGCGCGGTGAACACGCCCATCAGCCGACCCTCGGCGTCGTAGCGTGCCACACGGCCGGCGCCCCATTGCGCGTTCCACAGGCAGCCCTCGGCGTCGACGACCGAGCCGTCGGGCCAGGCGTCATCGCGGTCCATCTGGGTAAACAGGCGCACGTTGTCGACCTGGGCCGTGTCGGCGTCGTAGTCACACTGCTGGATGCGCCGGGAGAGCGTGTCGCAGAAGTACATCGTGCGGCCGTCCAGGCTGAAGCAGATGCTGTTGGCGATGGCAACCGCCGGCAACGCGAGCCGGCGCAGGCCATGACGCATCGAGTATTGGTAGAAGCTGGCAATCGTGGATGTCGGCCGGCGCTCCTTGGCTTCGTTCAGCGTGCCGAAGACGAAGTGGCCATGCCGGTCCGTGCGGCCGTCGTTGATGCGCGTGCGGGGCTCGGCCGCATCCACCGGCGCCAGCGTGCGCAGCTGCGTCAGCGACAGGTCGTCGCCCAGCGTGGCGATGGCCAGGCGCTTGGCCAGGCCCAGCAGCACGCGGCCGGAGCGGCAATGCGCAAAGCTGCCCAGCCGGTCCGGCAGGCGGCAGAGCTGGGGGCTCGCCGAGCCGGGCTGCCAGGCGTAGAGCGTGGCGGCCTCGATGTCGGTCCACCACCAGCGGCCGCCCTGCCACAGCACGCCTTCGCCCAGCGTGGCGTTCTGCGCCAACATGAGTTCGAGTGTCGCGTCGGTCATCGCCGTGCTCACGGCGTGATGGCCACACGCCGAACCGGCAGCAGGCGCGCGCCGCGCAGCTCGGCGACTTGCGTCTGGCCTTCGGCAAACGTCGGGCGGTGTGCGGCGTCGATGTAGACCGGCGCGTCGGCACGCAGCGGCAGCACGCTCAGGCTCAGCGCCTGGCCCGGCTTCAGGCCGAACTGCTTCAGGCCGATCTGCCAGCGCTGGCCGTTGTAGTACCAGTCGTCCAGCAGCCGCGTGCCGGCAAACACGCGGCCGATGTCGCCGACGAAGTCCAGCTCCAGCAGCACGTCCTCGGCTTGCTGCGCGAGCTTCTCGGGCAGACGCAGCGACCAGGTCGCCGCGGTGCCGAAGGCTTCGGGGATGGGCTGCAGCGCCGCATTGGCCAGGCCGCCCTTCAGGACGCGCGGCGCATTGCGGGCCGACCTCGTGGCGCTGACCTGCAGCACGGGCTCGCTGGTGTCCGCCTTGAACGTCAGGCGCTGCAGCACGCCGTCCTGCTGCACCACCAGCCCTGCAGCGCGCGGCTTGGGCAAGGACGGGAAGACCGCCGCGCGCAGCGGCTCGGTGGCGAGGCCGCGCAGCTGCAGCTTGCCGTCCGCCACCCAGGCCTGCTGCTGGCTGAAGACCAGGCGGCGCTGGCCGGCGATCTCCAGGACGCTCAGTTGCTCGACCTCTTCAGCCGACAGCAGCAGCACGCTGACGGCGCGCCCCTTGGCCTTGCCGTCGGTCTTCCCGATCGGCAGCAGTTGCGCACCCTCGGAGGACAGCGTCTTGACGCCATCCGCCAGCGCGAACTCGGCCTCGACGCCCGGCGTCGGCGCGAAGACGTGGATGATGCCCTGCGGGCCTGCGTCCACCCGCGCCACCGGCTGGGCGGTCGCGTAGCGCAGATTCACACCGTCGAGGTCCAGGTTCAGCGGCCAGACGAAATAGGCGCCGTTCGGGATGTCGGCCGGCTTGCTCGGCAGCGTCAGCGTGCCGCCGGGCAGCTGCACCTCGAAGCGCACGCCCGTCTGTGCCGGCATGGCGTACTGGCGCACATGGTTGTTGAAGAACAGGAAGCCGCTGTCGCCCTTGCTGCGGACGGACCAGCGCGGCGTCTGCAGGTCGGCCGGGTCGGCCGGCACGCGCTCGGGCTGGCGCACGGTCATCGTCGCGAGCTGGGCGCCGTAGTCGCGCAACAGGTAATGGAAGGGACGCAGCCGGGTCAGCACTTGGCGCTGCTGACCGTCTGGGCCCAGCGGGGCCTGGAAGTCGTAGCTGATGCGCGGCGTGTCGTTGTAGCCGCCGCTCAGGGAACTTTCTTCCAGACCCGTGCCGCCCACGCCGATCGGATTGCGGCCGCCGTGGAACATGTAATAGCCCAGCAGGTTCACGCCCGAGCCCAGCTGCACCGGCAACATGGACGCGATGTCGTCGGGCGAGACCAGCGTGCGGCGGCGGTACATGGCGGGCAGGCCAGCGCCGTATTCCGCGCCGAGGAAGGGCACCTTGTCCTTGTCGGTCTCGGCGGTGCCGGGCGCATGGGACTGGGTCTGTGCGCCGAGGTCACCGCTGACGCGGGTGTTGAAGCGGAACGCGTGCGTCTCCTTCGGGGCCAGCTCCTGGGTGCTGGTCGCCCAGGGCTCGTCGGGGTAGCCGCCGAAGACGGGTGTGACCTCGCCGGACGGGTAGACCGTGCCGTCCCAGCCGGTGACGGTGTACAGCGGCACATCCATGCCAGCCTTCAGCGCCAGCACCTTCAATGCACGGATGTGGTCCTCACCGCGGCCGGGGCCGCGCAGGTTGTATTCGTTCTCCAGCTGCACGCCGATGACGGGGCCGCCGTCCTTCCACAGCAAGCCCTTGATCTGCGCGCCGATCTCGGCATACAGGCGCTCGACGTGGCCCATGTACTCGGGGTCGTTGCTGCGCGTGGGCATGGCGTCGACGACCCAGTCGGGGATGCCGCCGTAGCGCGACTCGCCATGCGCCCAGGGGCCCAGCCGCACGATGACCTTCAGGCCGGCCGCCTGGGCCAACTGCACGAAGCGGCGCAGGTCGCGGTTGCCCTTCCAGTCGAAAGCGCCGGGCTGTTCTTGGTGGTGGTTCCAGAACACGTAGCTGGCGACGATATCGATGCCGGCCGCCTTCATCAGCCGCAGCTGCGCGTCCCACTGCGAGGCTGGCGCGCGGCTGAAGTGGTACTCCCCCATGACCGGCAGCCAGGGCTTGCCGTCCTGCAGCAGGTACTGGTTGTTGGCGGCCAGCGTCTGGCCCTTGGGCGCGCGCGCGGCACCCAGCTTCAGGTACCCGGTCTGCGGCGCGGCGGTATCGGCGCGGGCATCAAGCTTGAGCAGCGTGTCAGCGCCGGCCAGGCCAACGGCCGAACCGAGGGCGGTAAGCAGCAGCGCAGCGCCCAGCGTGCGGATGCGGGTCATGGGTGTCTCCGGTCGTTGTTGTGTGTGCGGCTTCAGAGCGCGCGCCAGGCCTGCACGAAGGCGCGTGCGCGCTGCGCGACGTCGTCAGCGCCCATGCCCGGCGCATACAAGGCCGAGCCCAGGCCGAAACCGGCAGCGCCCGCCTGTCGGTAGACGGCCATCGTCTCGGGCGTGATGCCGCCCACGGGCAGCAGGCGCAGGTCGCGCGGCAGCACGGCGCGCATGGCCTTCACGACCGTGGGCGTGACCAGCTCGGCCGGGAACAGCTTGACAGCGTCGGCACCGGCGTGGACAGCAGCGAAGGCTTCCGTCGGCGTGGCGGCGCCGGGCACGCAGAACAGGCCACGCGCCTTGGCGGCGCGGATGATGGCGACGTCGGCATGCGGCATGACGATGACGCGCCCTCCGGCGGCCTCGACGTCGGCCACGGCCTGCACGCTCAGCACGGTGCCGGCGCCGATGACCGCGTCCGCCGGCATGCGGCGCGCCAGGCGGGCGATGGAGCCGAGCGCATCGGGGGAGTTCAGCGGCACCTCGATGACGCGAAAGCCCTCGGCGTAGAGGGCGTCGGCGATGGCCTCAACCTCTTCGGGCTTGATGCCACGCAGGATGGCCACGAGGGGGAGGTGTTGCAGGGCGGCGTTCAGCATCAGATCAGACTCATGGATTGGGCCAGCCGCCACAGGCCAGCGGGCGCGGTGTTGTCCAGCAGCAGCGGCGCGGGTTGGTCGAAGCGTGCCAGCGCCTGGGCATAGCGTGCGCACAGTGCCGGGTCGCCGATCAGCGCGAGCCGCTGCGTGGCGTTATTCAGCTCGCTGGCGATTTCGTGGCCGATCAGCAGGCCGGACAGGTAGTCAGGCAACTGCTCCGGCGCCAACTGCTTGAAGAGCCCCAGCGTGCGCACGGCAAACAGCTGGTGGGCAAGGCCACCGCCTTCACGCGCAGCATCCACACCCCGCAGGAAGGCTTCGGGCGACGGCGGCGAGCTGCCATCGGCCGGCATCAAACGCGCCAGGACCGAGTGCTGGCGCAGCAGCGCAAACAGCTCGCCGGTCATGTGCGTGGCAAAGCCCGTCACGCGACCGGCCTCCACGCGAGCCCATTTGGCATGCGTGCCGGGCAGCACGAGGCAGGCGTCATCGGCCAGCTCGGGATGCAGTGCCAGCGCTCCAACGATCTGCGTCTCCTCGCCGCGCATGACATCGGGCTGGGCGGTGTCGTCGACAAGGCCCGGAATGATGCTCAGGCACTCGTCCAGCTTCAGCACCTGGGCGGACAGCGCCACGGCGTCGGCCGGGCAGCGCACGTACGGCGCTTCACGCCAGCCATATTGGCTACCGACCATGCCGCAGGCCAGCAGCTGGATGCCCGGATGGTCGGCACGCCAGTCGCCGACGAGGGCGGCCAGTGCGCCGGCGTACTGCGCGGCGCCTTTCAGCGTTGCCGCGCCGTCGTCAGACTGGCGCGTCTGCAGCACTTCGCCGCTCGCGCCGAGCAGGAAGGCACGCAGCCGCGTGCTACCCCAGTCCAGCGCGATCAGACGGGCCTGGCTCATCACCATTCGGCCACGCTGCCGTCGGCATGGCGCCAAACGGGGTTGCGCCAGTCGGGCGCGGTCTTGCTGGCCTCGATGACGCGCTCTTCGTCGATCTCCACACCCAGGCCCGGCTTGCGCAGCGGGTTGATGTAGCCGTTCTCGATGTGGAAGTCGTCGGGGTTCTTGACAAAGTCCAGTAGCTCGGCGCCCTGGTTGTAGTGGATGCCCATGCTCTGCTCCTGCAGCACAGCGTTGTGCGACACGAAGTCCACCGCCAAGCAGGCCGCCAGTGCCACCGGGCCCAGCGGGCAGTGCGGCGCGAAGGCCACGTCGTGCGCCTCGGCCATGGCGGCGATCTTGAAGCACTCGGTGATGCCACCGGCGTGCGACAGGTCCGGCTGCACGATGGCGATGCCACCGCCCGCGAATACGCGTTTGAAGTCGAAGCGCGAGAACATGCGCTCGCCCGCCGCCAGCGGAATGCTGGTGTGCTCGGCCAGGCGCGGGTACTGCTCGGACTGCTCGGCCAGCACTGGCTCCTCGACGAACAGCGGGCGGTAGGGCTCCAGCGCCTTCAGCAGCGGCTTGGCCATGGGCGCGGCCACGCGGCCGTGGAAGTCGATGCCGAACTCGATGTCGTGGCCGAACGCTTCGCGGATCTCGGCGATGCGGGCCACGGCCTCGTCCACCTTGCGGGCGCTGTCGACGATGCCCATCTCCTCGGTGCCGTTCATCTTGAAGGTGTCGAAGCCGCCCTCGCGCAACCGCTTGATGTCGCGGATGACATCGGCCGGGCGGTCGCCACCGACCCAGGAGTAGACCTTCATCTTGTCGCGCACCAGGCCGCCCAGCAACTCGTACACCGGCTGGCCCAGCACCTTGCCCTTGATGTCCCACAGGGCCTGGTCGATACCGGCGATGGCGCTCATCAGGATGGGACCGCCGCGGTAGAAGCCCGCGCGGTACATGACCTGCCAGAGGTCGTTGATGCGCGACGGGTCCTGGCCGATGAGGTACTCCGACAACTCGTGCACCGCCGCCTCGACGGTGCGCGCGCGACCCTCGATGACGGGCTCACCCCAGCCGACGACGCCTTCGTCGGTCTCGATCTTCAGGAACATCCACCGCGGCGGCACGCGGTAGGTCGTCAGCTTCGTGATTCGCATGGGCTCATGACTCGTTCAGGAACGGTCCGGAGCTTAGGAGGGGCTGCTAGTTCTGAAATATCGTTTCTTGATCAGCTTCTATATGGAGTTGGCATACATGCTTGGCATCACCCGGAGCAAACCCCGGTGACGCTGCCGTGACACCCCTCGCGAATTTAGGGTTAACCCTTGAGTCGACTGGTGAAAACCCTTAGAATGCAATCGTTACAACAAAGACCAAGGGAAAAGAAATGGAACTGCTGATCATCACTCTCGCGTTCTCCGTGATTGCCATCGTTGCCCAGTTCGGCGACGTTGTGGGCAGCAAGCTGGGCGCCACCCGCGCCTGAGTTTTCGGCGGGCCGTGAAGTCGGGCGGCCCGCAGCCGCAGACTCGACGGCAGCCCGTCAGATTTGTCGCGCATGGCCCGCACCGGCCATGCTGCGGCGGTTGCCGCGAGAATCCCGCCACGTCGGCGGCGTCCGCGGTCACCGCATATTCGCGCGTCGGGCCCAGCTGGATGAGCGCTCGGGTCAGTTGCAGGGCAGGCACTTCCCTCGTGCCACGTTCGCCTTGCTACATTGCCCCATGAAGATCCTGCTCGTCGACGACCACCCGATGTTCCGCGAAGGCGTCGCAAGCGTGCTGCGCGGCAGCGGCGAGGCCCTGGATGTGCTGCAAGCCGTCGATGGCCAGGACGCGCTGGGCCAACTCGACAGCCGCGCCGACGTGAATGCCGTGCTGCTGGATCTGCGCATGGACGGCATGGCCGGCATGGCCACGCTGGAGCAACTCAGGCGGCAGCACCCCGATCTGCCCTGCCTGGTGCTGTCCTCGTCCGAGGAGCCCGAAGACGTGCGCCGCGCGCTGCGTGCCGGCGCGCGCGGCTACTGCCCCAAGTCATCCCACCCGGCCACGCTGCTGGCCGCGCTGCGCCTGGTGATGAGCGGGCAAATCTACGTGCCGCCCTTCATGGCGCTGGCGGCGGAGGCGCTTTCCCAGGAACCCGTGGACCCGACCGGACTGACGCCCCGCCAGCGCGACGTGCTGCAAGAACTTGGCCAGGGCAAGTCCAACAAGGAGATCGCGCGGGCCCTGGGCATGCAGGAGAAGACGGTGAAGGGCCATGTCTCCGCGATCTTCCGCTGCCTGAACGTGGTGCACCGCCTGCAGGCGATCGATGCCGCCCGCAGCGCCGGGCTGATCAGCTGAACGCCCGCCCCCTGCGCTGGCGGCTCACGCACCAGGGCAGCAGGCTCAGGCCTGCCAGCCACAGCGCCATGCCGCCGGGCTCGGGCACAGGGCTGAGTGCCGCCTCGGCCTGTACATAGGCCGTCAAACCGAAGAGATAGGTCCGCGCGCTCAGCCCGGTGTTGCTGACCGTCAACGTCAGCCCCTGCAGCTGCAGGCGGGTCTCAAAGCTGTCCGGGTCGTTCACGAAGCTGTTGTCGGCGTAGCCCGACATCGCGCTGCTGAGGCGGTTGACACTCATCACCGCCGCGTAGCTGGCGGACGCGTGACTGGGGTCACCCACGTCGGCGGGCGGCGTCCAGCCGCCGGCAAACGCACCGCCTTGCAGGTGGGCGTCCACCAGCACGCTGAAGCTCACCTGGGTGCCGGCACCCAGCGTGAATGCTTGGGTGTAGCCGGCGCCAGCGCTGGCTTGCCTACCTTCAAGGCTCTGGGCATGCACGTCCATCACCTGCAGGCCGGTGCCGCTCACCCAGACATGGGACTCGCCGCTGCCAAGCAGGCTCTGCGCGCCAAGGTCCACCTCGGGCGCGAGTGCGGACACAGTTCGCTGGCCGGCGTCGCCCCAGGCCGGCAGCCCGGCGAGCCAGCCCGCCTGCGTGGCTTCGTCGGCGCTGGCGTTGAGCGCCCATGCGCTGTCCCAGCGCAGCAAGGGGTCCACGCCATCGTGCACGCGCAGGTCCTGCAACTTGTAGCTGAGGTCGGTCAGCGTCAGTCGGGCCTCGGTGAGGGAGCCCGTTGCCGAGGTTGCGGCCATCGCTTGGCCGTTCAGCAGCATGGCACCCAGCAGCGCCCCGGCCATGAGTTTCGTGTGCATCGCGGTCTGCCTGGAGAAGAAGTCAACGCTCATGCCTGCTCGCGCGCACCGTGGCGGCGGCGCGCCAGCCAGGGCAGCAGGCTGAGGCCAGCCAGCCACAGGGCATAGGTGCTGGGTTCAGGCACGGCCGTGACGGAGATCTCACCGGTGGTGTAGAGCTGGCTGAAGTCCAGCTTGCTGCCGGCCGCGAGGTGCAGGCCCTGGGCGTCGATGGCGGCGAAGGTGCCCGTCACGCTGCCCCAGTCCAGCAGGTCGAAATGCTGGCCAGGCTTCGCCACAAAGCCGTTCCACGACGTCAGCTTGAGCGTGCCGTTCAGGCTCAGGTTGCCGGCGACCATGTACTTGTCAAAGCTGCTGTTCTTGAAGGCGTTATTGCTGGCACAGGCCAGCGTGCAGGCGGTGGTGCCGCCGATCTCGGCGAGGTAGACGTTGTCTTCGCCAAACTCCACGTCGCCCTCATCGGTGCCCAGGCCCGGCGAAGCGCCCACCGAGAGGCCGCCCTCGAAGCGCTTGGCGCCGCTGCCGGTGAACTTGGCGCCCGTGCGCTGGCTCACGAGGTCGAAGAAGGTGGCCACCGAGCCGGTGGACACGCGCAGCTCGGCACCGCTTTGCACGTCCACCTTGCCGTAGAACGTGGTGTTGCTGTTGCCCGAGAGGATGACCTGGCTGCCCGCCGTGCCGAGCACGTCGGAATACACGGCGGAGACGCCGCCGCTGAGCTGCACCTTGCCGTTGTTGGTCAACAGCCCGCTGCGCACGTCGCCGAAGCCGCTGAGGGTGCCGGCGGTGTCGTTGACCAGCGCGCCGCTGACGTCCAGCGTGCCACCGGCCAGCTGAATCTTGCCGGTGTTGGGGGCCATGCCACCGCTCAGCAGCAGCGTGGCATCGCGTCCCGCCGTCAGGATTGCGCTGCCGCTATTCGTCACCTGGTGCGTCAAGGCCAGCGTGCCGCCCTTGGCGTTGATGGACCCATTGTTGACGATGACGTTGCTGACCTGCCCCAGCCCCTCGATGCGACCCCAGTTGGTGACGGTGGAGCCGCTCAGGCTCGCATCCACCGAGCTCATCAGAATCTGGCCGTTGTTCTCGAAGCCCAGGTTGACGGCCAGTGTGCCGCCCTGCACGATCAGACGCCCGTCGTTCTGGAAGATGGTGCGGATGGTGCCGCTGCCCGTGATCGTGCCGCCGGCACCGTTCAACAGCGTGCCACCCGAGGGGCCAGCGCCGAGGACGGTAGCGCCGTCGAAATTCAGCGTGCCGTAGTTCGACAGCTTGCTATCGCGCAGTGTCAGGCTCTTGCCGCCCAGCAGGTTCCAGGTGCCGGTATTCACCGCGTTGCCGCTGTTGCTCATCTCCAGGAAGCCGGACTGGTCAAACAGGCCCGTGTTGCGGAAGCCGCCCGTGCCGGCGATGTAGCCCGAGCCGCTCATGTATCCGTCGTTCACCAACGCGCCACTGACGCGGCCGCCGGCCAGCGTCAGCGTGCCGGCGTTGTTGATGCTGCCCGCCGTGAGGGTGCTGAAGTTGCCCACCGACACCTCAGCCTGTGCGCCCACCTGGAAGCTCACCGCCTGCACCGCGCCGCCGAGCAGGCTGAGGCTGGTGCCGGGGGCCACGAGGAAGCCCGCATCTGCCTTCAGCATGCTGCCCGCGGCCAGCGTGGCCGACGTGCCCAGCAGGGTGCCCGCGCCATTGGTCGCGTCGACGCTGTACTCCAGCGTGCCGGAGGCGAAGTTGAACGCGCCGCCGTCGGCGATGGTGGCCGCGCCGACGACCAGGTTGCCACCCCGCAGGTTGATCGTGGCGCCACTGCCGGCGTCCAGCGTCTGCGCCTGCACGGTGCCGCCGGGCAGCAGGTCGATGACACCCAGTCCGCCCTGGCCCACGCTCAGCTTGTTGGTGGCCGTGAACAGGCTGTTCGTGCCCTTGACCGTCAAAGTCGCCAGCGTACCGGCGTAGTTGCCTATCTGAGCGCTGCCGGTCGTGATGGCGCCACCCTGGTCGACGGTGATGTCGCCCTGCGTGGCGTAGAGGGTCCCGGCGTTGGCCCAGGCCGAGCCCGCGCCGGTGATGGTGACGCTGCCGCTGCCGCCCGACTTGCCCAGGTAAGCGTTGTTGCTGCTGACGCTGCCACCTGCACTCACGTACATCTGGGCGTCACCGTAGTCGCCGACGACGAGGTCGGCAACCGTGCTGAAGCTGGACCCTGCGCCCTGCACAGTGACCAGGCCGTGCGTGCCCGTCGCCACCGCGATCGTCGAGCTGGTGGTGACGTTGAGCTTGCTGTTCTTGGTGATGGTGAGCGCGACATCGTCGTCAGGCGAGCTGCCGATGTCCGTACCGTGGGAAATCAAGGTGACGTTGTTCTGCAGCGTCAGGTAGCGGTGCATGTCCGTGCCGCCGGTGACGGTCAGGCCAGCCGTGCCGCCGTCCCAGGTCTGCGCCTCGTTGATGACGAAGCCGTGACTGGCATCCCAGCTCAGGCGCTGCGCGTTGCTGCTGAGGTTGCGGATGCCGCCGCTGCCCAGGCCGAGGTTGTTCACGCCCGTCAGCGTGAAGCCGGCCGCCCCGCTCTCGAACGTGATGCCGGCGTAGCCCGTGGAGGCCAGGTCATTGCTGTTCGCCACCTTGCTGCCCTTGAAGTGCAGGGCGTCGCCGACAGCGGGCTGCACGGAGGTCGTCCCGTTGGGGCAGCTTATCGGGTTGATCAGGCAGGTCACCTTTTCCCAGTTCCTCGTATCGCTCCACCGACCTTCGACGCCGTTGGTCGTAGTGCCGCCGAGCCAGTAAATGTCGCGGGCCGTGGCCAGGTTCGGGCTGAGCGCTGCGGCGAGAGCCAGGACCAGCGGCAGGCGGCGGAGCGCGGCAAGCGAGGTAGCCGAGGTGGGTGACGCCTGATGGAGAGATGCGATGTTGTTCATGACTGTCCCTGTTTGGAGGTGGATGCGATGGGCAGCGTCATCCCCGCCGCACCTGGGCTTCGAGCCCGGCGCGCACGAGTCGACGAGGAGGGGTTCAGGGCCTGACGGCGGCCCGGGGGGCACGGTGGCTCACTTCAGCTGGAACATGAATTCCGTGCCGAAGTCCACCGTAGCCGAGACCGGGTACTTGGCGACTCCCACGCTGGCCGACAGTGAGAATCCCCACTGCCCGTTGGCAAAGTAGTCGCGCAGTGCCTTGGCGAACACGTCGGGGTTGACGAGGGTGCCGTCCTGCACGGGCCAGCGAGTTGCCATCTGGTAAGAGACGCCTTCCGCCGACACGTTCGTTTGCGGGATCACGGGCTGGCTCAGGCTGATGCCCATGGTCGGCCCCTGCCAGGTCTGCCTGGACACCTTGCCCTGCTGCACAAAGATGCCCAGCTGCAGGTCGGCGCCAAACGACGGGCCGAGGCTGAGGCCTTCGTTCACCATCACCGCGACGTTGGGGGTGGTCGACAAGGTGTTCAGGTCCACCGCGATGCCGATGGTCTCGTAGCCACCCACCGCGTAGGCGGCGCTGATGCCGCCCTGCACGCCAAAGATCCAGCCTGTACCCAACTTGGTCGCGCCCACCTTGTCGGCGATCTTCTTGATGTCCGCGGCGATCTGCGCATCGACCTTGCCCTTGGACGCCGCCACCACCAGGCGGCGCATCACGTTGATCATCTCCGGGTCGTTTTGCATGCTGTCGAAGCCGGTCTTGATCAGCGTCAGCGCGTCCTTGTGCTGGTTGACGAAGTCCGTCGCCGAGCTGGTCGCCTGGCTCTTGATCGCGTCTGTCATCCCGTCCGTGAAGGCCTGCAGGGCCTGGTTGTAGAAGCCTTGGGCGCCGAACAAGGCCCGGCCGTAGGTCGTCTGCGCGACGATGCCCACCTGCCGGAAGGCGGCCGAGACGTCCGGGCTCACGCCCGGGCCGCGGTCATAGCTGGCGCGCAAGGTGTCCCACTTGCCCTTGTACGAACAGATGCCGCACACGTCCATGTGATAGCGGTCGCGGCAGTCGTTGTAGAACAGCGCCAGGCAGCGCTGCATGCCGCTGTGGCTGCGGGAGATGTAGGGCTTCTGGGTGTAGGTCGTCGAGGCCGAGTAGTGGCAGGTGCCAATGCCAGTGCTGTGGTAGCCGTCGGGGCAGTTGGCCACGCACAGGCTGGCCTGGCAGCTGTACCCCTCGCGCGGCTTGGTGTAGCACAGCAGGCCGCTCTTCTCCTGGCCGCTCGGACAGTCGAAAGCCTGGGCGCTGCCGCACAGCGCCAGCAGGCCGAACAGCGC
>JACPYV010000027.1 GCA_016195825.1 Burkholderiales bacterium | reverse complement strand
CGGCCACCGTGGACGTCGCCAACGCCAGCTACGGGCTGATGCTGCGCCTGCTGGCCCAGGCCTACTTGCTGCCCGGCCCGTCGGCCGAGAAGAGCCTGCACGTCGACCTGGCGCTGGGGCTGATGCGCGCGTTCACGCCGCTGGCTGAGCATGCTGCGCGCCTGCCGGCCGGACCCAGCAACCCGGGCTGCCATGCGGGCGCCAGCTTCACGGCGCTGCGTGACGCAGCCGCGATGCCGCCCGGGCCGGCGGCACGGCGCTTCGTCATCGAGCGCCTGGCCGAGCTGGCCGACGCCGCCGCCAGCCTTCACGGCGACCTGGACGCCGAGCGCACCGGGCGCGCGGCGCGCCAGCTGCAGGCCTTGCGCGAACGGGCCGAACGCGGGCTGGACCTGAACGCGACGGTGGCCGCACCCGCACCCTTTGCAGCGCCGGTCGCTGGCCCGGCCGCTGCCCCGCCCCCGCCGCCCGCTGCGGTGATCGACGGCATCGAAGTCGTGCAGGGCGAGGCGCTGGAGCTGCGCTTCGAGGCCAAGCGCTGCATTCACGCGCGCTTTTGCGTGACAGGCGCGCCCAAGGTCTTCCTGGCCAACGTGCAGGGGCCCTGGCTGCACCCGGACGCCATGCCGGTCGAGCGCCTGGTCGACATCGCCCACGCCTGCCCGTCGGGCGCCATCCAGTACCTCCGCAAGGACGGCCAGGCCGACGAGGCGGCACCGCCCGTCAACCTGCTGTCGGTGCGCGAGTCCGGGCCCTACGCCATCCGCGGCGCGCTGGTGCTGCGTGGCCAGCCCATCGGCACGCGGGCCACGCTGTGCCGCTGCGGCGCCAGCAAGAACAAACCCTTCTGCGACGGCAGCCACCACGACGCCCACTTCAGCGCAACCGGCGAGCCTGAGACCGGCCTGCTGGGCCTGCCCACAGACATGCCCCCCACCCGCGACGGCCGGGTCGAGATCGAGCCCGAGCCCAACGGCCCGCTGCAGCTGCGCGGCGCCATCGAGGTGCTGAGCGGCACAGGCCGCATGGTCTGCCGCGTGACCCAGGCACGGCTGTGCCGCTGCGGCGGCAGCCAGACCAAACCCTTCTGCGACGGCACGCACGCCCGCAATGGCTTCAGCGCCGACTAGCCCAACTGACCCCACTGCCGCCTCGACCGCAGCGAGGCTGCGCGAGTCGCCGCACGAACTCGCGGCTCGTGTGCTCGTCACGGTGCTGACCTGCCTGGGCGCGGCGCTGACGGCGCTGGCCGCCTTCGAATACCTCAGCGGCCGCGTCAACGCGATGTCCGGCCAGCGACTGATGATCGCGCTGGGCATGCTGGCCGCCGCCGGCCTGGGCCAGGCGCTGCGGCGCGCCGGCAAACCGAGCGCAGCCAGCGCGGTGACGCTGGTGGTGGCCATGCTGACCGTCGTCTTCCATGCCATGGAAGTGGGCCTGGGCGTGCACACGCTGACCCTGGTGGCCGCCTGCCTGACGATCACGCTGGGCGGTGGCCTGGCCGGCAACGCCGCGGCCTGGCTGCTGACGGCGCTCTACCTTTTGGCAGTGGGCCTGCTGGGGCTGATGGAGGCGCGCGGCGCCATCCCCGGCCAGGCCGCGACGCTGCACGTCACGCTGGGCGACCGCCTCATCGCCCACGCGATGTACGCCACCACCGCGCTGCTGGGCGCGCTGCTCATCAACCGCGTGCTGGGCGCCGCGCTGCGCAAGGCGCTGGACGAGGAGGAGCGCCTGGCCCGGCTGGTGCAGGCCGCGCACAACTGGGCCTGGGAGGCCGACGCCAATTTCCGCGTCACGGCGCTGTCCGCCGAGTTCGAGGCCCTCAGCGGCCACAAGCGCGAGGACTTCATGCGCATGGGCGAGCCCGGTGGCGCGATGCTGGTGCGCGACGCCGACCACCAGGCCCTGCTGGAGGACATCCGCGCCAAGCGCGCCTATCGCGACCGCGTCAACGGCTTTCGCACACCCGACGGCCGGTTGCTGTGGACACTGACCTCCGGCGAGCCGGTGTTCGACGCGGCCGGCCAGCACATCGGCTGGCGCGGCGTCAGCCACAACATCACCGGCGAGCGCCTGACGCTGCAGCAACACCAGCGCACCGCGGCCATGCTGGACAAGCTGCTGCGAGCCAGCCCAGACGCTATCTGCGTCGCGCGCATCGACGACGGCCGCATCCGCTTCGCCAACTCGGGCTTCTGCACGCTGGTGGGCCGCAGCCGCGAGGAGGTCATCGGCCTGTCGGGCCGCGAACTGGGCCTGTGGCCCGACAGCGACGAGCCCCGGCGGCTGGCCGACGAGCTGGCGGCAAAGGGCATCGTGCGCGACTTCCGCTCCGCGGTGTTCGTGCACGGCCAGTGGCATGACCTGCTGGTGTCGGCCGCGGCGCTGGACTGGGACGGCGAGCCCGCGACCATGCTGATCGCACGCGACATCACAGAGCGCGAGCGCGCCCGCATCGAGACCGATGCCATCCTGGACCACGCCAGCGTGGGCATCGCGCTGACGCGCGACGAACGCTTCGAGCGCGTCAACCGGCACTGGCAAGAGATCTTCGGCGGCACCGAGCCCCGGCTCGCCGACGGCAGCGCCGGTCTGCCCGCGGCGCACGAGATCGCCAGCGCGGCGCTGGCCTTCGAGCGCGACTTCATCCGCCCCGATGGCAGGCGCATCACCGTGCGCTTCAACGCCCGAGGCCTGCCCGGCGCCGCGGACGGCCGCGGCGACTCGCAGGGCGGCGGCGACCGCGCCACACTGTGGGTGGCCGAAGACGTCACCGAGCACCGTCGCCAGCAGCAGGAGCTGCAGGCCGCCAAGCTGCAGGCCGAGACCGCCAGCCACGCCAAGAGCGCCTTCCTGGCCACCATGAGCCACGAGATCCGCACGCCGCTGAACGGCGTGCTGGGCCTGGCGCGGCTGCTGCAGCAGGCCGGGCCTGACGAGCGCCGCCCGCAGTACCTGGCCCACCTCGTTGGCGCGGCCGAGTCGCTCAACGAAATCGTCTCCAACGTGCTGGACTTGTCCAAGATCGAGGCGGGCCACCTTGCGCTGGAGAAGATCGAGTTCGACCTGCACGCGCTGGCGCAGGCCAGCTTCGAGGGCTGCGCGGCGCTGGGCCGCGAGCGCGGGCTGGACATGCAGATCAAGCTGGCCACCGACCTGCCCAGGCTGGTCATCGGCGACCCACTGCGGGTACGCCAGATCCTGGCCAACTTCCTCGTCAACGCGCTCAAATTCACCGAGCGCGGTGGCATACGCCTCGCCCTCGAAGTGTCCGGCCCGGGGCGCGTGCTGGTCTCGGTGCGCGACAGCGGCATCGGCGTGCCGCAAGAACTACAGGCCAGGCTGTTCCGGCCCTTCGCGCAGGCCGACGACTCGACAACCAGGCGCTTCGGCGGCACGGGGCTGGGCCTGTCCATCTGCCGCGAACTGGCCACCCGCATGGACGGCCGCGTGGGGGTGGACAGCGACGGCCACAGCGGCTCCGCCTTCTGGGCCGAGCTGGCCCTGCCCACGGCACTGACCGTCGACGACACGGCCGCGCGCAAGCGCATCCCGTTGCCGCCGCGCCACCCGCTTGCCGGCCAGCGCCTGCTGGTGGCCGAGGACAACCCGGTCAACCGGCTCATCATCACCGCGCTGCTGCAGCGCCTGGGTGCCGAAGTCGTGGAGGCCGAGGACGGCGAGCAGGCCGTCACCATCGCGCGCGCCCAGGCCCAGCGGCTGGACGCGGTGCTGATGGACCTGCACATGCCCAAGATCGACGGCCTCAAGGCCACTGCGCTGCTGCGCGCCGACCCGACGACGGCCCACCTGCCCATCCACGCCTTCAGCGCCGCCGTGCTGGACCAGGAGCGCCAGGCCGCGCTGGACGCCGGCATGAACGGCTTCATCGCCAAGCCGGTATCCGAGGCCGAGGTCATCCGCGTGCTGGGACGCCAGTCCTGAAAGGACAGCCCATGCCGGTTCGCATCATCCAGCTCGGTAGCCCGCGTGCGGCCGATGAAGGCACTCGCATCGGCACCGTCAGAAGGCCGCCGCGCGGTGTGCCCAAGGCCGAGTTCGCGTCGCGCGACTTCTATGACGTCTGGTTTCCCAACCTGGCACCCAGCGTGGAGACGATGAAGCTGGGGCAGGCGGCCGAGACGCCGGCCGCCTGGGCCGCGTTCACGAAGAAATACCGCACCGAGATGGCCGCGCCCGAGGCCCAGCACACGCTGGCGCTGCTGGCCACGTTGTCTGCCCGGACAAATTTCTCGGTGGGCTGCTACTGCGTGGACGAGGCGCGCTGCCACCGGTCGGTGCTGCGCGCGCTGCTCACCGAGAAGGGCGCCCAGGTAGAGGCTTAGGCGCCGCCGTTGTCCTGTGCCTCGCGCCGGCGGTTCATGTCCGCCAGCGTCTTGCCCGGCTCGTCGCGGAAGGTCTCCAGCGCCTCCAACGTCTCGATGCGGTCGACGCGAAAGCTGCGGAAATCGTTGCGCAGCTCGCACCAGGCCGCCAGCGTCCAGACCGGCCCCCAGAACAGGCAGGCCAGCGGGCGCACGATGCGCTCGCTCTTCACGCCGCCCAGGTCCAGGTAGCCCACCTTCAGCTTGCGCCTGGCCTCGGTGGCCTCGCGCAGCGAGGTCAGGTGGGCGCTGGTGGCGGGGTCCAGCGCCGGCAGCGGCGCGTACAAGGCCAGGCTCTCGGCCGCGGCGCGGGCATCCAGCGGCAGCACGGCGAGGATCTTGGACAGCGCGTTCTCCGCCTGGCGGGCCAGCGCCGCGTCCAGGCGCGACTCGGCCATGCGCACGGTGGCGACCAGGGCCTGAGCTTCTTGCTTGCTGAACATCAGTGGCGGCAGGTCGAAGCCCGCGCGCATGCGGTAGCCCACGCCGGCCTCGCCCTCGATGGGCACGCCCTGCTGGCCCAGGGCCGCAATGTCGCGGTAGACCGTGCGCATGGACACCTCCAGCCGCTGGGCGAGGTAGTCCGCCGTCGTGAGCCGACGGCCTCGGATGAGCTGGACGATCTGGAAGAGGCGGTCGGCGCGGCGCATGGGCGGAGATTGTGCGGGACCGGGCACGGCCCTTGCGGAAGACACGGTTCACCGACAACGACGTCGAACATCATCATGGCCATCTACGCCTCCTTCCAGGCCCGCGGCACCCGCGGCGCCGAACTGGCCACGCTGGGCGCCATCAGCGCCCCGGTGCAGTCGCTCGCCAACGACCAGCTATTCATCGCCCGCGCCGCAGCGGGGCGCAGCCGCCCCCCGAAGGGGCAGGCTCAGCCCATCGCCGTGCAGAGCTCCACCAAGGTGCCGTCCGGGCAGCGCACATAGGCCACCGTCTGACCCCAGGGCTTGGTGACCGGCGCGGCCAGCGCGCGGGCGCCTGCGGCCACGGCTCGCTCGTAGGCGGCCGGCACGTCGGTCACCGTGAAGCCGATCTCCATGCCCAGCGGCTGCGGGCTGGCGTCCGCGGCCACGTAGTCGTGCTGCACGCTGTCGCGCGCGGTCGCGTGGTCGACGAAGGCAAGCGTCGCGCCACCCGTGCCGGTGTCGACCTCCCCATAGGCGCCGCTCTCGTGCAGGAAGCGCGCCTTCAGGCCGAAGGCCCGGTCGAAGAAGGCCAGCGACGCGGCCACATCGGACACGTAGACGATGGTGTAGGTGAATTGCATGCGGGTCTCCCGGCGCCTGAAAGCCTGCATGCTGCGCCGGGCGGGCTGCCAACTCGTGTCAGCAGGGGCAGGCCGGCTGAGCGCCTGGGTTTTTAGGGGTGTGCGGCCGCCGGCCGGGCCCTAGCATGCCGGCGACTCCACCATCTCAGGGACAGGCCATGACCTTCCAGGATTCGATCAAAGTTTGCTTCAACAAGTACGTCGACTTTTCGGGCCGCGCCAGCCGCTCGGAATACTGGTGGTTCGTGCTCTTCATCTTCGCGGGCTACCTGGTCACGTCCGTGGTCAGCCACTGGCTGTACTACCTGTTCGCGCTGGCCACGCTGCTGCCCCAGATGGCCGCGGCAAGCCGGCGCCTGCACGATACCGGCCGCAGCGGCTGGTGGCAGCTCATCGGCCTGATCCCGCTGATCGGCCTCATCGTGCTGATCGTCTTCCTGGCCCAGGAAAGCGGCGACGGCGAGGCCTCGGCCAGCGCCTGAGCGAGGCGGCGCCTCAAGTGGCCAGCACCTGTCGCACCGCCCTGTCCCACTGCGCCAGCCGCGCACCGGCCTCGTCGCGCGACATGCGGGGCTCGAAGGCTCGGTCCAGTCGCCAGAGGGCGCCGATCTCCTGCGTCGAGGCATAGACGCCCGCACCAAGGCCGGCCAGCAGTGCGGCGCCCAGCGCCGTCGTCTCGATGACCTGGGGACGCAGCACCGGGATGCCCAGCAGGTCAGCCTGGAACTGCATCAGCAGGTCGTTGGCGCTGGCGCCGCCGTCCACGCGCAGCTCGGCCAGGCGCTCGCTCGCGCCCACGTCGGCATTCATCGCGGTAAGCACCGCGGCGCTCTGGAACGCGATGCTCTCCAGCGCCGCGCGGGCGATGTGGGCCTGCGTGGTGCCACGCGTGAGGCCCAGCAGCGCGCCGCGCGCGTCGGGCCGCCAGTAGGGGGCGCCCAGGCCGGCGAAGGCGGGCACGAACATGACGCCGCCGGCATCCGGCACGCTCGAGGCCAGAGCCTGCACCTCACCGCTGCCGCCGATGGCCTTCAGGCCGTCGCGCAGCCATTGCACGACGGCGCCGCCGACGAAGACGCTGCCTTCCAGCGCGAACTGCGCGGTCGTGTCGACCTGGGCCGCGCGCGTGGTCACCAGGCCTTGCGTGGAGGTGCGCGCCTGCGTGCCTGTGTGCATCAGCAGGAAGCAGCCGGTGCCGTAGGTGTTCTTGGCTTGGCCGGGGCTCAAGGCCGCCTGGCCGAACAGCGCGGCCTGCTGGTCGCCCGCGATGCCGGCGATGGGAATGCCGAATTCAGTGGCCTGACCGTAGATGCCCGCCGAGGGGCGTACCTCGGGCAGCAGGCTGCGCGGGATGTCGAAGGCCGCCAGCAGCTCATCGCTCCAGTCGCCACGGTGGATGTCGAAAAGCAGCGTGCGCGAGGCGTTGCTGGCATCGGTGGCGTGCACCTGGCCCCCTTTGCCGTCATCGGTCAGCTTCCACAGCAGCCAGCTGTCGATGGTGCCAAAGGCCAGCTCGCCACGGCCCGCGCGCTCGCGGGCACCGGGCACGTTGTCCAGCAGCCAGCGCAGCTTGGTGGCCGAGAAATACGGGTCCAGCACCAGGCCCGTCAGCTCGCGCACGCGCGGCTCCAGGCCTTGGGCCTTCAGCTGGTCGCAGAAGTCCGCCGTGCGCCGGTCCTGCCAGACCAGCGCCTTGTGCAGCGGCCGGCCGGTGCTGCGGTCCCACAGCACGACGGTCTCGCGCTGGTTGGTGATGCCCAGCGCCGCCACCTGGACCCCGGCCCTGGCCAGGGCCTCGCGGGCGCAGGCGATCTGGTCAGCCCAGATCTCCTCGGCGTCATGCTCGACCCAGCCCGGTTGCGGGAAGTGCTGGGTCAGCTCGCGCTGCGCCGACGCCAGCAGCCGGCCGGCGCGGTCGAAAACTAGAGCGCGCGAACTAGAAGTCCCCTGATCCAGCGCGAGCAGTGCGTCCATGGCGGTCATTCACTTAGAGTGGTTGCATGGATGATTTTGACGTCGTGGTGGTGGGGGGCGGCATCAACGGCACGGGCCTGGCCCGTGACCTGGCCGGGCGCGGCTGGCGCGTGCTGCTGGCCGAGGCGCAGGACCTGGCCTCGCACACCTCTTCGGCTTCAACCAAGCTGGTGCACGGCGGGCTGCGCTATCTGGAGACCTACGAGTTTTCGCTGGTGCGCAAAGCGCTGCAGGAGCGCGAGGTGCTGCTGCGCAGTGCGCCGCACCTGATCCGCCCGCTGCGCTTCGTGCTGCCGCATGCGCCGCACCTGCGCCCGGCCTGGATGATCCGCATCGGCCTGTTCCTGTACGACCACCTCGCGCGCCGCGAGCTGCTGCCGGGCTCGCACGGCTTGCACCTGGCGGGTTCGATCTACGGGGAGCCGCTGAAGCCCGAGTTCACACGCGGCTTCGTCTACTCCGACGGCTGGGTGGACGACGCCCGGCTCGTGGTGCTGAACGCACAGGACGCGCAGGCCCGGGGCGCCGAGGTGTTGACGCGCTGCGCCGTCACGCGCGCCGAGCGGGGCACTGACCGCTGGCAGGTCACGCTGGCGGGCGGGCGCCGCGTGCAGGCGCGCGCCCTTGTCAATGCGGCCGGGCCCTGGGCAGAACGCTTCCTGCGCGACCACACGCGGGCTGCGGGCGGCCAGCCGCTGCCCGCGCGTGGCCTGCGCCTGGTCAAGGGCAGCCACATCGTCGTGGACCAGCGCTTCACGCACGACCACGCCTACATCTTCCAGAACGCCGACGGCCGCATCATCTTCGCCATCCCCTACCAGGAGCGCTTCACGCTGATCGGCACGACTGACGTGGAGCTGCCCGAGCACGAGGAGCCGCCCGACCGCGCGCAGATCGAGGCCGCGGAGATCGCCTACTTGTGCGAGCAGGCCAGCCGCTACCTCGCCCGTTCGGTGACGCCGGACGACGTGGTGTGGACCTATGCCGGCGTGCGCCCACTGCTGGACGAGGGCGGCTCGGCCTCCAGCGTCACGCGCGACTACCTGCTCGAATCGGACGCGCATGGTGGCGCACCGCTGTTGAACGTCTGGGGCGGCAAGCTCACGACCTACCGCAAGCTGGCCGAGGACGGCGCGACGCAGATCGGAGAGATGCTCGGCGAGACGCGCAAGGCCTGGACCGCGGGCAGCCACCTGCCCGGCGGCGACCTGGGCCGGCATGGCGTCGACATCACCGCGTTCACGGCCGAGCTGCAGGCCCGCCACCCGGACCGCGCGCCCGCCGTCGTGGCCCGGCTGGCCCGCGCTTACGGCAGCGTGGCCGCCGCGCTGCTGGCAGCGCCGGCCGGCGCGGAGGTCGCACCGGGGCTGTTCGAGTCCGAGCTGCACCACCTCGTGGACCATGAATGGGCCTGCAGTGCCGACGACGTGCTGTGGCGGCGCAGCAAGCTGGGCCTGCATTTCACGGCCGCACAGCGGGCTGCGGTGGCGGCCTGGTTCCAGGCCCGCCAAGGCTGATCAGAACGCGAGCTTGAAGCCCGCACTGGCCAGCCGCGCGCGGCCGCCACCCAGCTGGCGGCCCAGCGACGCGTCGATGAAGACGCGCTCGGGCAGCAAGGCCAGTCGCAACGCCGCATTCGCCCAGGTATTGCCACGGTCGTCGCCGAAGACTTCCGCCATGGGCTGCCAGCGACCGGCATCGCCCAGGCCGTTGTGCTCGGCCGCCAGTGCCCAGCCCGTGCTGCGCCGGCGTGCCAGCTCGTCGCGCTGGTGCCCCAGGTTGGCGTGCAGCACCCAGTCGCGCGTCAGCGGCGCGGTGGCAACGAGAACGAGGCCGGCACCACTGCGCCGCCAGGCGGTCTCCACATGCCGGTGGGCGAGGCTCCATGCCAGCGAGACCTGGGCATCGCCGTCACGCCAGGTACTGCTGGCGAGCTGGGTCTTGGCGCCCAAGACGAACTCGCGGGGCTGCTGGACCTGCAGCGCCACTTCCGTCTCCCAGCCAATGCCGCAGCCCAGCTGCAGATAGGTCTGGCGCTGGCCGCGGCCGCCCTGGCGCCAATCGCTATGCGCCGCCTCAAGCTCGCAGGCGTCGCTGGCCATGACGGGGGCATCGTCGGTCTGCAGCGGCCGGCCGGCGTGCGCGACACCGGCGGCGAGCAGCGAGAGGGCGGCGGTGGTGAATCGCGGGCGCAGCATGGTCACAAGCCTAGCGCCCCTGTGTGACGGCTGAAGCCGGCGGGGCTGCGGCCTGCTCCGTGGGACGTGGGGCATGATGGCGGCCATGCTTTCCGGTGTGCTGTTTGCTCTCACGGCGGGGTTGATGTGGGGGCTGGTGTTCGTGGCGCCGCTCATGCTGCCCGACTACCCTGCAGCTCTGCTGACGACGGGCCGCTACCTGGCCTTCGGCCTGCTTGCGCTGCCGCTGGCGCTGATGGACCGCACCAGCCTGCGCGAGCTGCGCGCGGCCGACTGGTGGGCCGCCGTGCGGCTCAGCGCGGTAGGCAACTTCCTGTACTACCTGACCCTGGCCGCCGCCATTCAGCGCGCCGGCGCACCGCTGCCAACCATGCTGATCGGCACGCTGCCCGTCGTCATCGCCATCTGCGCCAACCACCGCAACCGCATCCGCGATGGCCAGTTGCCCTGGCTGCGGCTGCTGCCGGGGCTGCTGCTGATCGCCACGGGTCTGCTGCTGGTCAACCGCACCGAGCTGGTCGAGCTGCGGGCGACCGGCGCCGGCCCCGAGGCGCTGCGCCGTTATGTCGAAGGCGGGCTGCTGGCCGTCATCGCCGTGGCCTGCTGGACCTGGTATCCCATCCGCAATGCCGACTGGCTGCGCGAGCATGCCGATCGCAGTCCGCGCGCGTGGGCCACGGCGCAAGGGCTGGTCACGCTGCCGATGGCGGTGATCGGCATGGCGGTCGTCGGCGCCGTACAGGCGCTCTGGCCGGGCGTGCTGATGCCTGCGGACTTCGGGTGGCCCAGCGGCCCGCGCCCGCTGAACTACCTGGGGCTGATGCTGGCCATCGGACTGTTCTCGTCCTGGCTGGGCACGCTGTGCTGGAACGAGGCCAGCCAGCGGCTACCGACCTCGCTGTCGGGCCAACTCATCGTTTTCGAGACGCTGGCGGCGCTGGCCTATGCCTTCCTGTGGCAGGGGCGCTGGCCGCCGGCCCTCACGCTGGCGGGCATCGCGCTGCTGGTGGCGGGGGTCGTGTCGGCGCTGCGCATCAAACCGGTGGCGGCGCACTGAAGACCTGCACCACGCGCTGCCCGTCGAAGCCATCGGCCTCGCCGCGCTTCATGTGGCCGCGCGCGTTGCTGACGATGCGGGTATCGCCGACCCGATAGTCATGCCGGCAGTGCAGGTGGCCGTGCAGCCACAGCTGCGCGCCGGGCAGCAGGTCCTCGTCGTCGTTGCAGAAGCTGGCCGTGCCGGGCTGGCGGCCGTAGCGCGGGTCGGCGCTTTTTAAGCTGGGCGCGAAATGGGTGACGACGACGGTGGCATCCCAGTCGCCCTCGCGCTGCAGTTCATCGGCCAGCCAGGCGCGGCTGTCCAGCGCGAGCTTGCGCACCGAGTCCACGCCGAACACCTCGCCATCGCGCGTGGCCTGCATGACGTTCTGGAAGTAGCCGCCAGCCCGCATCGCACGCGCACGGCCGGCCGGACCGAAGGCGTCGAAGTCGCACCAGCGCGTGCTGCCGATAAAGCGCACGCGGCGGCCCTCGGCGTCGGGCAGCACGACGGACTCGTCATCGAGCATGCGCAAGCCCAGCGCCTTCACATGCGCCCGCAAGGCCTCGCGCGCCTCGTCCACGTCGCGGCGGTCGAACTCGTGGTTGCCCGGCACGAACAGGATGGGCACCGGCCAGCCGCGGAACAGCTCAAAGCTGCGCCAGGTGGTGTCGATGTCACCGGCCAGGATCAGCAGTTCGGCGCCCGGAGCGGGCACGGGTTGGTAGGACTCGGTCTCGAGATGAAGGTCCGAGAGCAGCTGGAGCTTCAATTGCTACCGTGACAGACTTTGTATTTCCTGCCCGAGCCGCAGGGGCAGGGGTCGTTACGGCCGACTTTGGGCGTGTCACGCCGGATGGTCTCCACACGGTAGCGCTCGGCTTCGGTCAGGTCGGCCAGGTCGGCCACCGTGGCGACCATTTCCTCGATGGCGTCGTCCAGGTCCTTTAGCGGATGCTCGCGGTTCAGCGTGGCGACGACTTCCTTCTCCTCGGCCGTCTCGGCCGGCAGGTGGCGGTACAGCCGCGCCAGTGCCGCCGAAACGTCGTCATTGGGCATGTCAGCCAGCTCGGGGAAGCACAGCGCGGCGTGCTGGAATCCGGCGACCCAGGGCATCAGCGCCCGCGAGATGGGGCCCAGCTCGTCGTAGCTGGCGCGGGCCGAACGCTCGTCGTCGCTGGCGTCCTCGGGCAGCGGGTCGGGCTCCTGGCCCTCCTCGACGTCCAGCACGACGGGGTCGAACCAGCCGTCCTCGGCCAGGCCGCGGGTCAGCGCGGCATGGCGGCGCTCCACCAGTTGGGTCAGCCGGTCCAGCCAGGTGGCGTCCACGGCCTCGGGCAGCAGGCCGCCGTCGTAGTCGAAGATGTTGGGCAGCCACTCGTCCGGCTCGATCAGGCGCGGCTGCACGATGACGCCGCACAGGTAGCCGTCGAGCATGGAGGCATCCAGCGGCTGCAGTGGCTCGGGCGTGGCGGCGAGGAGTTCGTCGAGTTCGGCGAACTCGGCGTCGGTCAGGTCTTGGGTGGTGCTCATGCAGACATTGTCCGCCCAGGCCGGGTCAGGTGGCTCTGACGACCAGTTCCGTCGGCATGATCTCGCTGGCCGCGCCCTGGCCAGCGATCAGGTCCAGCACCTTGCGCGCCAGCAGCACGCCGCCGTGGTGCCAGTCCTGGCGCACGCTGGTCAGCGGCGGCGCAAAGCTCTGCGCGGCGGGCGAGTCGTCGTAGCCGATGACCGAGACGGCGTCGGGCACGGCCAGGCCGGCGTCGGTGAAAGCGCGCACGGCGCCCATGGCCAGCAGGTCGCTGGCGGCGAACAGGCCGTCCGGCACCTTCCCGCCCCGGCCGAGGTTCGCCAGGTGGGCCTGCACGGCCGTGAACCCGGCGCCGAAGGTGAAGGCCGCGGGCGTCAGCGTCTGCGCCTTGATGCTGGGACCGCCGGTCTTCTTCAGCGCCTTGACGAAGCCCTGCTGGCGGTCACGGATCTCGGCGTGGCGCACGTCGCCCAGGAAGACCAGCTCGCGCCGGCCCAGCGCGAGGAGGCGCTCGGCCGCGCTGGCGCCGCCATGCGCGTTGTCGCCGCCGACGACGACCGAGTCGCCACGGCCATGCTCGGCGCCCCAGACCACCAGCGGCAGGCCCATGGCCGCGGCCGACTTGACCGCCGAGCCGTTGGCGCCCTGGCCCAGCAGGATGACGCCGTCGGCCGACGCGGCCATGCCCTGGCCGGGGCTTTGCAGTGCCGACAGCAGCACGCTGTAGCCGCGTGAGGTCAGCTCCTGCGTGATGCCGCCCAGCAGCTGCAGCGGGTAGGCGTCGGTCATGGGCCGGTCGGTGTCGGGCTGCATCTCCAGCATGACGGCGACCATGTGGCTGCGCCGCAGCCGCAGGTTGCGCGCATGGTGGTTGAAGCGGTAGCCGGCGGCCTCGGCCAGCGTCTTGATGCGCTCCCGCGTGGCCGGCGTGACGGAGGGGCTGTCGCGCAGCGCGCGCGAGACCGTGATGGTGGAGACGCCGGCGAGCGCGGCAATCTGCTCCATCGTGACGGGCTTGCTGTCGGTCATTCTGCGAAGGGGAAAAGGAAGGTCGGAACGGGGCGCAGCTTAATTCAGCGCCCCGGCGCCCTCAGAATGGCAGCCACGCCGATCGCGCCACCCCACCGACCCCAAGCCCATGACGCCACTGTCCCGTCGCCTGCTCTGCGCCTGGCTGCCAACCGCGCTGCTGTCGGCCTGCGCCCAGGGCCCGCTGCAGCCGGGCGAGGTGGTGCTGCCGAAACAACAGGCCTGGGTGGACGGCCGCCGGGTCGAGTACGTGACGACGGACATCTCCGACGCCACGATGGCCGCCCAGGCGGGCGTGAACCATGCGCCACGCCTGGCCGACGCACTGGGTACGGGGCGGGCCTCGCTGACGGAGCGCGTCTACAAGTTCGCCGACGGCGCGCAGATCAGCGTCTTCGCCTCCGGCCCGGCGCCGGTCGGCTCGGCGCGGCCCGACCCGAACTACAGCCCCCTGTGGCGGCTGGTGCTGGTGCGCTGGCAGGCGGGCCGGCCGCCGCACGAGCTGCGCTCCGAGGAGGCGGTGCTGGGCGCTCAGGCCTCGGGCGACGTCGAGCTCGACGTGACGGGCATCGTCGTCAACTGCCCCATCACGCGCGGCGTCGACGGCAGCGCCTTGCGCGGCGTGCGCTGAATG
>JACPYV010000166.1 GCA_016195825.1 Burkholderiales bacterium | reverse complement strand
GACACCGCGTAGATCGCAACACCTTCCTGCCGCAGCCGTTCAACCTGATGCCACACCGCGGAGCGCGTGATCCCGAGTTCGCGGGCGATTTGCGCGCCAGAACGCGGGTGTCCGTCTCGCAGCTGCCGCAGGATGCCGAACGGCTCAAGCCGCTGATCCAGGAAGCCCAGGACCTGGGCGTTCGCGTCAGCCTCTTCATGGACCCCAACCCGGCCGCGATGGCCGCCGTGGCCGAGCTGGGCGCGGCTCGCATCGAGCTCTATACGGAGACCTTTGCCAGCGCTTTCGGGACCGGGCGTCAGGACGCCGTGCTGGCCGGCTTCACGGCCACCGCCGAGGCCGCCCTGAAGGTGGGTCTCGGCATCAACGCCGGCCACGACCTGAATCGCGACAACCTCGGCCTGTTCCTGCGCCAGGTGCCGGGCGTGCAGGAGGTGTCCATCGGCCATGCGCTGATCGCCGACGCGCTGGAGCTGGGGTACACCGAGACCGTGCGCGCCTACCTGCGTGCCATGGCCCTGGCCGGCGCATGAGCCTGACGCTGCGCCGGGCCTGCGTCCAGGACGCGCCCCGCCTCGCGGCGCTGGCTCATTGGGTCTGGTTGGACAGCTACGCCATGGACGGCGTCCAGGACCGGTTCCTGCCCTATCTTGCCGACTCCTTCGCGCCGGGCGCCTTCGAGCGTGCCGTCAGCGACCCGCAGCAGGCGCTCTGGGTCGTTGAGGAGGAGGCAGCGCTGCAGGGGCTGGCCCAGCTGCGTCGCGCCGGTCTGGCGCCGGTGCCGGGCGCGCGGACCGCAGGCGTCGAGCTCGAGCGCCTCTACGTCGCGCCGCCCTGCGTCGGCCGGGGTCTGGGCAAGCGGCTGCTACAGGCCGCGCGCGAGACCTGGCGCACCGAAACCCTGTGGCTCAGCGTCTGGATCGGCAACGAAGGCGCCCAGCGCTTTTACCGCCGCGAAGGCGGTGAGGTCATCGGCGAGCGCGACTTCATCCTCGACGGCGAGGCTCACCGCAACCTCGTCTTCGGCTGGCCCGCGCCATGATCTACGGCATCGGCACGGACATCTGCGACATCCGCCGCATCGAGGCCACCCTGGCCCGCCGCGGCGAGCGGTTTGCCGAGAAGGTGCTGGGCGCGGATGAGCTGCGCGTCTTCCGCGCCCGCCGCGCGCGCTCCGAGACGCGCGGCGTGCGCTACCTGGCGACGCGTTTCTCGGCCAAGGAGGCTTTCAGCAAGGCCATCGGCCTGGGGCTGCACCTGCCCATGCGCCTGCCCGACTGCCAGATCCTCAACGAGCCCAGCGGCAAGCCGGTCCTCAGGCTCGGCGGCCCTTTGGCGGACTGGTTTGCAGAACGCGGCCTGAGCGGCCTGGTGACGCTCAGCGACGAGAGTGACTACGCCGTCAGTTTCGTCGTTGTCGAGAGGGCCATGTCCTGACGTTCCCGGCCGGGTGCCGTCCCGCCTCCAATCGATGGCCCACCCTGAACGTAGCGGGTGCAACGTTCGAACGCTGAGGCGGCAGTCTGTCGGTATCCAATCGGTGACTGACCTGCACTGGCGAGGCCTCGCGCGGAGTGCCGACGCGCAAGGGCGCTCTATGTATCCGTCCGGCCAACTCACCTTGAATCGCCCGTGGCTGACCTGCGGCCACACGCTCCTAGCCTCAAATGAGCCCGACGTAGACCCCTCCAACGTTCGAGACCTTTGACAGGCAACTGCACCCTGGCCGCCGCCAGCGTGCCGATCACGGAGCTGCCGGCCGCTGTCACCAAGAAGCCGTCCTGACGCTGTCTGTTTCTGCCGCTGGCCAGCTTGCCGGCGCAGGCCTGAGTTTCAGCGGCCAAGAGAAAGATGCCGATTCAGGCCAGCGGTGACCAAAGGTCGCTTGGCCAGGTCATCGAGGGGCTTGCGCTGTACGCGCTGCCAAAATGCCGCGTGAAGTCGCTCGCTACGCGTCACGCCCGGCACGCCGCGAGGCTCAGCGGGTCTGGAACAGGAGCCGCTCGGCCAGCTCGCGCCGTGCAGGCGGCTGGGCCTGCAGGCGGTCCAGCGTGGCGATGACGGGCTCGCAGGGCGCACCGGTCGCGGTGGCCGGTGCATCCGGTGCGTCGGCCCACAGACGCGCCAGCAAGCCCAGTGCGTGCGAACCCACCGAGCGGTCCAGCACCTCGATCTCAATCGCACTGGGCGGCTTGGGCAGCCAGCGTGGCGGGGCGCCATTGGCGGCGTCCTCCAGCCACTGCGTCTCGCGCACCTGCAAGGCCAGCGGCAGTTGTTGGCGGGCGCCCAGTCGGCCGTCCAGCAGGTCGCGGCAGGCCGGGCGGGCGCGGGGCTGGGGCGGCGTGCGCAGCGCCTTCAGCTGTTCGCTGACCAGCTGGACATAGCGCCGGCGCAGCGCCACATCGGTGCCGTTCAGCAGGGCCGGCATCTGCTGCGCCAGCGGCTGCAGTGCGGCGGCCTGCACGGCCTCGTCCGTGGCGCCGGCCGAGTGGGCCGCCCACATGCGTTTGGCGACCGCATCGATGGTGCCGGCAGTGCGGCGCTCCAGCGCCTCCCACACGGGGTGGATGCGCAGCGCGTCGTCGAAATCGGCCAGCGTGGCCTTGGCGCCTGGCAGCGGGATGGCCAGCGTCTGCGGCGACGGCGCGATCAGCGCATGCCGCAGCAACTCGTCGCGGGGCACGAACCACATGCTGCGCGACGGCGTGCGCAGCGTCATGTCGATCATGCTCTGGGGCAGGCCCAGGTCCCGGTAGGTGCTGGCCAGATGCTGGTTGGCCAGCTCCTCGAAGACGGGGTTGTAGGTGCCAGTGGAGGCGCGGTGGAAACCCAGCTGCCCGGTCGGCGTCAGCTGGCGCGGGTTGCCGGCCAGGAAGACGAGGGTGCAGGCGCTGGCGCAGGTGCCCACGGCGCGGCTCTCGTGGCCGTGCCGCTTCAAGGCCGCCGCCATGCGCTCCGCCTCGGTCACGCGCCCGCCGGGCGAGGACAGCTCCACGCGCCGCAGGTCGCGGGCGGCTTCGTTGGCCAGCAGCGTGCTCAGGCGCTCGCCGTCGCCCATGCCGATGACGCCGTCCATGCGCAGGCTGCGGCCGTCGGCGGACAGGCTGAACTTGGCCTGCCCGAGCGGGTCGATGCCGCGCGCCATTGACCAGAACTCGCCGAGGTTGGGCAGCAGCCCGAACACCACCGAGGCCAGCAACTGCAGCGCGCCCAGCGCCAGCGAGATGCGCGCCAGCCAGCCCCACAGCAGCGAGCCCTGCTCGTGCAGGTAGGCCGCGGCAGCACGCCATGCGCCGACGATGCACCAGACGTCCAGCGCCATCAGCAGCGGGAAGCCCAGCAGCGTGACGATGGCGCTGACCTGCAGCGAGTCGCCCTTGACGCTGATCCAGCTCATCAGACCGGTCAGGCCCAGTGCCAGCGGCGTGGCCAGCACCACGTTGTTGAGCCAGTAGCTGCGCGCCAGACTCAGCTCGCCGCGCCAGTGGCGGCGCAGGTAGCTGCCCTGCGTCGGCCGGACGACCTTCGGCCGTTGCGGCGGGGTGCTTGGCCGCGTGGCCTTGGAGGCCTGCTGCCAGGCGGGCTTCGCCTCGGGCGCCGCAGCCCGCGCCGGCGCGTCCGCCATGGTCGGGTCGATGTAGGGGCGGTTGGGGCGGGCGTCGGTCATCGTCGGGCCGGGGGGCGAGTGAGTCGGGCGGTGCGGCTCAGGTCTTCTTCTTCGCGGGCGCCTTGGCGCCGGCCGCAGCCGGCTTGGCCAGCGATTCGCCCTTGGCCTGGATGAGCATGTCCATGTCCATGTGCATGATGCCGTTGTCGGGCATGCGCATCGTCATCTGCATGTCCATCTTCAGCTGGTTGGCCAGCGGCAGGCGATCCGCCAGGCGCAGCGAGCTGTTGCCCTTGCCGCTGCCGTTGATCTTGACCTGCATGGTTTGCGGCGCGTTAGCGGCTGCCGGGGTCGCCGGGGCCGATGCGGCATCGCCCTGCGGCGCGGAGGCCGCAGCGGCTGCCGATGCTGCGGGCGCAGGCATCGGCGCCGCGATGTCCATGTCGAGGTTCATGGACAGGTCGAAATGAGCCACGCCGCGGTCCAGGCGCGCCAGTGTGTAGTGCACCTTGCCACCCATGGCGCCTGCGCCGCCAGGCAGCGGCACGGGCAGGGCCATCTTCAGCGGCACGTCGACGCTGTCACCGACCTTGAACGGCCGCTGGCTCAGCGCCTTGGACAGCTGCAAGGCCTCGCCCACCATTGCGCTGCCCTGGTTGCGCATGAACTCGCTGAGCTCGGGCGCACCGTCGGCCTGCTGGATCTCGAAGGCGAAGTCCTTGGGGTTGAAGCGGGCGGTAAAGGCCAGCTCCTGGTTCGGGCCGGGCAGGGGCACGGTCTTGCCGCCCACTTCCATCTTGCCGCTCTTGCCACCCGTGGACACCGTCAGCGGCAGCCACCCCTCGGCATCGGGCTGGCCGACCTTCATCGTCTGCTGCATCTGCATGGACATCTTCATCGCGCCCATCTGGGCCATGCGTTCGGCCGCCTGCGCGATCTTGGCACGTTGCTCCTCGGTGGCCTCGGGTGCGGCCTCAACGCGCATCTTGATGACGGCCTGGATGTCCATCTGCTGGCGATGGTGCTGGCCTGCGCGCGGCGTCGTGTCGAAGGTGACGGTGGCCGGCGTCGCTGGGGCGGCATGGGCTCCCAGGGTCAGGCTGAGCAGGGCGCCGGCCAGTGCCGGGCGGAAGGTGGAAGCAAGGATCACGAAACCACTCCAAAAACAGAGATGCCGCCGGGCTGGCAGCCGGGCGGCATCGTAGGACGGCACGCGCGGTTTCAGCGTGTCGTCAGGCTGGGTAATTTCAACGTCGGCGCTCAGGCGCGGTAGTTGTTCAGCATCGGGTAGCGCCGCGCGACCAGCGCAAACAGTGCCGCAGCCACTAGCGCAAAACCGGCGAAGAAGAACATCAGGCAGGCCGTCTCGCTGTAGCCCGTGGACTTGATGGCCGCCAACGCCTGCGGGCTCTTGATGCTGACGTTGGACAGCAGCACCCACAGGTTGCCCACCGTCACCGACAGGCTCCAGAAGCTCATGATCGTGCCCTTCATGGACAGCGGGGCCTGGCTGTACGCGAACTCCAGGCCGGTGGCCGAGACCAGCACCTCGCCCAGCGTCAGAAGCGCATAGGGCAGCATCTGCCAGAGGATGCTCACCGTGTCGCCAGCATCCAGCCACAACTGGAGCACGCCGGCCACGATCCAGGCCGCGCCGGCCAGCGCAATGCCGGCGCCCATGCGGCGTAGCGCCGTCACCTGCAGGCCTGCGCGCTGCAGCAGCGGGTAGAGCACCAGGTTGTTGAAGGGGATGAGGATCATCACCAGCAGTGGGTTCAGCGCCTGCATCATGGACGACTGGAACCAGGCGGGCTTGGCCATCTGGTCGGCCTGCAGCACCCAGGTGGATGCCTTCTGGTCGAACAGCGACCAGAACGGCGTGACCAGCGCGAACAGCACCAGCACGCGCAGCACGGCACGCACGCCGTCCACTGCTTCGTCGGGATGCGTGCCGCGGGCCCGGTCCAACTGCAGGGAGGCGCCGACACCACCAAACCCCATCACCAGCACCAGCGCCAGGCAGACCGCGGGGACAAGCCCCAGGCTACCCATCTGACTCAGGCTGTAGGCCGCGCCGACCCCGCCCAGAGCCGCGACGCCCATGCCGAGGCCGCCACCCTGGAGTGCCGTCCACACCACCTTCAGGAAGCTGTGGGGGTTGGCGCCGCGCGCGGGCTGGTGCACGTACTTCTGGCGGCCGCTCCACAGGATCAGCGTGGCCAGCGCCATCAGTACGCCCGGCAGGCCGAAGGCGACGCCGGCACCGAAGCTCTTCAGGATGATCGGCATCAGCAGCGACGCGAAGAAGCTGCCGAAATTGATGATCCAGTAGAAGGCGTCATAGACCTTCTGGGCCAGGGACCGGTTGCTCTTGTCGAACTGGTCACCCACGAAGCTGCTGACCAGAGGCTTGATGCCGCCCGACCCCAGCGAGATCAGGAACAGGCCGAAGTAGAAGCCGCGGATGTTGTTTTCGAAGAGGGCCAGGCAGGCGTGTCCAGCGCAGTAGACGAGGCTGAGCCAGAAGATCGTCGGGTACTTGCCGAAGAAGCGGTCGGCCAGCCAGCCGCCCAGCAGCGGGAAGAAATAGACGCCAATGACGAAGGTGTGGAACACCTCCTTGGCCTCGGCCTTGCGCATGTCCTCGGGCACCGCCAGCAGCAGGCTGGTCATCAGGAACACCGTCAGGATGTTGCGCATGCCGTAGAAGCTGAAGCGCTCGCATCCCTCGTTGCCGATGATGTAAGGGATCTGCGGCGGCATCTTGGCCGCGGGGCGGGCCGCGGCGGCGGCGTCGGCGGTGACGGTGGTCGACATGGGGGCCTCGTGGGTGCTGAGGTTGGGGGCTAAGAGAAAACGCCGCGCGGCTTGTGGCCGGCGGCGTTCAGGGGCGGGTCAAAACCGGGTGATCAGGCCTCGAAAGGCAGCTTCACCTGGCTCAAGTCCTTGCGGGTCTCGACGAGCACCAGCGGGCCCTCGTCGATGACCACCACTGCTGCCGGCTCGCGGCCCAGCGGAGCAGGGGCGGGCTCGGCGGCGATGGCGGCCTGCACGGCTGCGATCTTGTAGGCGTCGGAGTTCACCCACTGCAGGCCGGCGCCCGCGGCAATGGCGTTCAGATCAGCCATCGGCAGCTTGAAGGCTTCGACGACCGGTGCCGGGGCGGCCACCGGCGCGGGAGCCGGCGCTGCAGCCACGGGAGCCGGGGACTGGACCGGGGCGCTGACGGCGGCCTGGGCCGGCGCCGCAGCGTTGGCCATCGCGTCTTCGATCAGCGAGCTCTGCACCGGTGCGGCTGCATCGGCGGCGGCCGCGGCGGGTTCGCCGGCGGCGGCTTCCTGGCCATCGACAGCACCTTCCTCGCGGCGGTTGCGGTTGCGATTACGGCCACCACGGCGGCGGCTCTCGCGGCCATGGCCTTCGGTATCGTCGCCTTCAACCGCAGGCGCAGCGTCAGCATCGCCCTCGGTGGCGCCCTCAGCCGTCACTGGCGTGGCGGCTTCGGCACCGGCTTCGGTCGTGGCATCGCTGCCAGCCGTGGCCTGGTCGTCACGGTCACGGCCACCACGGCGACGGCGGCGGCCGCGGCCCTGGCGCTCTTCGCCGACCGGCGTGTCACCCGTGGGCGGCAGGCCGGCTTCGGCCTGGCTGTCGACGAAGGCGGGCGGCGCGTCATGGACGGCGGCCAGTTCTTCGCTCAGCGGTGCTGCAACCGGCAGTGCGGCGACCGTCTCGGCCGGCGCGCGCTCCTGGCGCTCGCCACGCGGACGGCGCTCGCCACGTTCACCGCGCTCACCGCGTTCTTGGCGGTCCGGGCGCTCACCGCGCTCGGCACGTTCCGCGCGCTCGGGGCGCTGCTGCTGCTGCTCGGGCTTGTCGCCACCTTCGCCACGCGGCTTGCGGTCGCCACGTTCGGGGCGATCACCGCGGGCTTCCTGTGGCTTGCCGTCACGGCGGCCACCCTGGCCGCCTTGGCCACGGCCTTCACCGCGTTCGCCACGGTCGCCACGGTCGCTGCGTTCACCACGGCGGCCACCGTCGCGGCCACGGCCATCGCGGCCGCCTTCGCGCTTGGGCTTGTCGGTCGCGGCAGGCGCGGCAGCCGGTGCTGCGGCGGCCGGCGCGGGTGCCGGCGCGGCTTCACCGCCACCGAAGAAGCTGAACAGGCGGCTGAAGAAGCCCTTGGCCTGCGGTGCCGGCGGCGGGGGGGCGACCACGGGGGCCGGCGCAGGTGCCGCGACCGGCTCGGGCTTGGGTGCTGCGACCGGCGCGGGCTGCTCGGGCAGGATGCCCTTGATGACGGGTTCCTGCTTGTTCTTCTTCTCGACGTCGCCACGGCGCGTGATGCCCACCTCGTCGGTCGGCTCCTCGATCATCGTGTAGCTGGCCTGCAGGTTTTCCAGGCGCGGGTCGTCGTGGCGCAGGCGCTCCAGCTTGTAGTTGGGCGTCTCGAGGTGCTTGTTGGGCACCAGCAGCACGGTGACGCGCTGCTTGAGTTCGATCTTGCTGATCTCGGTGCGCTTCTCGTTCAGCAGGAACGAGGTCACCTCCACCGGCACCTGCACATGCACGGCGGCGGTGTTGTCCTTCATCGCCTCTTCCTGGACCATGCGCAGGATCTGCAGCGCCGAGGACTCGGTGTCGCGGATGTGGCCGGTGCCGTTGCAGCGCGGGCAGGTGATGTGG
>JACPYV010000026.1 GCA_016195825.1 Burkholderiales bacterium | reverse complement strand
GTGTGTAGAAGGCCGCCAGGCTGCGGTTCTCGCCCGACTCGTCGGCCTGAGTCGGGCCCACGACATCGGCGCTTTCCAGGAAGAAGGGCCGCTTCTCCGGCACGCTGAGCGCGAAGCGCGTGTTGCCGGCCAGCTGGGGCGCGTCCAGCTCGACCTGCGAGAAGTCGGGGTTGAGCGTCGCGTCCAGCACCCAGTCGGCGCGCGGTCGCCACTTGAGCGCCGCGCCCAGCGAGGCTTTGCGCCGGCTTTGCGTGCCGCTTTCGTCGCGGTCGCTTGTCGAGCGCAGGGTCAGCTCCGGGCGGAAGTTAAGGAAGCTGCGCTCGCGCACCTGCTCCACCAGGTCGCCCAAGCCTTCCAGCGGCTGCAACTCGGCGATGAAGCTCAGCGCATCCTTGGTCAAGGCCGGTGCGCTGACGTCCAGCGTGCGGTCCTCGCGCGGGATGTTGCGCGAGACCATGACGCGCCAAGGCTCGCCATCCGAGTGCGGGAAGCGCAGCGCGGCGAGCGGCCAGCGCAGCTCGACGCTGTAGCCGTCGGGCAGCCGCGTCGCCGCGGCCTGTACATCGAAGTCGGGTGCCGTGTCCTCGCTGTCCTCCTCGGCGGCGAACAGCCCGTCCTCGATGGCGCCGGCCGCGCTGACGCGTACGTACTGCGCCGTGCGTCGGTGGCCGACCGGGTCGATGAGGATGGAGACAAAGTCCTGGTCGGCCTTGACCTGATCACGCCGCGCCAGCGGTGCGCGGATGCGCCCGGGTTCGGGATCCCAGGCGCGGATGCCGAAGACCAGTGCGTCGTCGGTGACCAGCACCTGCACGGTGGTGCGCCAGCGCGCGGGCTGCTTGTCGGCAGGCAGGAACTGCGCAAAACGCTCGTAGACCGGCGCGTGTTGCCAGGCGGGGTCGTCGAGATGGCCGTCGATCGCGGGCGCGGCCTCGCCGGCGGCCAGGCGCAGTGCGGTGGGGTGGAGAGGGCCGTTGTGCGGCCATGCGGGCAGGGCCAGGGCGAGCAGGCCCAGGCCGAGGAGGCGAATCGTCATGACAAGGTCCGGGGACAGCCGCCGAACGGGGGCTGCGGGGATCAGCAGGGCTGGCGCCGTCAGTGATGCACGTTAGCGGCAGCCGGCGGGCGACGCTGAAGCGGGTTCAGCGCGCAGGCACTAGCAGGGATGAAGCACCTTGGCCATGATGTCCTCCTTCGCCGCCCATGCGGGGCCGGCATTCGGTCCGAAGAGCGCCCAGTTTAGCGACGCCCGGTAGGGCCCGGCTACTCGCGCTCGCGCTTCTTGCGGCCCCGGTTGGCCAGCGCGCGGTCGTACAGCCAGTTGGGAAGCAGCCGCAGGATCTTGGCCAGCACGCCCATCTGCCAGGGGATGACGCGGTAGCTGGTCTGCGCACGGATGGCGCGCACCGCCTGGTCGGCGAAGTCGTCGACCTGCATCAAGAAGGGCATGCTGTAGCGGTTGCCGCGCGTCAGCGGTGTGTCGATGTAGCCGGGCAGCAGCGTGACGACCTTGACGCCAAAGGGCCGACATTCGCCGCGCAGGCTTTCGCAGTAGGCGACGACGGCAGCTTTGCTGGCGCTGTAGGCGCCGTGGCCCGGCAGGCCGCGGATGGCGGCGACGCTGGCCACACCCACCAGCGTGCCCGCGCCGCGTGTGTTCATCGCAGCGACGAAGGGGTGGAAGGTGGCGGCCAGGCCCACGTTGTTGGTGGCGAAGGTGCGGCGCATCACGTCCAGGTCGTCGAAGTGGGCCGTGTCCATGCCGATGCTGATGCCGGCGTTGGCGATGACGACGTCGGGCAGACCCTGGCCGGCGATGCACTCGCGGCCGATGCGGGCCATCGCGTCCAGGTCGGCCACGTCGGCCCCGTAGATCTGGAAGCGCGCAGCGTCCAGCCGCTGCTCGGCGGCCCAGCGCTCGACCTCGGCCGTGCGACGAGCCACCAGCGCCAGCCGGGCGCCGTCGCGGTAGTAGCGCAGCGCCAGCGCCTGGCCGATGCCGCTCGATGCACCGGTGATGAAGACCAGTTCGCTCATCGTGTGGGTCTGGACGTGATCTGCCCCTGTGCCTTGCCGGTGAACGTGACCTGGCCGGTCAGGTGGCGGTACTCGAAGTTCTGCGCGTTCAGCGTCGAACCACCCTGACGGATGGTGACCGGCAGGTGGGAGCGCAGCACCTCGCTGTTGGACAGCGCCTGCAGGAACTCGCCGCGCACGTCGAGCTGGGCTGGTGCGTTGTCGCCGGAGCCGGGTGGCAGGCGGCGCAGGTGCACGCCGCCGATCAGCTGCAGGTCGCTGCCGTCGCCGTTGCTGACGGCGCGCCGCGCCTCGGCGATGGCCAGGCTTCCATCGGGTGCCACCGCGCGCACGCGGGCGCCGTCGATCTCGACGGTGTCGGTGTCAGGGTAGTGGCGCAGCTCGGCGCCGGAGATCTGCACGTTCAGCCGGCCGTCGGCGCCGATGCGCTGGATCTCGAAGTTGGCCATGCGGTAGTCCGGCTCATGCCGTGGCGCGGCCTGCTCGCCCGGCTCGCCCAGCAGCGGCGTGTTCTTCACCAGCCACCAAGTGCCGCTGGCCAGCAGCGCCATCAGCAGCAGCGGCAGGTAGTTGGACAGCAGCATTTGCAGGCGCCACAACCAGGGCCGGGGCTTCTGGCGCGGCGGTGTCGGAACGGGCAGGGCGACTGGCGTCACGAGGTCTTGCCCCCGTCCAGTGTGTCGTTGTGCGCGTTCAGCAGCCGCTCGTAATGTCCGGCAGCCATCAGCAGGATGTCGCAGCACTCGCGCGCGGCACCATGGCCGGCCGGCGCCCGCGTGACATGGTGGGCAATGGCCAGCACCTCGGTATGCGCGCCGGGCGGGGCGCAGGCAAAGCCGGCGCGCGTCATCAGCGGCAGGTCGGGCCAGTCGTCGCCCATCGCGGCCACCTCGCCCCAGCTGGCACCCAACTGCGCCAGCAACGGCGTGGCGGCAGCGAGCTTGTCCTTCACGCCATAGACGGCATGCGGCAGGTCCAGGTCGGCGACGCGGCGGCGCACGGCGGGGCTGTCGCGGCCAGTGATGATGACCGGCGTGATGCCCACCTGCTGCAGCGACTTCAGGCCGTGCCCGTCCAGCGTCGAGAAGGCCTTGAACTCCTCGCCGCGCTCGCCGATGTAGATGCGGCCATCGGTCAGCACGCCGTCCACGTCGAAGATGGCCAGCTTGATCGCCAGACCGATCCCTTGAGCCTTGACGAGCAGTTCTGGCGGAAAAGTCAGCGCGGCCATCAGATGACTTTGGCTCGCATCAGGTCGTTGATGCTGATCGCGCCCAGCAGGCGGCGCTCGGCGTCGGTGACCAGCACGACGGTGATGCGGGCGGCTTCCATCAGGTCGGCGGCGTCCACCGCCAGCGCGTCGGCGCCGACGGTGCGCGGCTTGGGATGGGCTACCTCGGCGGCCGTCAGCGCGCGCAGGTCGCGGCCCTGTTCGACGAGGCGGCGCAGGTCGCCGTCCGTGAAGATGCCTTGCACGCGGTCCTCGGCGTCGACGATGACGGCCATGCCCAGCGCCTTGGCGCTCATCTCGCGCATCAGCTCGGTGAACGGCGTGGCCGCAGCCACGCGGGGCAGGGCATCGCCGCTGCGCATCAGGTCGCGCACATGCGTGAGCAGCTTGCGGCCCAAAGCGCCGCCCGGGTGGGAGCGGGCGAAGTCCTCGGCCTTGAAGCCGCGCGCATCCAGCAGGGCCACGGCCAGCGCGTCGCCCAGCGCCATTTGCGCCGTGGTACTGGCGGTGGGTGCCAGCTGCAGCGGGCAGGCTTCCTCGGCAACGGCACTGTCCAGCACCACGTCGGCGTGGGCAGCTAGGCTGGATTCGGCGCGGCCGGTCATCGCGATGACGGGGATGCCCAGGCGCTTGAGCACCGGCAGGATGGCGTTGAGCTCGTCGCTCTCGCCGGAGTTGGACAAGGCCAGCACGATGTCGCCGCCCGTGACCATGCCGAGGTCGCCATGCGCGGCTTCGGCGGGGTGGACGAACAGTGCCGGCGTGCCGGTGGAGGCGAGCGTGGCGGCGATCTTGCGGCCCACGTGGCCGCTCTTGCCCATGCCCATCACGGCCACGCGGCCGCGGCAGGCCAGCGCGGTCTGCACGGCGCTGGCGAAGGCCTCGCCCAGGCGCGGGCCCAGCGCGGTCAGCGCGCGGGCCTCGACCGCCAGGGCCTCGCGGCCCATGCGGATGGCGCGCTCGGCGTCGAAGGAATCGGAAGACATCGGGTCAGTGTAGACAATGCGCCCGATGCAAAAACTCCTCCCTCTCCGCGGGGTCGCGCTGGCTCTCGTGCTGCTGCTGGCCTGGGACGCCAGCCATCTGGACCTGTGGGCTATGCGCCAGGTCGGCGATGCGAACGGCTTTGCGCTGCGCGAGGCCTGGGTCACGCGGGTGCTGATCCACGAGGGCGGGCGGCTGGTGTCCTACGTGGCCATGGCCTTCATCGTGCTGCTCAACCTGTGGCCGCGCGTGCTGCCGGCGCTGTCGACGCGCGAGCGGCGCTGGTGGCTGGTGACGACCCTGGTCTGCCTGGCCGTCATCTCGCTGATCAAGCGTGCCAGCCTGACCAGCTGCCCCTGGGACCTGACCGAGTTCGGCGGCGCGGCGCAGTACGTCTCGCACTGGGCCTTCGGTGCGCGTGATGGTGGTGGCGGGCATTGCTTCCCGTCGGGCCATGCCAGTGCGGCGTTTGCCTACCTCGCCGGCGGCTGGGGGCTGGCGCGTGCCTACCCGAGGGCGGCGCTGGCCTGGGGGCTGGCGGTCGTCGTGCTTGGAGTCATCTACGGCCTGGGCCAGATGGTGCGTGGCGCCCACTACCCCAGCCACACGATGTGGACGGGCTGGATCTGCTGGGCAGTGACCGTGGTCGCCGCCCGCTGGCGGCGCTGACCGGGTTTCTCCGGCGTTTCCCCGGGGGGCGTCGGCCTAGACTGGCCGCACAACACGCACCCACGGAGGAGACACCGTGCAGCGAACCGACATCTCGGACCCGGCCTATTTCCACAAGGTCGTCGATTGCCAATGGGCCTGCCCCGCGCACACACGGGTGCCCGAGTACATCCGGCTGATCGCGCAGGGGCGGCATGACGAGGCCTACTGGGTCAACTGGGTCAGCAACGTCTTCCCCGGCGTGCTGGGGCGCACTTGCGACCGGCCTTGCGAGCCGGCCTGCCGGCGCGGTCACGTGGAGGAGAAGCAAACCACCAAGCCGGAGCCGGTGGCCATCTGCCGGCTGAAGCGCGTGGCGGCCGACAACAAGACGCAGGAATTTCGCGCGATGCTGCCCAAGCCGGCGGCGAGAAACGGCAAGCGGGTGGCCTGCGTGGGAGCAGGGCCGGCGTCGCTGGCGGTGGCGCGTGATCTGGCGCTGGAGGGCTACGCCGTCACGGTGTTCGACGGCGAGGCCAAGCCCGGCGGCTTCATCCGCACGCAGATCCCGCGCTTCCGGCTGCCGGAGCGCGTCATCGACGAAGAGTGCGGCTACATCCTCGGTCTGGGCGTCGAATGGCGCGCCGCTCAGCGAGTGGACTCCATGAAGGCACTGCTGGCCGAGGGCTGGGACGCGGTCTTCGTCGGCTGCGGCGCGCCGCGCGGGCGCGACCTGCAACTGCCCGGCCGGCAGGAGGCGGCAGACAAGATTCACATCGGCATCGACTGGCTGAGCAGCGTCAGCTTCGGCCATGTCACTGCCGTGCAACCGCGCGTCATCGTGCTGGGCGGTGGCAACACGGCGATGGACTGCTGCCGCTCCGCGCGGCGGCTCGGGGCGTCGTCGGTCACGGTGGCCGTGCGCAGCGGCTATGCGCAGATGAAGGCGTCACCGTGGGAGAAAGAAGACGCCGAGCACGAAGGCATCCCCATCCTGGACTTCCACGTGCCGCTGGCCTTCGAGCATGTGGACGGCCGGCTGACCGGCATGCGCTTCAAGAAGGCCCGGACCGGCGAGGAGATCGTCATCCCCTGCGACGAGGTGCTGATCGCGGTGGGCCAGGAGAACAGCTTCCCTTGGATAGAGCGCGACGCGGGCATAACGTTCGGCGATGACGGACTTCCGGTACTGGACGCGAAAAGCTTCCAGTCCTCGCTGCCCCATATCTTCTTCGGCGGCGATGCAGCCTTCGGCCCCAAGAACATCATCACCGCCGTGGCCCACGGCCATGAGGCGGCTGTCAGCATCGACCGGCTGCTGCACGGCGAACCGGTCACGCAGCGGCCGCCACCGCACGTCAACCTCGTGTCCCAGAAGATGGGCATCCATGAGTGGAGTTACGACAACGCGATCACGCTGGACCTGCGCGGCAAGGTGCCCTGGGCCGCGGCTGAGAAAGCGCTGGCCAGCATCAAGGTCGAGGTGGAGCTGGGCTTCGACGCGGCCGCGGCGCTCAAGGAGGCGGGGCGTTGCCTGAACTGCGACGTGCAGACCGTGTTCGCGCCCAAGCTGTGCATCGAGTGCGACGCCTGCGTGGACATCTGCCCGATGGACAGCATCACCTTCACTGAGAACGGCGACGACCTGCGCGAGCGGCTGAAGGCTCCGGCACTGAACCTAGCGCAGGACATCTATGTCGAAGGTGGATTGAAGACGGGCCGCGTGATGGCCAAGGACGAGGACGTCTGCCTGCACTGCGGTCTGTGTGCAGAGCGCTGCCCGACCGGGGCCTGGGACATGCAGAAATTCATGCTCATCACCGCCAAAGCGGGCGCGTCCTGTCGGGATATTGCGCCGCGCAAGGAGGCCGCATGAGCCGCATCGAAGCCACCAACGACTTCGTCGTCAAGTTCGCCAACGTCAACGGTTCGGGCTCGGCCTCGGCCAATGAGCTGTTCGCGCGCGCCATCCTGCGCATGGGCGTGCCGGTCAGCCCACGCAACATCTTCCCGAGCAACATCCAGGGGTTACCGACCTGGTACGAGGTGCGCGTCTGCGAGGCCGGCTGGCTGGGCCGGCGCGGCGGCGTGGACCTGATGGTGGCTATGAACCCGCAGACCTGGGCGCAAGACCTGGCCGAGATCCAGCCCGGCGGCTATCTGTTTTACGACAGCACCAAGCCCATGCCGGCCAGCGCCTTCCGCCACGACATCCACGTCATCGGCATGCCCGCCACGGCCATCTGCAATGCGACCTACGACGTGCCGCGCGAGCGCACGCTGTTCAAGAACATCCTCGTGTTGGGGGCCTTGAGCGAGCTGATGGGCATCGAGGCCGCTGTCGTCGAGGGTCTCTTCGCCGAGCAGTACAAGGGCAAGGAGCGGCTGCTGAACTCCAACGTGCGAGCGCTGCATGCTGGCCGCGAGTTCGCGCGCGACCATCTGTCCGTGCAGCCCTTCGGCCTGGTCGTGAAACGCGCCGACGCGGTGGGCGACAAGGTCTTCCTCGAAGGCAATGCGGCGACGGCGCTGGGCTGCGTGTACGGCGGCGCCACCGTCTGCGCCTGGTATCCGATCACGCCCTCGTCGTCCGTGGCCGAGGCCTTCGAGAAGTACGCGGGCAAGTTCCGTGTCGATGCCGACACCGGCGAGAAGCGGTTCGCCATCGTGCAGGCCGAGGACGAGATCGCCTCCATCGGCATCATCACCGGCGCGGGCTGGAACGGCGCGCGCGCCTTCACTTGCACGTCTGGGCCCGGCGTGTCGCTGATGACCGAGTTTCTGGGCCTGGCCTATTTCGCCGAGATCCCTCTCGTCGTCATCGACGTGCAGCGCGGCGGCCCCAGTACCGGCATGCCCACGCGTACGCAGCAGGCTGACCTGCTGTCAAGCGCCTACGCCTCGCACGGAGATACGCAGCATGTGCTGCTCCTGCCCGAAGACCCGCGCGAGTGCTTCGAGTTCGCGGCCGACTCACTGGACCTGGCCGAACGGCTGCAGACGCCCGTGTTCCTGATGAGCGACCTGGACATCGGCATGAACCAGCGCCTGTGTGAGCCGCTCGAATGGGACGACGAGCGCTGCTATGACCGCGGCAAGGTCATGACGTCCGAGCAGCTCGAAGCCGGCCGCGAGTTCGCGCGCTACAAGGACGTGGACGGCGATGGCATCCCCTGGCGCACGCTGCCGGGCACGCACCCGAGCAAGGGGGCCTACTTCACGCGCGGCACCACGCGCAACGAGCAAGCCATCTACTCCGAACGCGGTGACGACTATGTGCGTAACGTCGAGCGGTTGAAGCGCAAATTCGCCACCGCCGCGCTGCTGGCGCCGCAGCCGCTGGTGCGTGCGGCGGTACAGAAGACGCGGCTCGCCGCCCTCTACTTCGGCTCCACGGCGCCGGCCATGGACGAGGCGCTGGTGGCGCTCGCCGAGGCCGGCATTCACATCGACGCCATGCGCCTGCGTGCCTATCCCTTCGCACCCAGCGTGGGTGAGTTCATCGCGGCCCACGATGCAGTCTTCGTCGTCGAGCAGAACCGCGATGCGCAGATGCGCCGCATGCTCGTCAACGAGCTGGAGGTGGCGCCGGCGCAGCTGATCAAGGTGCTGCACTTCGACGGCACGCCCATCACGGCGCGCTTCATCGTCGACGCGGTCACACGCCATGTCCATGCGCTGGCGACGTCACCACGGACGGCCCCGAGGAGCGCCGCATGACTTATCTCGCCAAGCCCAGGCTGCACCACCCCAGCCTCACGAAGAACGCCGTCGGCTACACGCGCCGCGACTACGAAGGCAAGGTCTCCACGCTGTGCGCTGGCTGTGGCCACGACGCCATCTCCAGCGCCATCGTTCAGGCCTGCTGGCAGCTGGACATCGAGCCGCACCGCGTCGCCAAGCTGTCAGGCATCGGCTGCTCCAGCAAGACGCCGGACTATTTTCTCGGCGCCAGCCACGGCTTCAACACCGTGCACGGCCGCATGCCCAGCGTGCTGACCGGCGCCTACCTGGCCAACCGCGAGCTGCTCTACCTTGGCATCTCCGGCGACGGCGACTCGGCTTCCATCGGCCTGGGCCAGTTCGCCCACGCCATGCGCCGTGGCGTGCGCATGGTCTACATCGTCGAGAACAACGGCGTGTACGGTCTCACCAAGGGCCAGTTCAGCGCCACGGCCGACAAGGGCTCGGTCGCCAAGAAGGGCGCCACCAACAACGACACCGCCATCGACCTGGCCGCGCTGGCGCTGCAACTGGGCGCCACCTTCGTCGCACGCAGCTTCTCGGGCGACAAGACCCAGCTGGTGCCGCTCATCGAAGCCGCCATGCGCCACGGCGGCGCGGCCTTCATCGACGTCATCAGTCCCTGCGTGGCGTTCAACAACCATGCCGGCTCCACGCGCAGCTACGACCATGTACGCGAGCACAACGAGGCGCTGAACCGCATCGACTTCATCGATCTCGCAAAGGAGCAGGTTGTAGAGAATTCGCCCGAGGTCATCGACGTGCCCCAGGCCGACGGCAGCACGCTACGGCTCAGGAAAATGGCGCCCGACTACGACCCCACCGACCGCCTCGCGGCCATGAGTGCAATGCAGCTGCGCGCCGCTGCCGGCGAGATTGCGACCGGGCTGCTCTATGTCGACCCCGCGGCGCACGACTGGCATGCCGCCCAGCGCACCGCGGCCCAGCCCTTGAACGCGCTGGGTGAAAAAGCACTCTGCCCCGGCGCGGCCGCGCTCGCGAAGATCAACGCTGGGCTGAGATGATGCGCAGGCCATGCGCACACACCACCTCACGCTCATCCTCACTGCCGCGCTTGCCTTGACGGCTTGTGCCAGCAGCAACCAAGACAAGGTCGCCAACGCTGCCACGACGCCGCTGAGCGACCTCAACGTCGTTCGCGCCGACATCCCCGACGTGCTGAAGGCCGCCGCCGCAGCGCCCTACGCGCCACCGGCCGATGCCAGCTGTGCCGGCATCGTGGCCGGCATACGCTCGCTGGACGAAGTCCTCGGCCCCGACCTCGACGCTCCCCACACGGCCGGCAACCCCGGCCTGCTGGACCGGGGTGAGGACGCCGCCACCGGCGCGCTGCAGCGCACGGCCGAAGGCGTCATCCCCTTCCGTGGTTGGGTGCGCAAGCTCAGCGGCGCCGAGCGCTACGCCCGCCAGGTCAGTGTGGCCATCACGGCCGGCGGCGTGCGGCGCGGCTTCCTGCGCGGGCTGGCGGCTGCCAAGGCCTGCACGGCGGCACCAGTCAAGGCGGCCGCACAGTAGTTTTCCTGGGCTCAACACTCAGCAAACTTCTGCAAGCGGCCCGGCAATGCGGCGTCGGCAGACTCACCGGCGATGCCCGCCGCCCGCCTGTGCCTCCGCTTGCCCCGCCCCGGCGCCACCGTCCTGGCGATGCTGGTCCTGCTGCTCTGGGCCGTCGTCGGCACGACCTGGTTCCTGCGCACCTACCTGGGGCTGGTGACGCCGGACCAGGTGCTCTTCCACCTGCAGCATGGCGGTCTGGACTACGCCGACCCGCGCATGCTGTGGCGCGCCTGCCGTTGCCTGTTGGCGGTCCTGGCACTCACGGCGCTGAGCCTCTTCGTGCTGTGGCGCCTGAAGCGCTGGCACCGGCTGCTGCTGCTGGCGCTGCTGGGCGCCGGGGCCGTGGTGTCGGTCAACGCCACCGTGTCCGACCCCTGCCAGCCCGAGCCTGACGGCGGCGACTACCTGGCGCGTCACTATGTCGACCCCGGCCGCGTGGTGCTGCAGGCGCCCGCGCAACCCCCTGACGTGCTCATCGTCTTCGTCGAGTCCCTGGACGAGGACTACACCCGCCCACGCCAGCCCCAGGCCGCGCTGCTGCCGCAGCTGACGCAGCTGCAGGACGACTTCCAGACTCTGGGTGACCTGCACAACCTCAGTGGCGCGAGCTGGACGGTGGGCGGCATGTTCAGCGCGCTGTGCGGCGTGCCGCTGCAGCCCGTGGGCCTGATGAGCCACAACTCGCTGGAGTACAGCCGGCACTTCTTCACCCGTGGGCATTGCCTGACCGACCTGCTGGCCGCGCAGGGCTGGGACATCAGCTTCTACGGCGGCGCATCGCTCAAGTTTGCCGGCAAGGGCCGCTTCCTGGAGGAGCACCACGTCGCGCGGCGCTTTGGCGCCGAGGAGTGGCAGCGGCGCGGCGTGCCCGTGCCGCACGAGGGCTGGGGTTTGCTGGACAGCGAACTGGCCGAGCAGGCCTGGACCGACATGCAGCGCCCGCGCCGCGCCGGCGAGCCCCGTGTGAGTCTGCTGCTGACCGTCGACACCCACGGCCCATCGGGCGCTCACGACCGCGGCTGCGTGTCCGGCGACCTGGCCGGGGCCGACGAGGACGATGACGACGACGGCCGGCCCAAGGTGGTGTGGGTCATGGGCGACCACCTCAACCCCGAGCCGCTGCTGAACGGCGAACTGGTGCCGGAGGCCCATGGCCGCACCGTCTTCCACGCACTGGCCCGCTACGACGCCGCGGGCCGCGCGCTGCCAGCCGAAGACCTGCAGCGCCAGTTCACGCACGTCGACATCCTGCCTACGCTGGCCGAGGCCATCGGCCTGCGCTGGCAGCCGCAGGCGCACCGGCTGGGGCTGGGCGTGTCGCTGCTGGCCGCGCCGCGCGAGGCCACGCTGACCGAGCGCGACGGCATGGCCGTGGTCAACGGCCGGCTGTCCTGCCGCTCGCCGCTGTTCCAGCGGCTGTGGCTCAACGCCACCTGAGTCCCTTCTGTCGCTGCTTTGAGCGACGGCCCCGGGTCTGAGGGGTCCGGCCGCTGTCGCAGGCGGTTCCGGCAGAGCGTCTGCCCCCAAGACCCCTGTTCACAGGCTCTTGGAGACCCTCATGAAGTTCCCGCTCGTCACTCTGTTCGCTGCCGTGGCCGGCCTGGCCCAGGCTGCGCCGCTGCAGCTCAGCAGCGGCAATCTCAACAGCTTCGGTCCCAGCCTCAGCGCGGACGGCAGCCGCGTGGCCTTCTACTCGGCCGGCAACATGACGGGCGGCAACGCCGACAACAACTTCGAGGTCTTCGTGTACGAGCGCGGCGCGGGCCAGCTGCGCCAGATCACCAGCCTGCCCGGCGGCCAGTTCGCCGGTGGCAACCAGGAGCCCAGCCTCAGCGGCGATGGCAGCCGCGTCGTATTTCAGCACTTCGGCCTCAGCGGCAACAACGGCTACTTCCAGACCCTGAGCGTCGACCTGAACACGAACGTGCAGACCACGCTGACCCCGCTGGGGCCCACATTCGAGCAGTCCGCCATCAGCCGGGACGGCCAGCGCATCGCGGTGGCCACCGACAACCTCGGCCTGCGCCTCTACGACATGGCCGCCCAGAGCTTCTCCAGCGTCGTCGTGGCGTCGCCGCTGGACTTCACGCTGAGCGGCGACGGCAAGCGCCTGGCCTACGAAGGCTTCTCCCAGGGCGTGCGCGTGTTGGACTTCGAGACCGGCATCACCACCGTCATTTCGCCAACCGGCAGCGGCTTCAACCAGCGGCCCGCGATCAGCGCCGACGGCAACAGCGTCGCGTTCGTGTCGTCCTTCAACCCGCTGGGCCAGAACGCCGATGGCAATGCCGAGCTGTTCCGTTACGACATCGCCAGCCACAGCCTGCTGCAACTCACCCACACCACCGGCGGCACCGCCAGCGGCCCCAGCATCAGCGGCAACGGCAGCCGCATCGTGTTCAGCAGCACGGCCGACCTGACGGGCGGCAACGCCGATGGCAACTTCGAGGCCTTCGTCTACGACCTGCTGGCGGGCGACTTCCGGCAGCTCACCCACACCGCGGGCCTGGCCTACAACATGGACACCGTCATCAGCGAGGACGGCAGCACCATGGCCTACGTGGCCGGCATGGACCCGTCGGCAGGCAGTAGCGCGGCCCAGGTGTTCATCGACACGCTAGGGCCGCAGGTGGGCAGCCCGCTACCCGAGCCGGCGTCGCTCGCGCTGGTGCTGGCCGCGCTCGGGCTGCTGCCCGTCGCGCGACGGCTGCGCGCCTGAGCGTCAGGACAGCCCCAGGCTGGGCTCTTCGGCCGCCTCGTCCGCCGGCCTGGCCGGGATGCTTGCCAGCGCCAGCTCCGCGCTGTTCAGAGCGCCCTCGATGAAGCCCTGGTAGTCCGAAAAGGCCTCGCCGACGATGTGCAAGTTGCGCGCGCCGCTGCCGAAGTCGAATGCCTTGAACGCGTCCATCACCTTCCACGAGCGCACGCCCGGTTGCCAGCCGTGGTTGGCGGCGCCGTAGGGCGCGCGCGCCCAGTCGCGGATGCCGTAGGTGATGATGGAGTTGCGGATGTAGCCCGCCGTCTCGGCCAGGCTGAGGTCGCCGAAGATGCGCCGCGCGCTGTCGGTCAGCTTCAATGCCGCACCCGCACCGGCCTCGGCCGAGCGCTTCACGTCGCGCGCGACGAACAGCGCGAAGGCGTCGACGATGCGCGCGTTCTGGTCCAGCTCGGCGCGGTCGTGGCGGTCGCCGTCGATGACGTAGTGGCGCCAGAACTCGGTGGACGGGCGGTCCATGTAGAGCAGCACCATGCCGTGGCCGTCGGCATCGGCCTCGGGCGGGCGGCGGAAGTAGTGAATCTCGCGCGTGGGCATGCAGTTGGCGTACTGCTGCGGCGCTTGCCCGTGGCTCCACCACGGTGTGTTGCAGACGAAGAACACCTTCAGCATCGGGAAGCCGTTGACGCTGTCCAACTGCGAGGCGATGTGGCCGGGCAGGTGGCGCGTGAGCTTGAGCAGCGGCAGCCGCGGCAGCGCCAGGATCAGCCGCTCGGCGCGCAGCGTGACCGTGCCGCTCTGTGTCGCCACGTCCAGCGCCAGCGTAGGCCGGCCCAGCTCTACCGGTCGCACGCCCGTCAGCCTGTGGCCGCCAGCCAGCGTCACGTTGGCATGGCCACGCAGCCGCGCCAGCAGCCCTTCCGTCAAGCGCGCCGAGCCGCCCTCGATGCTGGCCAGCTGCTGGCCCACGGTCTTGAGCGCGCGCAGCCACCAGATGATCCACTCGGCTGCGTTCAGGTTCTCAGGGATCATGTGATAGAAAGTTCCGGTGTCGCGCAGCTTCACCAGCGCCCGGTGGCTCAGCACCCCTTGCGCCGACAGTGCGTTCCAGAACCCCATGTCCCACAGCGGCTGGCCGTGCAGCTGGGCGTGCTTGCGCAGCCGCATGTAGTCGGCCTCGGTCAGCGCGTCGATCCAGGCCTGGTCGCCGGGCTCGCGGCCCATGATGAGCATGATGCCGCGCTGCAGCAGCTGCAGCGAGTTCAGCCCGCGCTCTGCCTCGGGCAGGTCGACGTCGTCGGTGGCGAGCTGGTCGGCCGAGGGGCCGGAGAAGTCCACCAGGCCCACGCCCAGCTCCGCGCACAAGGCTGCGAAACGCGGCTGCAGCGTCGGCTCGAAGCGCATCGGGCCGTACTCGGCGATGAAGCCGTCCATTTCCTCGGTCTCGATGCGCCCACCCCAGCGGTCCGCCGAGGCCTCCAGCACGAGCAGGCGGTGACCGGCATCGGCCAGGCGCAACGCGCAATACAGGCCCGACACGCCGCCGCCGGCGATGACGATGTCGTAGGTCGTCATGGGATGCTCCACTTGTATGTACAACTGGCCGGCAGCATAGCCGCAGCCCGCAGCCCGCAGCCCGCAGCCCGCAGCCCGCAGCCCGCAGGTTCAGCTGGCCACGGCCCGCAGCAGCAGCCAGGCGGGCAGGCCCAGGTACAAGGTGACCAGTCCCAGCCGTTCCAACGCGGCCCGCGCCGCCGCTGCCTGTGGCGGGCGCAGCAGCCCGGCCATGAGCGAGCCGAGCTCGATGATGGCGCGCAGCCCCGCCGCGCAGAGCACAACGCCGACGCCCCAGGCCGCCCACCACAGCCCGAAGGCCTTCAGGTAGGCCCAGAGCCCGAAGCTGTAGAACTCCCCGAACGCGCTGCCGTAGGCGATCCGCTGGTGAAGCTGGAAGGCGGGAATCGCCAGCACCAGCGGCAGCAGCAGGCACTTGAACGCCGGATGCGCGAGCCGGCTGGGCGCCCGCTGCGCGCGGCTGCGGGCCCAGATCCACCAGGCGGGCACTGGCGGCCGCTCGTGCAACGGCAGGCCGAGGGCACCGGCCAGAGCCCAGGGGTTCGCCAGCGCGAGGCCGTGGCGCCAGCGTTCACCCGAGTGCAGGCGCAGCGAAGCACCGGCGCCGGGCAGCGGCACGCGCCAGGGTTCGACAGCGGCGATATCGTGCAGCGGCACATCCAGCCGGCGCGAGCCGCGCGTCAGCACCAGCCGGCCGTCCGCCAGCGTGAGCTGGGCGGCGCAGGCGCGCAGCAAGGCCCAGGCCGCCGCCTCGGGGATGAGGCACAGGGCCGCGAACGTGCGGATCAGTGCCAGTGTGTGGGCCTGCAGCGTTCCGTCGCCCAGAAGCACGGCCGCGCCCAGGACCAGCGCGCCGCCGCGCGAGGCCGTCCGCAGCAGGCCGGTCACACCGCGCACAGCGGGCGGCAGCACGGCGATCCGGGCCGGCAACGCGGCGCTCGCGGCCACGGGTGCGGGAGTCACCCAGCGCCGCAGCGCCGCCAGCACGAGCAGCACGGCAAGGAACACGGCCCCCGCACGACCAACCCAGTCGCCCCAGGCCACCATCAGTGTGGGGGCCGGGTCGCGCGCTGGCAGGTCGCCGATGACGAGGGTGCGCTCGCCCATGCGCGTGGCGGCGATGACGTTGCCGCGCGCATCAATCACCGCGCTGAAGCCGTTGGTGGTGACGCGGAACTGCGGTAGCCGGGTCTCGATGCTGCGGAAGGCCGCCACGGCCTGGTGCAGCTCTGCGCCTTGGGGCTGGTCGGTGAACCAGGCGTCGTTGGACATCGTCAGGATGACTTGCGCACCCAGCCGGGCACCTGCGATGGCGAGGCCGGCGTCGGTGTCGTCCAGGCAGATCAGCGGCAGCGCCGGGATCTCTCGGCCCCCACCGCTGCCGTTGACCAGGCGCAGCGGGAAGACGCGTGCGCCACTGCCTGGCCGCCAAGCACCGGCGCCGGGCAGCCAGCCGCGCACGGTCGGATGGTCCAGCCAGGCTGGCAGGTATTCGGTCAGCGGGAAGAGGCGGGTTTTGCGGTACATGCCCAGCAGTCCACTGCGGGGCGAGACGAAGGCGGCGGCGTTGTACTCGCCGGCTGCGTCTCGGTCGTAGGTGCCGAACACGAAGGGCACGCCGGCTGCGTCGACGATGGCCTGGATCTCGGCGTCCAGCTCGGCGCCGGCCTCGCTCTTGGGCTGACCGAAGCTAGTGGGGTAGACCGTCTCGGACCACAGCACGGCATCCACATGCTGGCGCTCCACGGCGTCGTAACTCATCGCGAAATGGGTGTCGAGCACTTCGCGCACCACGGCGGCAGCGCCCTTCTCGCGGCGCAGGCGCTCGTAGTCAGTGATGTTGGACTGCACCAGGCCCAGGCGCAGCGGCAGGGCGGCCGAGGGTGGTTCGGCCTGGAGGGCGAGCAGGCCGTAGCCGGCCAGCAGCAGCGGGCCGAGGGCGGCAAGCGCGAGTGGCGCGGCCATCACGCGCGGGCCGTCGCGCCGGCGGGCCAGGGCCACCGCAACGGCCTCGTTGGCCAGCAGCAGCACGACGGTCAACCCGGTGGCGCCGCCCAGCTCGGCGGCCTGGCGCAGCAGCGGCGCGGGGTAGAGGCCGTGGCCGAGGGTGTCGCCCAGCAGGTGCGGCCAGGCCCATTCGGTGGCGACCCAGGCCGCCGTTCCCGCCAGCGCAGCCAGCACCGCGCCGTGCCAGCGCTGCGCCAGGTGGCGCACGGCGGCGAAGACGAGGATCTGCGGCTGGAACAGCGGCGCGGCAAGCATCAGCAGCGCGAGGCCTGCGGTCGCGCCAATCTGCGTGTAGGCCCCCAGCGCCGAGCCGAACCAGAAGAACACGGCGGCGGTGAAGGCGACCGACATGGCCCAGGCGCCGAGCAGCGTGCGGGCGAGCGAGGTGTCGGCGTTCAGCGTGCGCAGCCAGGGCACCAGCGCCACGAAGCCCAGCACCCAGGCCGCACCGCCACGCGCGTAGAGGCCGCACAGCAGCGCGGCCATGACAACACCGGTCCACCGGCTGCTGGCGAGCCGGGTCAGCCAGGCGGCGATGGTCAGCTCCCCGGCCGGGCGCCGGGCGGCCCGTCGACAGGCGCCGGCACGACGATGCGCCGGATGGGTAGGCCGGGTGGCGCCAACTCGGGCGGCACAACGCGGTCCGGCGGCACAGCGATGCTGCGGCCGTCCAAGACCACGGTGGGCGCGTCGGGCGAGAACATCAGGATGGGCTCGATGCGCTGGCCGTCGTCGGTGGCCTGGTGGTGGCGCACATAGCCGGGCGGCAGATCGAAGCCCTCGGGCACCGCCAGGCCGATCAGCGGCGGGCGGGTGCCGGGCGGCGAGAACGCGCCCAGGCCGGTGCGCACGCCGGCCGCGTGCAGGCGTGCTATCACTTGGGCCATCGTGGGGCGCTCACCTTCGTTGACGTAATCGGCCAGGTCGGGGGTAAGGTCCCCGTTCGGGTCGCGCAGTCGCGGGATGCGCGCCGCCAGGCTGGACGCCGGGCCGGCCGCCACGGCGGGTGCTGTGGCGGGTACGGGCGAGCTGCTCTGCGGCGTTGCGGGTTGAGATGCAGGCAGGCTCAAAGCCGGCGGCGAGCCGGCTGGCGCGGTCGTGGCAACCACTGCCGGCGCCTCGCCCGCTGGCCACCACAGCGCGAGTCCACCCGCCACCACGGTCAGCGCGGCGGCCAGCAGCCAGGGCGACGGTCCCCAGCTGGCGTCGCCACGGTCGGGCGGGGGTGGCTGGGGCGTGTTCATGCCGGGTTGCCTGCGTGTGTCACCGCATCCAGGCTATCAGGGTGCTGCCGGGTTGGAGCGCGACACCGCCCAGCCCATGCGCTCGTGCCCGTACTGGTTCCAGATCGGGTTCTTGCCGTTGGTGATGGTGGTGTAGCGCGGCGCACCTGAGCCGGTGGTGCCGCCGAACAGGCCGGCGCTGACGGTGCCGCCGCTGTAGGTCGGGTGGGTGTCGTCGGACTGGATGTAGTCGTAGCTGCTGGCCGACACGAAGTGTGCGTTGGCATCACGGAGGGTAGGCTTTAGCGTCGTGGTGATGCGGCTCACGTAGCTGGCCTCGCTCTCGCCGGCCACATAGCGCAGGCCGTCGGAGTCGATGACGCCATCGCCGTTGCTGTCGTAGTCCGCGCCCATGTACTGCGCGAAGTTGTCGGCGCACTGGAAGCCCTTCTGGCGCGCGTACTCGCACATCCAGTAGTTCATTGTGGCGAGCTTGGGCAGGAAGCGGTCGCGCAGGTTCACGGTAGCGCCGGTGCCAGCGTCCTTGCAGCTGCTCTGCGTGTTGTCGGCGTTGTAGCCGGGGTAGTGCAGGTTGGAGATGAGCTTGACCTTCACGCCCGCGTAGGCGTTGGCGTTGATGAAGTCCATCGCGGCGGCCACGTAGGTCTTGCAGCTGTTCACGGCGGCGTCCATGCCGCTGTAGTCGCAGGTGCCGGTTTGGCTTTTGAAGGCGGAACGGGCCTGCAGGCCGTCGTTGCCGCACATCTCAAAGGTGACGACGCGCGTGGATGCGGCCTGCATGTAGGACTTCTCAGCCACGATCTTGTTGGCGTAGACGTCGGAGGCCACGGCGCCGGACTTGGCGCGGCGCACGCTCTCGATATCGGCGTTCCACAGCGCCGAGAGGTACTCGGCGTCCACCGTGGGCGCGGCGTACTTGGCGGCGTTCAGCACCGAGCCGTTGTAGCCGGCATAGATGGAGTCGCCATAGGCCACCACGCGGTACTTGGTGGTGGTGCCGGCCCGGTCGATGGTCCACGAGACGTTCTGGGTCAACGTGCTGGCGGCGGCCGGTGCGGCCAGGCTGCAGGCGGCCAGCAACGGCAACACGATCCGGCAGGCGGCGCGGCCCAGGGCGGCGGGAAGGGAAGTCCTCATCTGTGTCTCCTAGCTTTGTGTGTTTGCGACGGGAACCAACAGAGCGCCCGACCCCGCGATGGCAGGGCCGTGCCATGAACAACGGCGCACCGTAGCACCGCCACAAGCCCTTGAATTGAGGGCAATCCCTCTGTGTGCGGTGCAGCATGGCGCCGCGTCCCCCAGCCTGTCGCAAGGAGGGCCGCCATGACGTCTTGCAGGCCGGCCGGCCGTCCCCGATGCCGCTCAGCGGTCCTCAGCCAAAGCAGGCCTCAACGTCCAGCGTCGAGCGCCGGCCCACGTCACCGCCATGGGCCTGCAGCCAGGCCGCGCCACGCTCGCGGCCCTGGTCGTGCAGCCTTGTCAGGAAGGGGCCGTAGGCGAGCAGCTTGGTGTCGGTACGCTGCAGGCTGGGCATGTCGCTGGCGTCGATCATGTGAAAGCGCAGCTGCTGCAGCCGCCGCTCCAGCCGGCCCCGCGTGATGAAGCTCGGCCGGGCATAGCGGGTGGCCTGGGCGAAGGTGCGCATCTCGCGCATGAAGTGGGCGCTGAAGGCCAGCTCCGCGATGCGGGCCTCGATGTCTTCCAGCGTGCGCGGCGTCCCTTCGCGCCGCAGCGGGCTGAGCAGCACCAGCAGCACGTCGCTGGCGGCGCAGTCGTAGAACAACGGGAACACGGCCGGGTTGGCCGAATAGCCGCCGTCCCAGTAGGCTTCGCCGTCAATCTCGACCGCGTGGTGGAGCTTGGGCAGGCAGGCTGAGGCCAGCAGCACATCCAGGTTGAGCTCGTGCTCGCGGAAGACCCGCAGCTTGCCGTTGCTGGCCTGCGTGGTGCCGACGAAGAGCTTGAACGGGCTCTCGGTGCGCAGCCGTTCGAAGTCAAGGCGCCGCGCCAGCAGGTCGCGCAGCGGGTTCAGGTCGAAGGGGTTGAGCTGCGCGGGCGAGAAGTGGCCGGCCCACTGCGCCAGCAGCTTGCTGGCTGGCGACAGCGCGATAGCGTCGCCTTCGCCCTGCGTGATCATGCCGGCGGGCAACTGCGTGCCGACCTCGGCCCAGAACTCTGCCAGCGCCTGGCGCGCGCCCTCCCGACCGCCCTTGAGCCAGCCGTCTGCCAGCACCACCGCGTTCATCGCGCCGGCGCTGCTGCCGCTCAGGCCCTCGAAGCTGATGTGCGGGTCTTCCAGCAGCGCGTCCAGCACGCCCCAGGTGAAGGCGCCGTGCGCGCCGCCGCCCTGCAGCGCGAGGTTGAGCCGCCGGGTGGGCTGGCGCAGGCCCTGCCACCAGCGGGTGAGCAAGCCCGGGCTGGCTGAGGGCGCCTGCTGCTCAGGGAGGGGGGCCGTACTGCTGTTCATCCGGGCTCCTTCGCGGCAGGCGCCAAGCCTGAAGCGGAGCCAGTATGGGGTGCGGCCGAAAACACCCCAGGTTTGACAGCGCGTGTCAGATCGGCGTGCGCAGCGGCTCGCCGCGCTGCAAGGCATCGACGTTGGCGATGAAGTTCACCACCGTCGCGCGGATAGCCTGCGGTGACCAGCCGGCGACGTGCGGTGTCAGGATGACGTTGTCGAACGCCAGCAGCTCGGCGGGTGGCCGCGGCTCGCTGTCATACACATCCAGCGCCGCGCCGCCGATTCGGCCGGCTGCCAGCGCCGCGGCGAGTGCGGCCGTGTCCACGCAGCTGCCGCGCGCGATGTTGACGACGTGGCCGCCGGTGCCGAGTGCGGCCAGCACCTCGGCGTTGACGATGTGCTTCGTGGCCGCGCCGCCCGGCGTGGCGACGACGAGGTCGTCGGCCCAGGTGGCCAGCCCCATGACGCCGTCGAAGTAGCGGGCTTCGCCGGCGTCCTCGCGCGGGCGGCGGTTGTGATAGCCGATGGCCATGCCGAAGGCCGCGGCGCGCTGCGCGATCTTGCGGCCGATGGCGCCGAAGCCGAGCACGCCCAGGCGCCGGCCCGTGAAGTGCGGGTACAGCGGCAGCGCGTCGCGCCAGACGCCCGCTCGCAGCGCCGCGCCCTGCTGCGGCAGCGCGCGGATGCTGGCCAGCAGCAACGCCATCGTGTGGTCGGCCACGCAGTCGTCGTTGGTGCCGGCGCCGTTGCAGACAAGCACGCCGCGTGCGCGGGCGGCGGCCAGGTCCAGGTTCTCGTAGCCGGCACCCTGGGCGGCCAGCAGCCGGAGGTTGGGGCACGCCGCGATCTCGTCGGCACGAAAGCCGGTGGCGCCGTTTGTCAGCACCAGTTCGATCTCGTCAGCATGGTCTGCGATGGCCGCAGCGCGCGCCGCGGGAGTGGTGGCTTCGATGACGCGAAATCGGTCCAGCAGCAAGGCCTTGTGTTCATCGGCGATGGCGACGAGCAGCAGCAGGGGGGTCATGGGCAGGTCGGGCGAATCAGAATGCCCACATCATGGCCGAACCCCATTACTTCGCGTCGCCCGACGAGTTCCGACGCTGGCTGGCCCGACATGCCGCCACGGCCGCGGAACTGGTGGTCGGCTTCCACAAGATCGGCACCGGTGTGCCCAGCATGACCTGGCCCCAGTCGGTGGACGAGGCGCTGTGCGTCGGCTGGATAGACGGCGTGAGGAAGCGCGTAGACGAGCTGCGCTACCAGATCCGCTTCACGCCGCGGCGGCCCAAGTCGATCTGGAGCCGCGTCAACATCGACCGCGTGGCTGTGCTGACGTCCGAGGGGCGCATGACGCCCGCGGGCCTGGCGGCCTTCGAGCGCCGCACGGAGCGGCGCAGCATCGTCTACTCCTACGAACACGAAGGCGAAGTGGCCTTGCCGCCCGTGCTGGAGAAGCGCTTTAGGCGCCAGCGCAAGGCCTGGGCCTGGTTCGAGGCCCAGCCGCCGGGTTGGCGGCGCCAGATGCTGCGCTGGGTGCTGAGCGCCAAGCAGGACGCGACACGCCAACGTCGGCTGGAGCAGCTGATCGTGGCGGCCAGTGAGGGGCGCCGCCTCTGATCGGGGGGATGCCCAATGGCCCGGGTGCGCCAAACGACCACAATCGCCGCACTTCAAAGCTCCGCCCTGCCCATCATGAAACGACTGCTGCTCCCCGCCCTGCTCGCGGCGACGCTCGCGCATGCCGCCAACGAGACGCCGCTGGACACGCTGCCCTACACGCCCAGCCTGGACGTGACGGCCATGGACCGCAGCGCCGACCCCTGCGACGACCTCTACCGCTACGCCTGCGGCGCGTGGAGCAAGGGCAACCCCATCCCAGCCGACCAGTCACGCTGGTCCGTCTACGCCAAGATGGCCAACGAGAACCAGCGCTACCTGTGGGGCGTGCTGAACAAGCTGGGGGAGCCCGGCGCCGAGCGCAGCGCCACCCAGGCCAAGCTGGGCGACTACTTCGGCGCCTGCATGGATGAATCTGCCGTGCAGGCCGCGGGGCTGAAGCCGCTGCAGCCGCTGCTGGACCACATCGCTGCGCTGCAAGACAAGCGCGCCCTACCGGCCCTGCTTGCCGAACTGCAGCTTGCGGCCGGTAACGACCGCCTGTTCTTCGGCTTCAGCGCGGGCCAGGACTTTGCCGACGCGACGCGCCAGATCGCCTTCGCCTCGGCTGGCGGCCTGGGCCTGCCCGATCGCGACTACTACCTGAAGCGCGATGACAAGACGCTGAAGATCCGCGCCGCCTACGAGGCCCATGTGGCGCAGCTGTTCCAGCTGCTGGGTGACCCGCCGGAAGCCGCCAGGGCGGCGGCGCGCAGCGTGCTGGCCACCGAGACGGTGCTGGCCAAGGCCTCGCTGAGCAAGGTCGACAAGCGCGACCCCTACAAGACTTTCCACGTCGTCGATGCCCGCGGCCTGAAGGCGCTGATGCCCGGCTTCGATTGGGCCAGCTACCAGGCCGCCCTGGGCACCGCGCCCTGGCATGCGCGCTACAACGTCACCGAGCCGGCCTTCTTCAAGGCGCTGGGCGCGCGTCTGGCGTCGATGAGCCTGGCCGACCTCAAGATCTACCTGCGCTGGCAGCTGGCCAGCAGCCTGGCGCCGGCGCTCGACAACGCCTTCGTGCAGGCCAACTTCGACTTCTACGGCCAGACGCTCACCGGCCAGCCTCAGCTGAAGGCACGCTGGAAGCGCTGCGTGCAGCTTGTCGACCTGCAACTGGGCGAGGCGCTGGGCCAGGAGTTCGTGACACGCAACTTCACGTCTGACCTGAAGGCCGCGACCGTGCAGATGACCGATGAGATCGAGGCCGCGATGGCCCGCAGCATCGACAGCCTGACCTGGATGAGCGCCGAGACCAAGGCGCGCGCCCACGCCAAGCTCAAGGCCATCGTCAACAAGGTGGGCTACCCGGACCGCTGGCGCGACTACGCGGGCCTGGCCGTGCAGCGCGGCGACTTCCTCGGCAACGTGGTGCGCGGCAACGTCTTCGAGGCCAAGCGCCGCCTGGCCAAGATCGGCCAGCCGCTGGACCGCGGCGAATGGGGCATGACGCCGCAGACGGTCAACGCCTACTACGACGCGCAGATGAACGACATCAACTTCCCAGCCGCCGTGCTGCAGGCGCCGCTGTACGACGCCGCGCTGGACGAGGCGCCCAACTACGGCAACACCGGCGGCACCATCGGCCACGAGTTGACGCATGGCTTCGACGATGAGGGCCGCCAGTTCGACGCCCAGGGCAACCTGAAGAGCTGGTGGACCAAGAAGGACGGCAAGGAGTTCGAGCGCCGCGCCGCCTGCGTGGTCGATCAGTACGCCTCTTACACCGTCGTCGACGACATCAAGATCAACTCCAAGCTGACGCTGGGCGAAGACCTGGCCGACCTGGGCGGTCTGGTGCTGGCCTGGGAGGCCTGGAAGGCGCACATGGTGGGCAAGACACTGGAGAACCGCGACGGCCTGACGCCCGAGCAGCGCTTCTTCGTCGGTTTTGCGCAATGGGACTGCGCCGACGCCCGCCCCGAGGCGCTGCGCGTGCAGGCCAAGGTCGACCCGCACTCGCCGGCCCGGTGGCGCATCAACGGCGTGGTCGTCAACATGCCGGAGTTCGAGAAGGCGTTTGCGTGTAAGCCGGGCGCCAGGCTGGTGAAGGCAGCGGGGCAGCACTGCAAGGTGTGGTGATCGCGCACCGGACTTCGCTCACCACTGCCTGAACAGGTGGGCGTAGCCCGGCCCCACGGGCAGGGTCTCCGGGCGCTCGCGCAGCGACAGGCTCAGTCGCCCGGCCAGGCCGCGGTGGATGCTGCGTACTGCCTGGATGTTGACCACGGTGCCCCGGTGCACCTGCCAGAAGATCTCCGGGTCCAGCCGCGCGTGCAGCTCCTTCAGTGGCGTGGACAGCAGGGCCTCGCCGTCGGCGGTCACCACGGCCACGTACTTGTGGTCTGCCTTCAGGTAGCAGATTTCGTCGGCCGTGATGAGCCGCAGATCGCGACCCTGAGGCACCGTCAGCCAGCGCAGGCCGCGGCCACTCGCGCCGCTGCCGGGCTGGGGCAGGCGCGACCACAAGCCCGACAGGTCGGCCGGCCGCTCGCCGATGCGCCGTTTGAGTCGCTGGACGGCCAGCGCCAGCCGCGCCGCGTCCAGCGGCTTGACAAGGTAGTCCACCGCGCCGGCCTCGAAGGCCTGCACCGCGAAGTGGTTGAAGGCGGTGACGAAGACGAGGTGGGCGCGGTCACCGACCAGGCGCGCCAGCTCCAGTCCGTCCAGGCCGGGCATCTGCACGTCCGCGAAGACGATCTCGGGAATGTGCTGCTCGAAGGCGCGCCACGCGGCATGACCGTCGTGCGCCACCTCGCACACCTTGAGCTCGGGCCAGGCGCGCGCGAGCTCCTCCGCGATCTCGGCTGCCAACAGAGGCTCGTCTTCAGCGATCAGGGCTTGCGGCATGGGTGTTTGGGATGTCGATCAGCCAATGGGTGTCTGCGTCGGTGTCGACCAAAGCGATGCGTGCACCCGCGCCGTGCACTGCGACCAGGTGTGCCTGGGCCTGAGCCTGCACTGGGCCGGCCACGCGGCGCAGCGCGGCCAGTGCACCGGGCGAGGCGGGCGGTCGGGCGCGAAGCCTCAGCTGCAGTCCGGGCGCGGCGGCAGGTGTCAGTTCAGCGTCCACTTGCCAGGCCGCTGAACCGGCCGGGGCCAGGGCGCGCAGCAGTGGCAGCAACACCATGGGCGCCAATGTGGCGCGCCCCGCATCGGGCGTGCTGTTCAGCACCAACCCGGGCGGCAGCAGAGCGGTGTCGCCGGTGACCCTGGCGTAGGCCCGTACGAGGGCGAATTCGCGCTCGACGGTCGAACCGGGCTGGTCGGACTCGGGCAACATCGCGCGCAGAAGCGCAATCAAGTCATCCAGCAAGGCCTCGGCGGCGGCGGGGTCCGTGTCGGCCAACCGGGTGACGTGCTGCAGCGTCTCGAACAGCAACTGCGGCTCGACCCGGGCCTGTAGCGCCAGCAACTGCGCCGCTTGCATCTGCTGGTGGCACTGCGCCCGCTGCAGGCGGCGCTGCGCGATCCGGCGTTGCGAGCGTTGCGCCTGGCGCCAGTGGGCGTAGGCCACCACGCCCAGCGTGATCGGCAACCACAGGCGCGACCCCTCCCCGAAGCACTCCAGCAGGCTGGGCGGACGGGTCGAGTAGCCCCACGGTGGCAGCCAGGGCCAGAATGGCCGCCAGATCACGAAGGCGCCGACGAGGATCACCAGCGGCAGCACGGCGCCGTAGGCAAGCAGGGCGGAACGTCCGCGCTCGACGGCATGATCGGCCACCCGCAGCGCCAGCACCAGCGGCAGGCCGAACTGCAGCACCGCCATCGTCCAGGCCGCCGGCAGTTGCGACAGCCTGGCACTGGGGTGAAGCGGTGCCCCGCTGTAGAAGGCCAGCGCGATGCCAACGGCCACCGCGGCACCGAGCGCGCCCCAGCCCGGCTGCAGCGCTGCCGCCCAGGGCGCGCCATCGGCGCTGCCGGCGAGGCCCGGCGGCAACTCGCGGTCAGTAGCCTCGTGGGTGGCGAGTGGCATCGTCGGTGGGTGGCTCGTCAAGGGGTGTTCGTGGCGGGCATCTTCGGCGCAACCGCCCAGCTGTGGAAGACCCAGCGGCCGTCGGTTTTCACGGCCGTCCACAGCGTGGTGCCGCTGGCTGGCGGAAAGCCGGGCGGAGCGAACTCCCAATGGTTGATGCCCTGGGCATGACCCGGGCCGAGCGCACGGATCAGCACCGGTTCGTTGCGCGGCATGTAGTTGCCGGGCGACTTGCCGGCAGTAGCCTGGCGCATGCGTTGGACGAGGGCGCTGCGGCTGCGGAACTCGCCATCGGGTTCGATGGCGACGATGTCTTCAGCCAGCAGCGTGGTGTAGCGGGCAATGTCGAGCTGGTTAATGGCCAGGCGGATGTCGCCGACGAGCTGGCGCAGCGCCGCTTCGTCAGCCGACGGCAGAGTCTGCGCGAACGCCGTGGTCGCAGCCAGTGCAGGCAGCAGAGCGAGTGCGGTCTTGAGCAGGGTGGCAGGCATGTCGGTCTCCTCAGGCGGTTGCGCGCAGGCGGCGCAGGGTCAATGCGGCCAGCCCGGCAGCGAGCAGCAGGGCTGACGCCGGCTCGGGCACTGCCGTGATGTGCAGCGAGGCGGGATCGAAGTAGCCCGCATACGACGGGCCGGCTGCGGCGAAGGACCCTCCAGCGAAGTCGAAGGGCTCGGGCGCCAGCCCCTTGGTCGAGAAGCCATTGCCGGTGGCATTCAGGCCGAAATAGGAGATGCCGCCGAAACCGCCGTTCAGGAAGAACGCGAACGGCCCCGTCATGCCGACCGCCGAGTTATCCAGGAAGGGGATGTGGTCAGCCGGTGTGAACGCATGGCCGTGGATACCCAGCGACAGCGAGGCACCGGCCGCGTCCAGCCGCGTTGCCTGCACCTTGGCATAGGTCGTGCCGTAGAACGCATTTGCAGTCGTGGTGATGTCGATCAGCGCGTCGGTGTTCATGCGCAGGTGCACAGAGACGACGTCGCCGACCTGCACGTCCTGCGGCATGCCCCCGAAGGTGAAAGTAGTCACGGTGCCGCTGTAGCTGATGTCCAGCAGCCCGGCACGGGCCGGTGCATGGGCCAGGGCCAGCAGGCCCGCCAGGGTGGCGACGGCGACCTTGGCTTGAAGTGCAGTGAAGGGAGTGCGCATGATGGTGTCCTCTTGAGCGGTGTGGATACAGCGGGCATGACGGGCAGACGCAGGGCGACCCACGCGCCCGCCGGTGTGGCGCGGATCGGAAGTTCGGGTGTCGGTAGGGCGGCGCAGCAGCGCCGTGCGTCAGCCGCCGCCGGGCTGGGGCGGCGCGCGCGCTTCCATCGCGGGGCCGATGGCGGTGCCGGCGTCGGTACCTGCATCGGTACCCAGGCGCAGCGGCAGCCGCAATATCGCCACCACGCCGCGCGGCTCATTGCGGCTCAAGCTCAGCGTGGCTGCGCTGCCGTAGGCAGCGCGCAGCCGGGCGCGGGTGTTGGCCAGCCCCAGGCCATGGCCGCTGGTCTGCGCCATGCCAGCGCCGTCGTCGGCCACGCTGAGGGTCAGCACGTCGGTGGTGGCGCGCGCCGTGACGGTGATGCAGCCGCCTTCGGGCAGCGGCGCCAGGCCATGCTTGATCGCGTTCTCGACCAGTGTCAGCAGCAGCATGGGCGGCAGCAGGCTTGCCTGCAGCGCGGGCGGGATGTCCAGCGCGGCCTGCAGCCGCGGGCCCATGCGCACCCGATGCACGGCCAGGTAGGCCTGCACCAGAGACGCCTCGCGTTGCAGCGTGGTCTCGGGCTCGCGCAGGCTCGGCAGGGCCTGCTGCAGGTAGCGCGACAGGTCGCCCAGCATGCGCCGCGCCGCCGCCGGCTCGGTGCGCAGCAGTCGCCGCACATTGGCCAGCGCGTTGAAGAGAAAGTGCGGCTCGATCTGCGCCTGCAGCAACTGCGCGCGGGCCTGGTCCCATGCGCCCTGGGCCGTCAGGTCCTGAAGCGCGGCAGTGTCCAGTGCCGCGGCAGCGATGCGGTTGCTGTGTCTGAACTCGAACACTGTGACCAGCAGGACACCGTAGAACAGGTTGGTGAGGGCTATCCACGGCAAGTACTGCACGGGCATCACCCAGCCGTTCATGCGCAATCCGTGGAACCGCTGGAACAAGGCCAGCGCGAGGGCGCCGATCAGCGTCGCCAGGCCGGCCAGCGCGGCCCAGCGCGCGGCACCCTGCGCGCGCAGCCCGCGGTGCAGCCGTCCCAGGCAAAGCACCAGCAAGCTGAAGAAGGCCATGTCCCAGGACAGCACGATCAGGGTATCGCGGGCCCAGTGCCACCAGGGCGCCGACTGCGTTCGGGCGATGCGGGCCGTCAGGTAGGAGCCGCCGGTGAGCACGGCTGCCGTGGCCGCCAGCCGCAGGTCCGGGCCCAGGGTGGCCAGACGGCGTGTCAGCTGCTGCTGCCGCGTCAGGGGCGCAGCGGCGATCGGCAGGGCGGTGGGTGCATTCATCGCGGTTGGCAGTGCGGGGTCATCTGGGGCTCAGACTAGCGGCGTCACACCGCCCCGACCAGCGCCGGCCGACGAACCCACTGCGCGAACCGCCCGAAACGGCCGCAATGCCGACCGAGAATGAAACCGCGCCGTCGCAGAGAGAGACCCAGTCGGGGCCTTTTGCTGCGAGCGCCGCCGCTACGACAACAGCTTCACCAGCGCATCCGGGTGGATGGGCAGCGCGGCCAGGCCGGACACGCCCATCAGCACGCCGAAGACGGTTGGCACCAGCGACACGTAGAACAGCGGCCACAGCTTGGTCAGCGCCGTGACGGCCAGCAGCGCGATGGCGATGGCGAGCAGCGCGTCAGACAGGTCGAACTGGTCGTCGCGGTAGTTCAGGCTGTCGTAGGTCCGCTGGTCGGTCTCGGCCTGGGCCTTCAGTTCGTCGCGTTTCTTGGCCTGATCGGCGGCCTTGGTGCGGTAGCTGGTGATCGCCTCGTCATAGGCGGCGGCCTGGGCAGCCGGCGCGCCGGCCTTGGCCAACGTGAGCTGCGTGGCGGTGGCCTCGGCCACGTCCACGCGCAGGTTGCGCGACTGGTAGTAGGCCCAGTGGTCCAGCTTGTCGGCCTGGGCCTGCTGCATGGCCTGGACGATGTTGTCGTCCTTGACCTTGCAGATGCCCATGAAGGTGGCCAGCACGGCCACGGTCACGGCAACGGCGGCATTCAGCCTCATGGCGCTGGCTTCGCGGGCTTGCGTGGCCTGGGCGGCCTGGTCGATGAGGTCCTTGGGGTCGAGGTCCATGGTGGTTCAGTGTCGGGGGGCGCCCAGTGTGAACCCAGGCGGGCCGTTGTGCGGCCCGGCGAGGCTCGCTGCAAGCCGCCTGAAACCCAGGCCTCAGTCGCGTAGCCAGCGCAGCAGGCGCGGATAGCCGTCGGCACCGCCCAGCCGTGCCATGCCGGCCTGGGCCAGGCCGGCCGCGCCAGGGTAGACGCCCATCGCGTAGGTGAGCGCCAGGCCGGCCGAATGGCCGTGGTAGCCGCCTTCGTGGAAGAGCAGCCCGGCGGGCAGGCCGAGGTGCGTCAGCGCGGCCCAGGCCCAGGCGGTGGCCTCGGCCTCGCCTCGGTGCGGGATGGCGGGATCGTCGGCGAGCTGGTCGTCCAGCGCTGCGCGCAGGGCAGCCGGTGTTGTTGCGATGTGGCCCGCCTCGTGCAGCAGGTCGCCGGGCCAGCGCAGCGCGGCGCGGTCCACCACCAGCGCGCCGGCCACCAGGCGGATGCCGGGCAGGAAGCTGTCGGCGGGCACGGCGGCCTCGCGCACCTCGATGTCGATGCCGGCGAGGAAGTCCAGCAGCGTCTGGGTGGTGTCGGGGCTCATCGCGTTCAGGCCTGGACCACGTTGCGGCCCTGGCTCTTGGCGCGGTACATGGCCGCGTCGGCGCGGGCCAGCACGACGCTTTCGCTGGTGTCGTCGCGCTCCGCCTCGGCGATGCCGAAGCTGGCGCTTAGCGGCCAGTCCTGCTCCAGCCAGCGCAGCGGGGCCTGGTCCACCAGCGCCCGCATGCGCTCGGCCACCAGCGCCGCTCCGGCGATGCCGGTGTCTGGCAGCAGCACGCAGAACTCCTCGCCCCCCAGCCGGCCGAAGCGGTCCACCTCGCGCAGGCAGGGCTGCAGCTCCTGCACCATCTGGCGCAGCGCCGCGTCGCCAGCGGCGTGGCCCAGGCTGTCGTTGAGCTGCTTGAAGCGGTCCATGTCGATCATGACCAGCGCGTAGCCGCGGCCGCGCCTGAGCCAGGCGTGTGCATGCGCCAGCGCCTGGTCGAAGGCTCGGCGGTTGAGCGTGTCGGTCAGCGGGTCGCGCTCCAGCAGGCGCTCGATGCGCAGGATCAGTCGTGCCAGCACCAGGAAGGCCAGCGTCGCGTTCTGCAGCAGCGTCAGCACCAGCGCCGTCCACAGGAAGGCCAGGTTGAACTCGGTGGGTTCCCGCATGTCCGGCGCACTGCCGGGGTGGAAGAAGGCTTGCGCGCCGCGCGCGGCCATCAGCGCGGCGATCAGGAACAGCGGCAGCGCCAGCGGCGCGGGCGTGCGCCGGCCGCTGGTGGCGCCGCCCAGGCTGCGCCAGGTCACGACACCGGCGGCCAGCGTGAGGCCGGCGCCGGCGACGTCGACGATGCCGGCCTGCCAGCGCAGGTCGCCGCCGTGGGGCCCTGCCAGCATCAGCAGCGCCGCGACGATGACGACGGCGGCGCCGGCCTTCCAGTGCAGTTGGCGCGTCGTGACGGCCGGCACCGCCGCACCCAGCAGCGCGAAGGAGGTGACGGCCAGCACGTCGCCGGGCCAGAAGGTGAGAGCGTCGGGCAGCACGCCGCGCAGCGCATGCAGCGCCAGGGCCGCTGCTGCTGCGGCGTTCGCACCGGCCATGGTCAGCGACGCGCGCGGCGAGATGCGGGCGATCAGCGCCAGCCCCAGCCACACCAGCGTCGCTACGCCGGCGACCAGGGCGATGGCGGCCAGCAGCGTCTGCGTCTGGGCGGCGGTGATCACGCGTTCACCCGCGCGGCCAGGTCCATCGCCACGCAGACGCGGTCGCGGCCCTCGGCCTTGGCGCGGTAGAGCTCGGCGTCGGCGCGGGCCAGGCCCACCTCGCCGCACGCATCGCCGGTGACCGGCAGCGCCACGCCGAAGCTGGCCGACAGCGGCAGCTCCACGTCCTTCCAGCGCAGCGGCTGGGCCGCGAGCTGGCTGCGCAGGCGCTCGGCCACGGTGGCTGCGGTGGCCACGTCCTGAGGGTGGCCCAGCGGCAGCAGCGCGCAGAACTCCTCGCCACCGACGCGGCCCAGCCGGTCCACCTAGCGCAGCCCGGCCTGCCAGATGCGCACGCAGTGCCGCAGCGCCGCGTCGCCGGCCTGGTGGCCGTGCTCGTCGTTGATGCGCTTGAAGTGGTCGACGTCGATCATGGCCAGCGCAAAGCCGTGGCCGCGCTGCAGCTGGGCCTGGGCATCGGTAAGCGCTTGCTCGAAGGCGCGCCGGTTGAGGGCGCCGGTCAGCGGGTCGCGGAAGGTCAGGTGCTGGATGCGCGTGACCAGGCGCCAGATCATCAGTGCGATCAGGCTGAGCGTGATGCCCGCAGTGACGACGAACCCCAGTACCGCGCGCGTGGGCGACGGCAGCTCGCCGCGCAGGATGTGCTCGCCCCAGCCCGGCACCAGCAGCAGTTCCACCGCGTGGCTCGCACCCAGTGCCGTCAGCAGCACGAAGGGCAGCGTCGTGCAGGTGCTGACGAAAGGGGACAGCTGGCCGCTGACGCCGCGCACCATCTCGCGCACGGCCAGGGCGGCCAGAACCGTCACTGTGACCGTGCTGGCCAGCCGCGGGGCGATGTCGTAGCCGCTGATGAGGCCGGCCGCGATCGCCAGCGCGCCCACGCCGCTGACCCAGGCGATGTGTCGCCGACGCAGCCGGCTGCGCAGCATGCGCTGCAGTGCCAGTAGCAGCAGCACGGCGCAGGCCAGGGCGCCGAACTCGGGCAGGGCCTGGCCCAGCTGCAGCGGCCAGCCGATCACACAGTCGCCGCAGCCCTGTGACAGGATGAGCACGACATGGCCCGCCGCCATCAGGCGCCCGGCGCGCGGCGCCATGCGGAAGGCCTGCGCCAGCGTCAACCAGGCCAGCGCAGCCATCAGGTTGAAGAGGGCGCTGACCTTCAGGACCGTCGGGACGTCGAGGAATTCCATGCAGCGGGTGTCGAGGGGCCGCGCATCTTCCCCGACAACGCCACAATGCCGCGCATGACGGACTGGGTCTTGATCACCGGTGGTTCGCGTGGCATTGGTGCCGCCACGGCGCTGCGTTGCGCCATGGCCGGCTGGGACGTGGCCATCAATTTCGCGCAGGATAGCGCCGCCGCCGAGACGCTGGCGGGCAGATTGCACGCACTGGGCCGTCGCGTGTTGGCGCTGCAGGCCGACGTGGCCGACGAGGCCCAGGTGGCGGCGATGTTCGAGCGGCTGGATGCCGCCGGGGGACGGCTGGGCGGCCTGGTCAACAACGCCGGCATCGTCGCGCCCGTGGCGCGGCTGGAAGCCATGGGCATGGCGCGCTGGCAGCGGCTCTTCAACGTCAACGTGATGGGCACGCTCCTGTGCTGCCAACAGGCCGCGCGGCGCATGAGCACGCGCACCGGCGGCACCGGCGGGTCCATCGTCAATATCAGCTCGCGCGCGGCCGAGTTCGGCTCGGGCGGCATCTACGTGGACTACGCCGCCACCAAAGGTGCCGTCGACACCTTGACCAAGGGCCTGGCGCGCGAGCTGATCGGCGAGGGCATCCGCGTCAACGGCGTGCGGCCCGGCGTCATCGAGACAGAGATCCACGCCACCAGCGGTATCGACGTGGTCGCATCAGGCGTCGCGGCCACCATCCCCATCCAGCGGCTGGGCCGTGCTGACGAGGTGGCCGAGGCCATCGCCTGGCTGTTGAGCGACGCCGCCAGCTACACGGTGGGTGCGCTGCTGGACGTGGGCGGAGGCCGTTAGCCGGAACTAGCGCTTCTCGACCAGGCTGGCTTCCAGCCCGTGTTCAGTGCGCAGCTTGTCTGCCTGCTGGCGGGCCTCGTCGGCGCTGGGGAAGGGGCCGGCGCGCAGGCGATGCAGGCCGGCCTCGCGCACGATGGTCAGCAGCGGCAGCAGGCCCAGGTCGGCCTCGGCCACGCGCTGGCGCATGGCTTCGGCGCCATCCAGCCTCGCGAAGGCGCCGAACTGCAGCCAGTAGTTGGCGCCGGAGGCGACCACGGCCGTCGTCTCGCGCTGCGGTGCGCCGGGCGGTGCCTCGGGCGTGAACACGGGGGCTGGCTCGCCCGAAGGCTTAGCCCACAGTCCGGCGCGGATCTCGGCGTAGGTGATGCGCTGCACCTCTACCGGCGCGACGCCGCGCAGCACGTCCAGCTTCAGCGCGGCGGTGTAGCTCAGGTCGATGATGCGGCCCTTGTGGAAGGGCCCGCGGTCGTTGATGCGCACGATGACCTCGCGGCCGTTGGCCGGGTTGCGCACGCGGGCATAGCTGGGGATGGGCAGCGTCGCGTGCGCGGCCGTCATGGCATACATGTTGTAGACCTCGCCGCTGGCCGTAGGCCGGCCGTGGAACTTCTTGCCGTACCAGGACGCGAGGCCGCGGTCGGTGTAGGGCGCGTCACCGGTGATGGGCTCGTAGCGCTCGCCCAGCACCTCGTAGGGCTTGTTGGGGCCACCACTGCGGATGGGCTCGACGCGAGGTGCCGCGTCGGGCACCTTGGCCAGGTCGGGCGGCGGGTTGGGCAGCGGGCCGTCGCGGTCGATGCCGACGGCGGGAACGGTCGGCCGCGTCGCGCAGCCGGTCGTCAAGGCCAGCAGCAGCAACGCGATGGCGAGGCCAGTATGCTGTGCGCCGTCCCTCCAATGTCGAAGCCATGCCATGAGCAATTTCGTCTTTCCTGCGGCCGAGATTCCCAGCGCCGCCGTGCGCGGCACGGACGCCCGTTACGCGGTCAGCCGCATCTTCTGCGTCGGCCGCAACTATGCCGATCATGCCCGTGAGATGGGCGCTGACCCGACGCGTGAGCCGCCGTTCTACTTCACCAAGCCCGCCAGCGCGCTGACCGCCTCTGGCTCGACGGTGCCCTACCCGACCGAGACCCGCAACTACCACTACGAGATGGAGCTGGTGCTGGCCATCGGTGCACCGGTGTTCAAGGTCACGCCCGAGGCGGCCGTCGCCGCCATCTGGGGCTATGCCACCGGCCTGGACATGACGCGCCGCGACCTGCAGGCCGCGGCCAAGGCGGGCGGCAAACCCTGGGACACGGCCAAGGGCTTCGACCAGTCGGCCATCCTGGGCGAGATCGTGCGCAAGAGCGAACTGGGCGTGCTGGACCGAGGCGCCATCACGCTGAGCGTGAATGGCGTCGAGAAGCAGCATGGCGACCTGGCCGACATGATCTGGAACCAAGCCGAGATCGTCTCGAACCTGTCGCACCTCTACCACCTGCACCCGGGCGACCTGATCTACACCGGCACGCCGGCCGGCGTGGGCGCCGTCGTCACCGGTGACGTGATGTTGGGGCGCATCGAGGGGCTGGGAGAGATCCAGCTGACCGTGGGGCCGGCCGAGTGAAGTTCGCTGAAGAGACCCTGGCCGAAGCGCGCGCACGCAACATCCGCGACGCGCTGGCCGAAGACATCGGCCGCTGCGACTGGACGGCACAGCTGGTGCTGGCGGGCCGGCGCGTGAGCGCGCTGGTGCGCGTGCGCGAGGCGGCCGTGCTGTGCGGGCGCGATTGGTTCGACGGCGTGTTCGCTGCGCTGGATTCGAGCAGCCACATCGAGTGGCTGTACGACGAAGGCGCTGCGATGACGGCGGACACGCTGGTCTGCCGCATCGAGGCCGATGGCCGCGCGCTGCTCTCCGCCGAGCGGCCGGCGCTGAACTTCCTGCAGCTGCTGTCCGGCACGGCCACGATCACGCGCGCTCACGTTGACGCGGTGGCCGGCGCGAGCCCGAACGCAGGCGGCTGCGCCATCCTGGACACGCGCAAGACCCTCCCTGGCCTGCGCCTGGCGCAGAAGTACGCGGTCCGCGTGGGCGGCGGCCAGAACCAGCGGCTGGCGCTTTACGCGGGCATCCTCATCAAGGAGAACCACATCGCGGCGGCCGGCGGCGTGGGCCCGGCGCTGCGCGCGGCGCAGGCGCTGAATGCGGGCGTGGACATCCAGGTCGAGGTCGAGACCATCGCGCAGCTGAGCGAGGCGCTGGATGCCGGTGCCGTCAGCGTGCTGCTGGACAACTTCAGCGAGGCGCAGATGCGCGAGGCGGTCGCCGTCAATGCCGGCCGCGCCTTGCTGGAGGTGTCGGGCGGCGTCGCGCTGGACCAGCTGCGCTGGATCGCTGCGACCGGTGTGGACCGCATCTCCATCGGCCGGCTGACCAAGGACGTGCGTGCGGTGGACTACTCGATGCGCGTGCTCGGGCCCGTGCCCGACTGATTCAGCCGAGCAGGTGCGCCCGCACGCGGGCCGCCGCATCGGCCGGGTCCTGCTGCATGAAGCAGTGGCCACCGGCCGTGACCTGCAGGTGCAGGTGCGGCGCGTTGTGGTCGCGGGCGCTGGCGCAGCCTTCACGTACGAAGGGCATGGTGTCGGCGCCATGCAGCAGCAGCGTGGGCGCTGTGATGCGGCGCAGTCGGCTCCACAGCTGCCGCGGCATGGTGCTGAAGATGGTGGACTCCAGCTCGGGCGCGCACTTCAGTGCGGCGTGGCCGTCGGGCGTGTCGCGCAGCGCGTGCGTGATGAAGGCGTCCAGTGCGGGCTCGGTCCAGCCGCGGTAGGTGCCGCGGCCCCGCAGGCTCTGGCGGGCATGCTCGCGGTCCGGCCATTCACGGCGTCGCCGCTTGGTGGACCGGGCCAGCGGGTTGAACAGGCCTGCGCCGGTGCGGCCGATCAATGTGGCGGCCAGCAGCATGGTCGGCGGGAAGAGCACCGGGTCCAGCAGCACCGCGCGCGCGAACGGCTGGCCGGGTTCGGCCAGCAGCAGCGCGGTCTGCACGCCGCCAAAGCTGTGCCCGACGGCGAAGCAGGGCACATTGCCGTACGGCCCGCGCCCCGCCTGGAAGGCCTGCAGTGCGGCCGCGGCACAAGCGTTCCAGCCGGGGAATTGCGCGGGCGCATCACTGTCACCATGGCCGGGGGCATCGCACAGCCACAGGTCGAAGTCGGCGGCCAGTACCTGCAGCATCGGCTCGTAGACCCGGCCGCAGAAGCCGTTGCCATGCAGGAAGTGCAGCAGCGGCCGGCCCGTGGGCGGCGTGCGCCAGCCGCGCAGCGTCGTGCCGACGACGGGCGAGGCGTGCGCCCAGCGCTCCAGGTGCGGCGCGGTCACGCGTCGAACCAGGGCTCGTTGGGCAGCTCGTCAAACACCTTGCGCAGGCCGGCGCTCCAGCCGCCACGCAGAGCCAGGAAGTAGGGGTCGTCGCGGCCGATGCGGTGCGGCGGCTTCATGGCCTGCTCGAACTGGTTGGCGCGCAGCATCAGCATGTCGATGGGCAGGCCCACTGACAGGTTGGACTGGATGGTCGAGTCGAAGCTGACCAGCGTGCACTTGGCGGCCTCGTCCAGCTCCGTGGTGTCGTAGCGGATCACGCGATCGATGATGGGCTTGCCGTACTTGCTCTCCCCGATCTGGAAGTAGGGCGTGTCCTCGGTGGCCTCGATGAAGTTGCCCTGCGGGTAGACGTGGAAGAGCCGCGGGCCTTCGCCGAGGATCTGGCCGCCCAGCAGGAAGTTGGCGCCGAAGTCCACGCCCTGGCTCTGCATGCCGCCATCGGAGTCGCGCGAGACGACTTCCTTGAGCGTGCGCCCCAGCAGCACCGCCGCGTCGTAGAGGCTAGGAACGGTGAGCAGGTGCTCGCCGTCGCCGTGCAGACGCTGGCTCAGCAGCGACATGACGGACTGCGTGGTCGCCAGGTTGCCCGCGGCCAGGATGACGATCTCGCGCTGGTGCGGGATCTGGAACTGGTACATCTTGCGAAAGCTGGCGATGTGGTCCACGCCCGCGTTGGTGCGGGTGTCGGAGGCAAACAGCAGGCCCGAACGCAGGCGCATCGCGACGCAGTAGGTCATGGGGAGGTCGAGGCAGACAAGCTGCCGCGATTATCGCGGTCGGCCCCGGCCGGGGGCGGGGCGCCCAGGCAGTCCACGCAGCCCAGGCCGCGCAGCGACGCCTCGACCGCTTCCTCCAGAGGCGTGTGGGGCTCGCGGCCCAGCGCGGCGACGAGGCGGGTGTTGTCCATGCGCACCGGCTGCCGCCACAGGTAGCGCATCTCTCCCATCTCCCGGAGGGTCGCAACGAAGGGCGCAGCCATCCTCAGCAGCCACCAGGGGAAGGCCGCGATGCGCGGCGTGCGGCCGTGGCGGGCGGCGACGCGCTGGATAGCCTCGGCCATCTGGCGCCCGGTGGCGTCCCAGTGGCCGGCCATGTGCAGGCTGGTGAACGCGGGCAGCGTGTCGCGGCGTGCCAGCAGCTCGACCATGGTTTGCGCCACGTCGGGCAGATAGGCCCACTGGTGGCCCGCGCCGGGCGCGGCGGGGTTGCTGATAGTGGCCACGGGGCGGCCTGGCTTGATGAGGCCCTGCGAGAACCAACTGTTGCCCGGCCGCGGGCCGAAGAAGTCGCCGGCCCGCACGATGATGACGCGCAGGCCGGTCTCGCTGGCCGCGCGCAGCTGCGCTTCCATCTCGGCGCGGATGGCGCCCTTGCGGGTGACCGGCCGCTGCGGCGCGTCCTCGCGCAGCAGTGGGAAGGCGTCGGGGCCGAAGTTGTAGACCGTGCCGGGCAGCAGCAGCGTCGCGCCGTTCGCGCGGGCGGCGGCGATGCTGTTGTGCAGCATGGGCAGCACCAGGCGGTCCCAATCGCGGTAGCCGGGCGGGTTGACGGCGTGCACGAGGGCGTTGCAACCGCGGGCTGCGCCGGCCACGTCGGCCGCGTTCAGCGCATCACCGCGCAGCCAGTGGATGCCGTCGCGCAGCTCCTGCGCCGCCGCCAGGCCGCGCTGCAGCGCCAGCACCCGCCAGCCGGCGTCGCGCAGTTGCCGCGCCACTTCGCCGCCAATGCCACCGCTCGCACCCAGCACCAGGACCGTGTTGCCGTTGGCCATCGCGTTCGTCATGCCGTTCTCCAGGAGTTGATGGGCGGGATTCTGGGAATCGGCGGGATAGTTGAGAATTGCATAAGTATTTGGTGCGGCTATACATTTCTGCATGGCATCAACCATCCCCTGGGAGCTGTTGCGCACGCTGCTGGGCGTGCTGCGCGAGGGTTCGCTGTCCGGCGCGGCGCGCGGCCTGGGCCTGACCCAGCCGACCGTGGGCCGCCACATTGCCGCGCTGGAGCGGGCGCTGGCCCAGCCGCTGTTCACGCGCTCGTCCACCGGCCTGCTGCCGACCGAGGCGGCGCTGGCCTTGCGCGGCCATGCCGAGCAAATGGAGGCCGCCGCGGCTGCGCTGCAACGTGCGGCCCGCAGCGGCGGCCCGGGCGAGATCAGCGGCACGGTGCGGGTGACGGCCAGCGAGGTCATAGGCGTGGAGGTGCTGGCCGGCGTCTTCGCCGAGTTGCGCGAACGCCACCCTGGTCTGGTGCTGGAGCTGGCGTTGAGCAACCAGTTGCAGGATCTGCTGCGCCGCGAGGCTGACATTGCCGTGCGCATGACACCGCCCGAGCAGAACCAGCTCGTCGCGCGCCGCATCGGCAGCGTCGAGCTCGGCCTGCACGCGCACCCGGCCTACCTGGACCGCCATGGCCGGCCGGCGACGCTGGCTGATCTGCGCGGCCACACGCTGATTGGCTTCGATGCCGAGACGCCCTTCATCCGCGCTGCCGCCAAGCGCATGGGCGGCATCAGCCGCGACAGCTTCTCGCTGCGCAGCGACTCCGACCTGGCCCAGCTGGCGCTGATCCGCGCCGGCGCGGGCCTCGGCGTGTGCCAGACGGCGCTGGCGCGGCGCGAACCGCAACTGGAGCGCGTGCTGGCCGAGCAATTCGCCTGGCCGCTGGAGACGTGGGTCGCGATGCATGAGGACCTGCGCCACAGCGCGCCCTGCCGCGCGGTGTTCGACGCGCTGGTCCTGGGGCTGGCCCGGCATGTCGACAGCTGATCGGCGCGCTGTCAACGTCATCGAGGTCAGCTCGTCGCCTTGACCGCGCTTGATGTGCGGCAAGTCGCGTCGCGCCGAGGCTGCCATGCTCACGGCAGTCTCCAGCAGCAGCTGCCGGCTCGGTGATCAGGCGGTTAGGTTAGACGGCCCCGAGGCCAGCGTGAGGATGCCCCATGCCAAACGAGTTTCAGAGTCCGGATCGCTGCGCGCGGGACATCGCCGTTGCGACAGGCGAGCCGGTGGCCGGGGCGCAGGGCGCGGCGCCGGGCTTCGTGACCCAGGCCACTCGCCACCTGTTCTTCACCGGCAAGGGCGGTGTCGGCAAGACCTCGCTGTCGACCGCGGCCGCGCTGCGGCTGGCCGATGCCGGCAGGCGAGTCCTGCTGGTCAGCACGGACGCGGCCTCGAACCTCGACGAGATGCTGGGTATTGCGCTGCGCAATGTCCCGACCGCCGTGCCGGGCGCGCCCGGGCTCTGGGTGCTCAACATTGACCCCGGTATGGCAGCCGACGCCTGCCGGCAGCGTGTGCTGTCGCAGATGTCGGCCAGTGCCACCGCCGCCGAACGCGAGACCGTGCGTGAACAGTTGTCCGGCGCCTGCACGACCGAGATCGCCTCCTTCGACGAGTTCGCCGCGTTGCTGTCCGAAGCGGACGGGCGCTTCGACCACATCGTCTTCGACACCGCGCCTACCGGCCACACCTTGCGGCTGCTGAGCCTGCCGAAGGCCTGGAGCGGCTTTCTGGAAGGCAACGACCGAGGCGCCTCCTGCCTGGGGCCGCATTCGGGCCTGAAGATGCAGGAGACACGTTTCAAGTTGGCACTGGCTGCACTGAGCGACCCTGCCCAGACGACCGTGGTCCTGGTGACCCGGCCCGATGAGGGCGCCATGGCCGAGGCGGCGCGCACGTCCGAAGAGCTGCATGCCCTGGGCCTGCACAACCAGCGCCTGGCCATCAACGGCGTCTTCCATGCCAGCGCCCGCGACGACGGCGTGGCCGTCGCGATCGAGGCGCTGGGCCGGCAGGCGCTGGCTGGGATGCCCGCCTCGCTGCAGGCCTTGCCGCAGGACCGGGTGATGTTGAAGGCCTTCGATACCGTGGGACTGCCGGCCATGCGTGCGCTGCTGGACGCCCGGTCGACGGTGGCACCGGTGGTCAGCGCCGCCGCCGGTGGATCCGTCGCCGCCAGCCGCGGCCTGGCGGCCTTGGCCGACGAACTGGCCGCCGTCGGCCACGGCCTGGTCATGGTGATGGGCAAGGGCGGCGTCGGCAAGACCACCGTCGCCGCCGCGTTGGCCCTCGGCCTCGTGCAGCGGGGCAAGACCGTGCATCTCAGCACCACGGACCCGGCCGCGCATCTGGCCGGCACCCTGGACGGCGAGGTGCCGGGACTGCGGGTGGATCGCATCGACCCCCAGGCCGAGACCCAACGCTACGTCGACAAGATCATGGCGGCCAGGTCGCCCGGCCTCGACGCGCAGGCGCAGGCGTTGCTGCTGGAAGACCTGCGTTCACCCTGCACCGAGGAGGTGGCCGTGTTCCACGCCTTCTCGCGCATCGTCAGCGAGGCGCGCAGCGCCTTTGTGGTGCTGGACACCGCGCCTACGGGCCACTCGCTGCTGCTGATGGACGCCACCGGCGCCTATCACCGCCAGATGATGCGTGAGTTCGAGCGGCAGCAGGGCTCGGCCCGCTTGGTCACGCCGTTGATGCGCCTGCAGGACGGCGCTTACACCAGGATCATCCTGGTGACGCTGCCGGAGGTCACGCCGGTGTCCCAAGCGTCCGCGCTGCAGGATGATCTCCGCCGCGCTGGCATCGAGCCCTACGCCTGGGTGCTCAACAAAAGCGTCCTGGCAGCCGGCACGCAGGACCCTCTGCTGGCAGCGCGCCTGCACGGTGAGCGCAGGCAGATGGTGCGCATGGCAGCCGGGCTGGCCCGGCGCAGCTTCGTCGTGCCTTGGCTGACCCGCCCCCCCATCGGCGTGGCCGAGCTGTCCAGGATGGTTACCGGGCAGCCGGGCGCGGGGGAGTGACCGGAGGTGCCGCTGATCGCCTCAGCAGCCCAGACCTCGGCTTCCCCGGCACCCTGGACGCGCTACCGGAGGCGAGCAGCGCAGCGGTCGACGACGCGAGCAAACAAATGGGCAAATTCATCACGAATCAGGAAGCGAGATGAAGATCGGCCAACGCCGGCCGCCAACGGGTCAGGACGGTGTACGTTGGGGATGGACCGGCAGCTCAGCGGCCGCAGGGCTACCGACGTGTGCCGGCACGTCGGGTGGCGCTTCGGGTGCCAGGTACCGCGGTACGAGACCACCGATCCGGCGAACCGTGGGCTTCAGGGTGCCAAACGCCTGCAGCAGCAGGACGAACGCGGTCTCGCAGGCCAGCGTCTTCTCCTTGCTGTACGCCTCCGCCGACTTGTGCTTTTCAGCCATGGTCCGGCTCTTCCAGCTTCAGGACTCGTTCGCGGTATTCGCGGGCCAGTTCCTTGTTTCGTCCGACGCCGTCGAGCAAGTCGAGATACTGGATGAAGGGACTGGTGAAGCGTGAGTCGGGACGCTCTGGGTGCTCGTCAAGGAACTGCAGCGATGCCCCGGAGCGCTCGACGAAGGTGATGTTGGAGCCTTTGTCTGCTCGCTCGAGCCCCATCTCGTCGGCCCATGGTTTCGCCAGGCCGGGAGGCACGATGACCAGGACGTGGTCGACGACCGTCAGGTGCGGGACTCTTGCATTGGCGGCTGCGGCCCCGGAGATTGCCCATCCGCTGCGGCCGTCCATCTTCTGGAGGATGCGATCGACGATTCCGCCTTGGCCACCTGCGTAGGTGTAGAGCCGGGTGCGCGGCTCAGATCGAGCACGGCGCGCCCATTCGCCGCTCCAGGCATCGAGCAGCCCACCCGCATTCTTGAGGCGACGTCGCTGCGAGGGCCCGGATCCGGTCGCTTCGACCCAGTCGTGCTTCTCGAGCTCCTGCAGTGTCTTGGAGACGGTGAACGTGGAGGTTTCAGCGGTAGTGGCCAGCTCGTTGCCCGCCACCCAGCCTTGCTCGCCCGTTCGGTGCCAATGCATGAACAGGGCATGGACCACCTGTTCACGCGCCCCGTTGAAGAGACTGCCTATCTTCCGGCCAGGCGGCTGCTTGGAGGGGCGCTCGATGTCGATGAGCCAGGTGCGGTAGCGGAAGAGGAGCGTGCCCGAAGAGGATTCAAAGTAGTTGATGCCGGCGTCTCTCAGCACATCTTTCGCGGCGCTTGTGAGATGCCGTGTGGCGACGACGGGGACTGCTGGTGGCGCGTCTTGCCCGCGCTGGTCATTGAAACTTGTCAGGAATTCAGCCAGGCGGTGGGCGTCACGGGGATAGGTAGCGTCCACAGCTTCCACAGCAAGGTCGACAGCGTCTGCCTGGTTTGGGAGCTTGACACGTAGAAGTGCGTCGAGCCTCTGACGCTCGTTGAACGGTATTTCCTCGTGTTGGTCAAGGAGCTCGCTGTCCGTGGCTGCCTGGAGGGCATCCATAAACTCTTTCACCAGCACCTGCTCTGCTGCTCGCATGGTTGCATATTAGCTGCGCAGCAAATATAGGTCAAATAGCTAACTTATCTGTCAGACTTTCATTTGCTGCACAGCAAATATTGCCCCATTAGCTAACATAGAGGCTTCCCATCACCATGGGAGGTCGCCGCCTTTCGAAGGGGGCCGCACAGCAGCATGGTGAGCTTGCCGGCACAAGAGGATCGAGGATCGCCAGGTGGCTTCAAGTGGCTGTAGGTGGGCGGCCAGCCGATGGCAAATAGGCGCATGTTCTGGCGCAACAGACCGGGAGGTTGAGGCCTACCGGGTGTGGCGGGCACCGGAATCATCGATGCCGCCAGGCCACCGGCCGACCGAAATGTGGATTGGCTTCTCACAGGTCGGGCACTTGACGGCCTCATCCCGATGGACAACGTCCATATGGCTGCTCCTCCACTCACGGCCTTGGCGGCAGAGCGTGTTCACTCGAATGATAGGTTTCATCGTTCGTTGAACGCGCATATTTGGTGAAAACCCTTGTAAATTTCACTGAATGTGATATGTTCAACGGATGTTGAAGTCGTCAGATCCGGTGAAAGTCGAGCAGCAGGCCGTTGAAATGCTGCGGAATATCCTCGCAGAGGTGCCAGAGGTCGAGCTTGTTGACATCCTGACGGAGCCAGATCAGCAGGACCGCTCAATCGACTTCATCGTCCACATGAGCTTCAATGGCCAGCGAAGGACCATAGTGGCTGAGGTCAAGTCCAGCGGTCAGCCTCGATACGTCCAGACCGCTCTGTTCCAGCTGAAGCGGTATGTAGAGGGGCACCAAGAATCTGTCGTCCCCGTCGTCGTCGCCCCCTATCTGTCGGAAGACGCTCGTGCCCTGTGCACCGAGAGCAACGTCGGCTTCCTGGACTTTGAAGGCAACGCGCGCATCAAGTTCCCCGGGTTCTTCTTTTCGCGCGAGGTAGCCGGGAAGCCGCCAGCGGAGCGGCGCGAGCTTCGCTCCCTCTTTAAGCCCAAGTCGGCCCAGGTGATGCGAACGATGCTCAGAGATCCTGCGCGGGAATGGCGTGTCGCCGATTTGGCCCGGGAGTCGCTCGTCAGCATCGGGCACGTCAGCAACGTGCGTAACAGCCTGCTCGACCGGAAGTGGGCTGAAGTGTCCGAAGGAGGCCTGTTCCTGTCCGATCCGGACGGGCTCTTGGACACTTGGCGAGAGGAGTACGTGCCGCCGGCTGGTGAACGTCGAGCGTTCTACACCACACTGCATGGCAGCGCTTTTGAAGCGGCGCTTCGCGAATATGGAACCGCCCTGGCGTTGGACGGCGTGGCAATCCTTGCCTCATTCTCGGCGGCGAACTGGTTAGCACCCTATGCGCGCACCGGAACGCACTACTTCTACGCGGACCAGGAGGGTGTCGATCGCATGCGCAAGTTACTGAAGCTTTCGACCGCGACTCGTGGTGAAAACGTCGTCGTCACTGAGCTTGACGATTCCGGCCTCTTCCACGATGCGGTGGAACCGGCGGGCGGCATCCATTGCACGAGCCCGGTACAGACGTATCTAGACCTATACGCCTCCGGCGACCGAGGCCGCGAGGCGGCAGAACACCTTCGGCAAGAAAGATTGCAGTGGCAGAAATGACCCCCGGCGAGCCGCAAAGCGCCAACGACTACGACGAGCGCACCACAGCTGCTGTCAAAGCTGTGCTGATCGAAATCGGTCAGATCCTTGGCAGCTACAAGGGCAAGTTCGCCGTCGTGGGCGGCGCTGTCCCTTGGCTGCTGCTCGAAAACGAAGACATGCACCACGTAGGAACGCTGGACATCGATCTCGGGCTCGACGCAGAAGCCCTGGGCGATGGCGAGTACGCCGATCTCGTCGGATCATTGATGGGCCACGGGTATCAGCAGCGGGACACGCTCAGGCGCTTCCAGCTAGTGCGACAGATCGAGTGCATCGACGGTGGACCGCCTATCGACGTCATCGTCGACTTCCTTATGCCGAAGGATGCGGTGATCGCCAAGAACAGGCCGCCGCTGATTGACGACTTTGCGGTCCAACGAGCCAGCGGTGCCGAGTTGGCATTGCAGTTCAATGAGTTGGTCGCGATCTCGGGGACGATGCCCGGCGGTGGAACCAACACGGTCGAGATTGCCGTCTGCTCTATCCCTGCGCTTCTGGCGATGAAGGGGCATGCCATCGAGGGCCGCCTCAAGCAGAAGGATGCCTACGACATCTACTACTGCGTCCGCAACTACTCTGACGGCATAGAGGCCCTTGCCGGGGCCTGCCGGCCGTTGCTGGACCACAAGGCCGGCCTTGCCGGATATCAGTACATCGCTGGCAAGTTCGACTCGCAGGACGGGTTCGGTCCTACCTGTGTCCGCAAGTTCGTTGAAGAGAGCCAGGTGCTCGACAGTCGATCGCCGGATCAGTGGCAGGCAGATGCGTTCGGCCAGGTCGATGCGTGGTTGCGCGCTTTGGGGTTGCGGGCTTAGTCATGCCCTCTGGCTACGCCGCAGAGAGGCTGGTGGGCGGGTATGGCACGTATGGTTTGGTCCACGAATGCGCGATATGAATCGATCGTGCAGTCCAGGTTGAAACCACGCCCCTTTAGTTCTTTAACTAGTCCCGGCAGTTCAATTCAGCTCGGAGTGCGATGGAGATGCGTGCCCTCCTGCGGCAGCCAGGACATGGACTGGGACCAGGCTGCAAACTGTGCGAGCGACGCCGCAAGCTCCATGCCCTGAACAAAGAGCTGACTGGTCATGATCGGCAACTGGGGGTCGGGGCTGGGCAAGCCGCCAAACGTTCGGATGACGACGACTCCCTGGATGTTCCATCCCAGGCAGGCTGTTCCATGGCGCGCAGTGTCGCGTGTGCCGAAGCCAGGCGAGCCGCCACTGCTTCAAGTTTGAACAGGGCGCCCCGCAACTTCAGACTAGCCGCCCGGCTCAACGTTCAAAACACTAACGGTCTTGCTGTCTGTGCGCTTCACGTGGCCGACAAAACCGGCCGATCTCGAAGGGCCTTTGGCCCACTTTTGGCCCACTTGGCACCGCTCGCCTTCGGGGTAATCGGGATGCTGGATGAGAAAAGCCATGCATGTCAGTGACTTGCATGGCTTATGTCTGGTGCGCCCGGTTGGGATCGAACCAACAACCCCTGCCTTCGGAGGGCAGTACTCTATCCATTGAGCTACGGGCGCGAAGCCGCACATTCTAGCAGCGGGCTTCCCCGACCCAGAGAGGGCGGTAGGTGCCGCCTATAATTCGGCGGCTTTTTGCCTAGCGCGCTGCGCAGGCATCAAACAAAAAGACTGACAGGATCGACAAGAGGAATCCATGAGCGCCAGCCACGATCACGCCCACGACGACGCCCACACCGGGCCGATCAAGACCCCCAAGCAGCTCGCCTGGGCCGTGCTGTTCGCCTTCGTGGTGCCGGTGATCGTCATCATCCTGCTGGCCAATTACGTGACCACCGCCACCAAGCCGGCGGCCGGCACGGGGGCGCTGGATGCCCAGGCTGTTGCCGGCCGCATCGCGCCGGTCGGTCATGTCGAGGTCAAGGACGCCAATGACGCCGGTGCGATGAAGACCGGCGAACAGGTTTTCCAGGCGCAGTGCTCGGCCTGCCATGCCACCGGTGCCGCCGGCGCGCCCAAGCTGGGTGATGCGGCTGCCTGGGGCCCGCGCATCAAGAGCGGCGTCGAGGCGCTGCTGAACTCCGCGCTGAAGGGCAAGGGCAACATGGGCGCGCAGGGCGGCGGCGATTTCAGCGACTTCGAGGTCCAGCGCGCCGTGGTCTACATGGCCAACCAGGGCGGCGCCAAGTTCGACGAGCCCAAAATGCCGGCACCTGCTGCATCCGCCGCGAACTGAGCGGTCCACCGGCCCGTCAGAAAGCCCGCTCCGAGCGGGCTTTAATGAGATGGTCACCCCCATCTCGTGTTTGCCCCGAACACCCCGGTGACGTACGTTGCCGGGGTGTTCTTATTTGTGGCGGAGGTCATCATGGACTCTGTGACGCTGGTCGGCATCGACCTGGGCAAGCACTCGTTTCA
>JACPYV010000169.1 GCA_016195825.1 Burkholderiales bacterium | reverse complement strand
CCCGGGCCAGGTCCGCTCCATCGCCGACATCGGCAACGTGGTCCTGCGCAACGAGGGCAGCGTGCCGGTCCGCATCAAGGATGTGGCCAGCGTCGAGCTCGGCCGCGAACTGCGCACGGGTGCGGCGACCGACAACGGCAAGGAAGTCGTGCTGGGCACCGTCTTCATGCTGCTCGGCGAGAACAGTCGCACGGTGTCGCAGGCTGTCGCCAAGAAGATGGAGGAAATCAACAAGAACCTGCCTGCCGGCGTGCACGCGGTGACGGTCTACGACCGCACCACGCTGGTGGATAAGGCCATCAATACGGTCAAGAAGAACCTGCTGGAAGGCGCGGTGCTGGTCATCGTCATCCTGTTCCTCTTCCTCGGCAACATCCGGGCGGCGGTGCTGACGGCAATGGTGATCCCGCTGTCCATGCTCTTCACCTTCACGGGCATGGTGCATCAGAAGGTCAGCGCCAACCTGATGAGCTTGGGCGCGCTGGACTTCGGCATCATCATTGACGGTGCCGTGGTCATCGTCGAGAACTGTGTGCGGCGCCTGGCGCACGCGCAGGAGCACAAAGGCAGGCTGCTGACGCGCGCAGAGCGCTTCCATGAGGTGTTCCTCGCCTCGCAGGAAGCGCGGCGGCCGCTGCTGTTCGGGCAGCTTATCATCATGATCGTCTACCTGCCCATCTTTGCGCTGGCGGGCGTCGAAGGGAAGATGTTCCACCCGATGGCCTTCACCGTGGTCATCGCGCTGGTGGGTGCCATGATCCTGTCGATGACCTTCGTGCCGGCAGCGGTTGCGCTGTTCATCGGCGAGAAGGTCAGCGAGAAGGAGAACTTCCTGATGGGCTGGGCGCGTCGCGCCTACGAGCCGGCTCTGTTGCGAGTCATGAATGCCAAGCCGCTCGTCCTGACGTTCGCCGTCGTGATGGTGTTCCTGTCGGGCCTACTGGCCACCCGCATGGGCAGCGAGTTCGTGCCCAGCTTGAACGAAGGCGACTTCTCGGTGCAGACGCTGCGCATTCCAGGAACCAGCCTGTCGCAGTCGGTCGCGATGCAGCAGCAGCTGGAAACGACCATCAAGGCCAAGTTCCCCGAGGTAGACCGCGTGTTCGCACGCACGGGTACGGCCGAGATTGCATCGGACCCGATGCCGCCGAACATCTCCGACGCCTACGTGATGCTCAAGCCTCAGTCCGAGTGGCCCGAGCCGCGCAAGACCCGCGACGAGCTGCTTGCCGCGGTCAAGGAGGTGGTTGAGAAACTGCCTGGCCAGAACTACGAGTTCTCGCAGCCGATCCAGCTGCGCTTCAACGAGCTCATTTCGGGCGTGCGCTCAGACGTTGCGGTCAAGGTGTTCGGCGACGACATGGCAGTGCTGGATGGCACTGCCCAGAAAATCGCCACCATCCTGAAGGGCATTTCCGGCTCGGCCGAGGTCAACGTTGAACAGACGTCGGGCCTGCCCATGCTGAGCGTGCAGATCGACCGTGAAAAGACGGCTCGCTACGGCCTCAACGTGCAGGATGTGCAGGACACGCTGGCGACGGCGGTGGGCGGCCGCGAGGCAGGCACCATGTTCGAAGGCGACCGCCGCTTCGACATCATCGTGCGCGTCCCGGAGACGGTTCGCTCCGACCTCGAAGCCATCAAGCGCTTGCCCGTTCCGCTGCCCATCAGCGGCGACGGCAAGGGGGCCCGCCGCTTCATCCCGCTGAGCGAGGTGGCCGACTTGTCGATTGCGCCCGGACCCAACCAGGTCAGCCGCGAGAACGGCAAGCGCCGCATCGTTGTCAGTGCCAATGTGCGCGGCCGTGACATCGGCAGCTTTGTGGGAGAAGCCGAGCAAGCCATCCAACAGGTCAAGGTGCCCACCGGCTACTGGATGGTCTGGGGTGGCCAGTTCGAGAACCTCCAGTCCGCCACGAACCGGCTGAAGATCGTCGTGCCGGTGTCGCTGCTGCTGGTGTTCACCCTGCTGTTCGTGATGTTCGGCAATGCCAAGGACGGACTGCTGGTCTTCACGGGCATCCCCTTCGCACTGACCGGCGGCATCGTGGCCTTGTGGCTGCGCGACATCCCGATGTCCATTTCGGCGGCTGTGGGCTTCATTGCGTTGTCAGGTGTGGCGGTGCTCAACGGGCTGGTGATGATTTCGTTCATCCGCAACCTGCGCGAGTCCGGCAAGGGGCTGGACGAGGCCATCTTCGAGGGTGCCATCACCAGACTGCGGCCAGTGCTGATGACGGCGCTGGTGGCTTCGCTGGGCTTCGTGCCTATGGCTATCGCCACGGGCACCGGCGCCGAAGTGCAACGCCCACTGGCTACGGTGGTCATCGGCGGCATCCTGTCGTCGACGGCGCTGACACTGTTGGTGCTCCCCGTGCTCTACCGCCTTGCCCACCGCAAGGACGAAGAGGACGAAGCGCCGAAAGCTGCTGGGCCGTCGCATGGAGAGGTGACCGCATGAGCACGCTGCTGAACCGCAAGCGCCATGAAGCTCCTCGTCTTTGAAAGTGAGCCAAAGGCTGCGGCGTATCTGAGGAGGGGACTGGCCGAGGAAGGGTACACCGTTGAGGTGGCCCACTCGGGCGTCGACGGCTTGTACATGGCGTCGGTGAGCGAGTACGACTTGGTCATCCTGGACTCAATGTTGCCGGGGATCGACGGTCTCGCCATCCTGGCCGCACTGCGACAAACGCGCGCTGTGCTGGTCGTCGCCAGCATCCTTGTAGCAGGCGACAGCCGGTTCAAGATGACTTTGCCGGAAGCCTACCCCTGGTTGGCATGGATGCCGAACTCGCGCGCAAGGCGGGCCACCGAGACGCCAGACTGCAAGCACAGCTCAACGAACTCGGCCTTGGCCGTCTTGTCGCACACGCAGCGCCCACCGGGCTTGTGACGCCGTACGAGGCGCCATCTCATGTCCTCCAGATCCACCGTCATACGTTCCCACTTCACTTGTGAACTGACCCCAGAAAGTTGGACTCCATGGAGAAGCCAACTTGAACAAATACACAGAGCAGCAGAAGCTGGATGCAGTCGAGGCCTACCGATCCGGCGAGCTCGGTCTCAAGAAGACAGCCGCGCTTCACGGCGTCGATGTCGCGTCGCTTCGCAAATGGGTTGCTGGCTACGAGGCGCTCGGCATCGCTGGCATCCAACAGAAGCGGCGCCAAACCTACGACCTAAGATTCAAGCTCGACGTCCTTCAGCGTATGAAGGCAGACGGACTGTCATGCCGACAGGCTGGGGCAATCTTCAACGTCCGCCGCTGCAACAGCATCGCTGAGTGGGAGCGCGCGTACAGCAGGGATGGAATTGCCGGTTTGATGCCCCATCACGCCACCCGCAGAGCCAACAGGGTGTCAGAGGTTCCGGCGGGACCACCGCCGTAAGCGGTAAACCTGCGGCGTTCTTCTCTCGTGCGAGCCGGTTGCCCAGAATGCCTGCATCGACAACGAGAGCAAGGCTGACGAAGTGGAACAGCAACGAGGACGGCGACGTTTGGGCGAGGCGAAGTGGCGCGAGTTGCTGCGCGAGTTCGACGCGGGCGGCGACACAGCTGAGGAGTTCTGCAGACGCGAGGGCGTGGCCAAGAGTACCTTTCAGCGCTGGCGATCACGGATGGTTGATAGCGCAGCGCAGACCTCCGCGAATGCGCCAGGCAAGCGAACGCCCAAGTCCTTGCAGGCGGGCTTCCTCGACCTAGGCGCGCTGAGTCTGCCGTCAGGAGGTGCAGGCCGTCTGGAATTGACGCTGGATCTGGGCGGCGGTGTGACTTTGCGGGTGGCGCGTGGCTGATGTTCTTCCCCGACGCTCATCTGCGCGTCTGGCTGTACGGCGAGCCGGTGGACATGAGGAAGTCCTACGACGGGCTGTACGCGCTGGCGCGCCACGGCCTGAAGCAGGATCCACTGCAAGGCGCGCTCTTCGCTTTTATCAACCGCCGCGGCACGCAGATCAAGGTGCTGTACTTCGATCGCAGCGGCTGGTGCATCTGGGCCCAGCGCCTGGAGAGCGGCCGCTTCATCGGCGACTGGCGTGGCCTGGCGCACCGCGAGATGGACTGCACGGGACTGAAGCTGCTGCTCGAAGGCATCGAGGTCAAGCGCCAGCGCAAACGCTATCGGGTGATGCCACAGAGCACGTGACGTGACGCAGCCAAGACAATGCATCCCGATGCGCCGCGCCACCGCCCACCCCACGTTCGCCGACACCGCCGAGGTGATCGTGCTGCGACGCCAGGTGGCCGAGCTCAAGCGGCAGCTCGAGTGGTTCAAGCGCCAGCTGTTCGGCCGCAAGAGCGAGCGCTTTGTGCCCACGCCCGACCCGCAGCAGATGCACCTGGGGCAGTTGCTGGGCGAGGAACTGCCTGTACCGGTCGAACTACCCGCGGCGGATCAGCGTGTGCCCGCTCACACCCGTCGTAAGGCGCGCAGCGACATGGCCGACGACGGCGCCTGCGCGTCCTTCTTCGACACGGCCAAGGTGCCGGTGGAGACGATCGAGGTGCCCAACCTCGAGGCGCAAGGTCTCTCGCCTGACGAGTACGAGGTCATCGGCGAGAAGACCACGCTGCGCCTGGCGCAGCGCCCGGGCAGCTACGTGGTGCTGAAGTACGTGCGCCAATTGATCAAGCGCCGCGACACCCGGACATTGCACTGCCCGCCGGCACCGGCGGGCGTCATCGAAGGCAGCCGCGCCGACGTGAGCTTCGTCGCCGGCGTGATCGTGGACAAGTTCTGCTGGCACCTGCCGCTGTACCGCCAGCACCAGCGCCTCACGGACGCCGGCTTCACGCTCAGCCGCCCGTGGCTGACCCAGCTCGTGCAGCAAGGGGTGGCGCTGCTGGAGCCGGTCTATGACGCGCTGATGGCCTCCGTGCTGGCCAGCCGGGTCAAGGCGATGGACGAGACGCCCATCAAGGCCGGTCGCGCGGGACCCGGCAAGATGAAGGGCACCTACTTCTGGCCGATCTACGGCGAGAACGACGAGGTGTGCTTCCCGCACTTCGAGTCACGTCGGCACGAACACGTGCAGCAGGCGCTCGGCCTGGACGTGGTCAGCGGCGGCGTGCTGCTCACCGACGGCTATGCGGCCTACGAACGCTATGCGCGCAAGAGCGGCATCAAGCACGCTCAATGCTGGACCCATGCACGTCGAGGCTTCTTCGAAGCCCAGGACGCCGAACCGCAGGCGGCGGCCGAAGCGCTGCGCCGCATCGGCGCGCTGTACGAGATCGAGGAGGAGATCCGGGGAAAGGCACTCACCGGTGAGCCCAAGCGCCAGCATCGCCTCACACACAGCAAGCCGCACGTGGACAGCTTCTTCGCCTGGGTGGCGCAGCAGTTCGAGCGACAGGGACTGCTGCCGAGCAATCCGTTGACCAGAGCGCTGGCCTACGTGCGCGAGCGCCGGGCTGGGCTGGAGGTCTTCCTCGGCGACCCCGATGTGGCCATGGACACCAACCACCTCGAGCGAGCGCTGCGCGCCATCCCGATGGGGCGCAGCAACTGGCTGTTCTGCTGGACGGAAGTGGGCGCCCGGCACGTGGGCATCGTCCAGAGCCTGATCGTGACCTGCCGGCTGCACGGCATCGACCCGTACACCTACTTCGTGGACGTGCTGCAGCGTGTCGGGCAGCACCCGGCGGCGCTCGTGCGCGAGCTCACACCGCGGATGTGGAAGCAGCACTTCGCCCACGCGCCGCTGCGCTCGGATCTGCATGCCGCGACGGCGCGCGACGCAGCACAGGCATCAGCATGACTCGGATCACGCAGATCCTCCTGGCCGAGGCGGTCGTGGAGCTTGAGCGCATGGGACAGAAGGCCCAAGTGCAACTGGCGGACGAAATCTTCGCGCGCCAGCCGACCCTGCTGGGCGCGGTGGTGGTGCTCAGGCGCTTCGGCGCCAGTGACGCGCAGATCGGCATCGCGCTGCAGTTGCTGTACGTCGCGTGGCTGGCGATGAAGCGCTGCGAAGCGCAGCACAAGATTCGCTGGCCCTTGATCACGCAGGACGACTACGACCTGTGCATGCAGCGCCTCACGGCGCGCATCAACTTCGCCGAGGGCCTGCCCGCACAGCAGAAGGACGTGGCCATCAAGCAGCAGACCGACGACTACCCCGAGCGCTACCTGCTCGCCTACGCCTTCGGCCACTTGCGCGAGCAAGGCATCTCGGCCCTCAACAGCGATGCCGAGCACCAGGTGTGGCTGAGCTCGCTCGGCATCGTGGAATGCATTGCCTACGCGGCGTCGGCGCGTATCGAACGCTGATCAAGCCGGCAAGGACGCCGTAGCTTTACCGCTTACCCACCGCCCAAGGACACCGATCAGGACGGACCGAGCCGACAAGCGTTGCTCCACGAGCTGGAGGTCCTTCGCGCGGAGAACGCCTACCTAAAAAAATTGAAGGCCTTGGTTCAATCTCAAGCGGCATCAGCGCAAGGCAGAAAGCGCTAGTCCACTGAATCATTGAAATTGGCTGTGTATGCTCCATATTGGAGAGCATGGACAGAATGACGTTGACGGCCGACGAACGCGGCGAGTTGGAAGGGGTGATCCGCAAGCACAGCGGGAGTGCGGCGCTGGCGCGTCGTGCGCGCTGTGTCCTGTTATGGGCCGACGGTGAGCGCAGGGTGGATATCCGCGCCAAGCTGGCCTGTAACGATGCGTTTGTCACGCGCTGGACCAAGGCATTCGAGTTTCAAGGCCTGGCCGGACTGGTGTCGCTGCACCCGGGCCGGGCGCCGGTGCAGCCGGTGGCCAAGTTGGAAGCTCGAGTGCTCAACAAGACGCTCAAACACAAGCCCAAGGACGGCTCCACGCACTGGAGCAGCCGCAAGCTCGCGGCCGAACTCGGCGACGTTTCGTTCTCCGCCGTGCAGCGCATCTGGCGCAAGCACGGTCTGCAGCCGCACCGGCTGGAGCGCCATCTCATCTCCAACGACCCTGACTTCGAGACCAAGGCTGCTGACGTGATCGGTCTGTACCTGAATCCGCCTGCGCACGCCGCCGTGTTCTGCGTGGACGAGAAGACAGCCATCCAGGCACTTGATCGCAAGGACCGAATGCTGCCGCTGTCGCCCGGGCGCGCCGAGAGCCACGGGTTCGAATACAAGCGCAACGGCACGCTCAGCTTGTTTGCGGCGCTGAACACCGCCACGGGCGAAGTGCTGGGAATGACCGCCCCGCGCCACACCAGCGAGCAGTTCGTTGGCTTCCTGGGCGACATCGTCGACAGCCAGCCACTGGGCCGAGAAATTCACGTCATCTGCGACAACGTCAGCAGCCACAAGACAGACCTTGTCGACGCGTTCCTGGCCAAGCATACGAACGTGCTGATCCACTACACGCCCCCCTACTCGTCTTGGCTCAACCAGGTTGAGAACTGGTTTTCGCGCATTCAGCGCGACGTGATCAGCCGCGGCGTCTTCACCTCGGTCAAGGACCTGGACAAGAAGCTCATGCGCTACATCCGCGAGCACAACAAGGACCCCAAGCCACTGAAGTGGAAGTACGACAACCCGAAGCGTCGACACCACCAATTCTTCTGATTCAGTGGACTAGGCCGGCATCTTCCAAGGCCTGCATGCGCGCCTGAATGTACGCAAACGGCAGATGCGGAAGAGCAGCATCGAACTCCCCCGAAACACTGCCCACCACCCGGGCTACCTTTTGCCAGCGCTGATCACATTCCCGCAAGACCAAAGCATCCACGACCTGCGCTTCGCTCGCAGTGGCGGCGCGCATCTGCGCGATCTCTTCGGCAGACGGCTCGTCGCCAGCGGTGTGCTCATCGGTGACTGTCATGCTGCATAACGTTGAAGCTGAGCCGCGAGCGGCGGCCTGCCGACGCGAGTCGGCTCGAGCGGCAGGTTAGGTCTCTGCATGATTCCGCCCCCGTTGGTGCTCGATGAAGTTCCTGGCAAATTCTTTGGTGCTGCCCGACGCTTCAGAACTTGCTGCCGCTGACTGTAGAACTCCGAGCAAGGATTGACCGCTTACCTCAGTGATTCCGGAGTTGAGAAGGCGATTGACCATGCTGAGGTTGAACTCAACAGGAGCGCGGAGGGCGGACTCGACCAACAGCGGCTCGTACCCGGGGCATTTTTCAAGGCAATGCAGGATTGACCAGAAGACACCGTAGCCGTCCTCGTCAGGGAGTCGCTCAAACACAGACAGCATCGCGCGGATTTCAGCTTCTCCGCAGGCATCGACCTGCACGAGGCCCACTGTTTCGTCGAGTTCGCGCAATTGCGCCTCGTCGTGCGGATTCGCGAAGCTACCTAGCCTGTCGACGAGGGAAAGCGGCATTTCAGAGGCCTAACGAATAGCGTTTATCCGCCGCTCAGGCGAGGTTGGAAGAAGTCTTGGCATGGCGGCGGCGGATAAACCTGTTGGACTGAACCGCCCGCCCGACGATGGCGTCAGCGGCGGCGACAAGGGGAATGTAAGTTTCAAATCCCCCACCGCACCAGTGCGGATTCACCCGGGAGGGCGTACCGGCCCGCTGGGCTCGGCGCTACGGGCCGATGGCCTTGCTTCGGCCGGCCTCCTGCGGTCGGCGGTGCCAGCCAGCGCGTTGAGTTCGTGCGGCAGGGTGAAGACCAGGTGGCAGTAGGGCACGTTGAGCAGTTCGCCCAAGCGCGCAGCTCGCCAGGCGTCGCGCTGGCGGCTCTGGCATTGCGGGCAGTGGCGGTTGCGGCAGCTGTGCCAGCGCCAGTGCTCGGCGTGGCAGCCCTCGCAGCGCAGCCGCTCGCCGCCCAGTGCCGGCGTGCGGCAGGCCACGATGGCGCGCCAAGCGCGCGCCTGAGCGCTGCTCAGGGCGTGCGTGTGCAGGTACTCCGGCCCGAAGTGGCGCAGCACCTCGGCCAGCGTCGTGGCCATGGTCGGCTCAGCGGGGATCGAGCCGTCAGTGCAGCGTCGGCAGCGAGCTCAGCAGCGCCAGGGGTTGGCGGCGGGCCACATCGGGGGCGTCGGGTCGCGCCAGGTGCAGGTAGCGCATCGTCGTGCTGATGTGGCTGTGGCCCAGCCACTGCTGCAGGTTGTGCAGGTCTACCCCGGCTTCGAGCAGGTGCGTGGCGTAGCAGTGGCGCAGGGTGTGGATGCCGCCGCGCTTGGTGATGCCGGCGTGCGCGCAGGCCCAGCGGTACCAGCGCTGGGCCATGCCGATGTCCAGGGGCTGATCGGCATCGCGCAGCGTGCCGAACAGCCACGAGCGAGGGCGCGCGACGAGCCACCACGCGCGAGCGACGGCCAGGGTGTCGGGGCTCAGCGGCACGAAGCGATCCTTGGCGCCCTTGCCCTGCACGACGTGCAGGCACATGCGGTCGGCGTGGCTGTCGATGTGTTCGACGCGCAGGTGGCACAGCTCCGAGACGCGCAGCCCGGTGCCGTAGGCCAGTTGCAGGAAGCTGCGCGCCTTGGCGTGGCAGGCGGCGTCGAACAGTCGCGCGAGTTCTTCGCGGGCCAGCACCTCGGGCAGGGCCTGGGGCGCGGGGCCCAGGGGGATCTGGAAGACATCGTCCAGCGCCAGCACGGTGCGGTAGAGGAAGCGGAACGCACAGCCGTACAGGTTCAGGCTGGCGCGGGCGAGGTGGCGGTCGCGCAGCAGGTGCAGGAGGTAGGCCTGCACCTCGTCGGCGCTGAGCAGTTCGGGGCTGCGGTGGTAGTGCCGCGCCAGGCGAGACACGGCGTCGACGTAGGTCTCCTGGGTGCGCGGCGCCATGCCGCGCAGTTGCAGCGCGTCGAGCATGCGCTGGCGCAGCGGGCTGATCTTGGTCGGGGTGGTAGCAACCATGACGGCTCTCCTTGATCGGCTCGGGCACATGCCCGCATCGGTCAAGGTACGCCGTTCAACCTGCTGGCTTCCCAGCCCGGGACCACCGCGTCAGCGGTTTAGTTCAACTATTAGTTTATCCAGCACGTCATGCCGCATAACTCCGGCAGCCGCTGCTTAACCAAGCCTCCTCGATTCACGGCAAAGCCTTGTCACGGAAGGAAAAATTCCCTGGCATGCCGGAAATCACAGTCATTAAATTCATGTGGAAAGCGGCGTTCATCGGTGGCGACTCTGCCAGCCGGTGAAGCCTGGCGCAACGGTGGAAATTCCCGCGAGCTGCCGGAGTTCTGCGGGGCAGCCGCGTAGCTTGGCGCACAGCAGAGCCGTTCATGAGTGCCAGCTTCTGCCCCCCTAAAGCTGACCGCCGAGGCTGGACTGGCGAGCGGCAGCAACCCTGCAAAGGCGTCGCCAACACTTGCTCAGCCCCCTTGCAGACCATCGCCCGGGCATAGACACTGGCTGTCCAATTTCCGGGGGTCAGTTCACTTGTTAGGTGGGAACGATGACTGTCAGCTCAACCGTGGCGGCTCAAGGACGCAGGTAATTGACCGCATACAGATTCAAACTGAATGCGCGTCCGACTTGCGATACCAGGCCTTGATTCGCTGTCCGTCCCAGCACAGCGTCACGTGCGGACCTTGCGTCACCGGCACTCGCAGGGCATGCGGCTTGAAGATCGCCACGCACTCATGCTCTGGGTCCCGGACGGAGCGATACAACAGCCCAGGCAGATCGTGCCCTCGCTGGACCTTGGCCAGTTGTCTGGAGGCCACGTAGCTGTCCGGGTCATGGATTTCGGGCACCTCGCGCACATCGAGCAGGGGCGCCAGGACCGTCGCCACATAGCATCGCAGATCGACGTCGATCGCGGGTTGCGCGGTCGCCTGCAGGAACTTGGTTCGGTGATACGTGACCTCAGCCACGGCCGTCTCCAGGGTCTGCGCGCCGTAGTACACGCCCCAGGTGCCGTCGCTGAAACGGGACCCTTCTGGATTCAGATGGCAAAACGCTGCCATCACCGGCGAGCTGCCGGGGCCATACACCCGGTCTGCAGCGCGCACCAAGTCGATCTGTCCCAGCTCCTGGCGGATGCGTGGGTTGACCAGTGCCTGCACCGCATACAGCGTGTCGAAGTCTTCCGCGGAAGCGACTTTTTCAAACACCGAAATGGGCGGGAAGCGACTCGGGATCAGGCGGTAGCAGGGATTCCAGGACGGACGGGCCGCAACCAACTCGCTCATGCGAACTCGCCGCCTCGCATCGCGTCGAGGTAGTCGGCAACGACCTTCAAGTCGCCTACCCGTCCGCCCAGCATTCGCTTGAGCGCCGGCTCGCCGCCGAACAGCGGCGCCGTGTTGGGCTGGCGGACCCAGCTGTCCGCGCGCTCCTGGACTGGCAGGAGGATCTGAAGGGCTGCGTAGATGTTCAGGATGTAGCCCAGGCGCTCAAGGGTGTCACCCGACAAGGCCGAGGCGATCTGCTCGTTGCGCCACCTGTAGCACGTCGGCTGGCTCACACCCAGCAGCACCTCTTGTTCACCGGGCGCCAGCTGCCAAGCCTTGGCGATGTTGAAGAACGCGCGCAGCACCTTGCGCGCCGCGTCGATGGTGCCCAGGTCTTTGATCGGGGGATGCGTTTGAACTTCAGGCATTTCGTTCCTCCGGAAAGATGGCTTATTTTGCATTCCTGAGAATGTATGTGCAACTAAAAAACTCTCAGGAATTGACTAGGCGGGCCGGCACTGGCGGTGAACAGAGGTTGCACGGGCGAATTGCTGTGTAAATATACAGTTCCAGCAGCCATTCGACCGGTTGGTCCGCACCCGGACGGAGCGCATCTTCCTTTCGGCCACTGAGGTCCCGCAATGCTTGTGCGTCACCGGGTCGGGCGACGTCGGCGCCTCAATGTCGACGACGCCAGCATCCGCGTCAGTGCGCGCGTTCACCCCCGCAACAAGAACACTGTGCCGCACGGTTCATTGCGCACGACGGCGGCTCTTGACGGCAGCGCGTGCTCGGACAGGTGCCAGGGATCAGCAAGCCTATCAACCGAAGCGTCACCAAGGCGCCGGATTCTTGGGGCTTGCGGAGGCCCTCGACTGGGGGCAGAGTCGCCGCACAGGGGAGGGTCTGCATTGCTGCCTTCAATCATCAAAGCAAGCGCGGCCATGGAATCGGTGCAAGGGACTCCTTCGGGCGTCGCCCTTCAGCCGGTGGCTTGCGCCGGTTCTATGGATCCATCGGTCAGAAAGTACGGCTCACGGAGTCGTCGGGCACGACGATGGGCTTGCCTGGCGTCCCTGGCGGTCATCCCTGCGCTGGTCTCATGCGTGCACTACGAGCACACGGAGACTGTGGGTCCGGCGCCTTACGTGTACAGCAACATGCCGGAGTGCCGGATCAGGGGCCTCGCCCTGTCGACGCCGACCGCGGCGCTCTTCATCGGGGTGAGCGGCTACGGAGCCAATGCCGGTGTCTTTTCGACGCCCGCGCATTTCATCGGTGCCAACCTGTTCGCCGGCCTGTTTGGACGCGCCGGCGATGAGGCCGGACCGCAGATGTACTCCGGCACGACGATCACTGACATCCTGCCCGTCAACCAACTGCCCGAGGGCGGCACGGACCCGATGAACGTCGTGCGCGTGATGGGCTTCGGCGGCGGCGGCACCGGCGAGCCCGTGAGGCGCGCCAGAATTCAGCAGGCTCTTTCGGACGCCATCGCTTCTGCCGAGAGAACCTACGAGAAGCATGGCCGTGCGCAGTTGGTGGTCTATATCGCCGCCCATGGATTTCTCGGTCCCGACGGCCAGCCCTACTTCCTGCCCGCAGACGCCGTAGCGGACGACATCGCGACCTGGATGTCCTATCGCGCCGTGGTCGAGGCGGTGCAGGCGTTTCTTGGCCGCAATCCCCAAGGCTCGCTGGACCGTACAGCCGTGGTGATCTTCGATACCTGTCAAAACCGCCACGGCGGCGCGCAGATGAAGCCGGTCAAGCTGCCCTCGTCGCCCGGCTTGACGCTGGTGCAGTCCGCAGCGCCTGGCCAGTACGCGTGGCACTGGACGGGCATGAACACCATCACGAACCAACAGCCGGGGTTCGGCCTGGACCCCTTGCACGAGCCGGGTTTCAAGATGCGCACGATCTCTGCCACCATGAGTGTGCTGCCGCTTGCGAACCAGTGTTCGCTGTCGGATGCCCTGAAGGCGCGCGACCTGAAGCCGGGCGCCGCGGATCAGGCCATCACCGTCCAGGACTGGTTCGCCGCCGTCAAGAGCAAGGCGGACGCCTACCTGGCGCAGATCCCGGAGATGAAGGCGCTCGGTCGCAGCCAGGAGATCTCCGTCACGGTGCCGCAGTCAGAAGCCGCGAGGCCGCTCTTCGTCGTGAAGTCGCCTCAGGTGGCGGACGACAGGGCCGCGAAATGAAAGGTGATTGCCGATGAAGTACTGGATCACGCCCGCTGTTTTATTCGTGCTTTGCGCGACGCAAGCGGGCGCACAGCCTGCAGAAGGCAAGATCGTCCTGAAGCGTGACGATGGCGAGATGGTCGTGGTGCCCGTCGCGGGCCCAGGACGCGACGCGCGGGCAGAACAGCTCGCACGCGAAATCCAGTCGCTCGACAAGCAGATCGCCGAAAGCGTCGCAGGGGCGCAGACTCGATCCGCGCAGCCTGATCCGGTCCAGGTGGAAGTTCTCCGGATGGCGAGAGAAGCACGCAACGAAGCGCTTGCAGACCTCACGCTGGCGCTGGCCGTCGCGGGCAAGACCTCGGCTGGCGCGCTGGACGACGAGACGGTGGCGCGAGCCAAGGAGAGCGCGCAATCCGCTGCGATGATCCTCAACACCCAGCCACCCAGCAGCCTCCTTGTCGCGACGGACATCTCGACGTCGTTGCCAGATGCCCGGCTGCACTACATGAGCAACCAGAAGCACAGGCTGCGCTCCACCGAGTGGTCGTCGTACACCGCACGCGAGCGCCTGCAGATCGGCCGTTATGTCTTCCGAGTCCAGTCGGCTGACCGCAACACCGAGGTCTACGAGGAGCTCGTGCTCGTCTTGTCTGACCCCACGCAGAAGCGTCTGACGCCGGTGGGCGCCTCGGGCCAATGAAGATCGCCGACTTCTTCGCGTCCTTCAAGTCGTTGTGGGGCGCTGCGGCCGTCGCTGCCGGTGCTGGCCCCCTGGGCCTGTGGATTGCGGACCTCGAGCCGCCGTGGCCGTCATCGTCAGGCAAGGTCGCGGCGCTGTTCTGCGCGATCGCCATCCTCATTTCATTCTTCGTCGGCCCCGCCGGGCGTGATGCCGAAGACAGCAAGGTTTCTCGACAGAAGGCGCGACGGCGGGGCGCGCGAATCGCTGGAATCGCGCTGCTGGTGCTGGGTGCGCTCGGCGTCGGCGCCTATCTCTGGGCATACGGCCGGTTTGTGGTCCAGGACGCCATCGACCGGGGAGGGCGTGTCGAGATCATCCGAACGGTCGTCGGCACCGAGTTGCGCCCTGGGATGGGCGACATCGGGAGCGCCACCAGCCTGGACCTGCTGCGTGACGGCCTCTACGACCCTGAGAGGGTGTGGACCAGCGAGTCCGTGAACATGGTCCGTCAGTTGCTCGCAGCTTCCTTCGTGCTGAGTTTCGTGCTCCTGACCTTCGGCGCAGCGCTGCTGGCGCAGTTGGAGAAGGAACCTGCAGCACCCGCTCCCAAGCCCTGATCCCCGAGCCCGGATGTCGCGCCACGACCTTCCTGCGCAGTTGTATCGCTGACGCCGGTTGCGCAGTCCGCGCCAGGCAATGCGCCGACGATCCGGAGTGAACGCCCCGGCAAATCGCGGCGGCCTGGTGGTTCAAGGCATCTGGTCTCGGCCTGAGCAGCGCATTGACGATGCCAGTTGGCCGATCTCCACGCCAGGCTGGCGTACGCAGGTGCGTAGCGTCTGTGGCGTGCGGATGATCTTGCTGGCGATGGATTTGGCGGCAACCCACCGCGGCGGACGCTCGTGGCGCTGCTCCAGCGCCGTGCGCATGGCGCGTGCATACGCCTGCGCGAAAACTTCGGGGGGGCAGTTCAAGTCCGCGGCGGCTGATTGACCGTCGCCGTCATCGAATTGATAAAGTGGTGTGGCAGTTTGGAGGGAGGGGGCGGGCAGGCCCCCGTTTCACGAACAGCAAGGGGCAGGTCATGCATCACAGCCTGTTGTTCCGAAAAGTTCCCCGACGGCGCGAGCCGCTGGATGACATGCTGACTCGCCTGGAGCCAGCATTGCTGGGTTTCCCGGTCAAGGGGTTGCTATCGCTGTGGGCCGATCCGCAGCATGCGGATGGCACGACCTCGGATGACACGACCTCAGGGCAGATCGTCGAGGCCTGCATCACGGCGTGGATTGACCGGCTGGATGTCGACTCGGCCGCCCTTGCCCATGAAGATTCACCAGAACTGTCTGAGGCCGTGTTGCGGCAGCGTTGCGCGCGTGACGCGCTCAAGCTGATCCGGGCGCAGTTCCGCGTCAGCGCAGGCGTGTTCGTGGGGCATGGAAAGCAATCCCATGCGCGCCACACCCATCGATCCCCGCTCCACCATCTCACTCAAGCGACGGCGACTCAGAGCACCGCTGAGCGCTGACCCGACAGAATATCTGCCTCGGAGCCGCCGGTCGGCCGCGGAAGCCCGTGCCCATCGATCCTGCATGTAATGATCGCTGCCGAGTCAAAATTTGCGATGCGCAGATGTCCAGACATGAGGCTACCGACGTCAGTCACTCGTTTCCGCCACCTCTGCCGCTGGCGGTACATGTAGGGTTTTCTGGTTCGCGTGCGCTCGCAGACGCGTCACGCGCTGACTCCGTCGAGTCGAGGGCTTGGTCGGCCGAACTGAGGGCTGCACTGCAGCGTGAGCTGGAGCGCCTGCCGGACGCGCTTGCGCTGAGCTCGCAGCATTTCATTGTCGGGCTGTCACAGTTGGCGATAGGTGCAGACACGCTCTTCACCGAATCGTTGCAGCAGCTTCAGTGGCCGCAGCGCCTGTTCCTGCCGCAGGCGCGTGCCGAATTCCTTCGTGCCGAGGGGTCACAGGGGCCGGACTTCCTCCCCCACGAGCGCGAGCGCGCCGAGGCGTTGTTCGGCTCGACTCACGTGGTCGAGGAGGCTGTCGTCGGCGGCGGGGGCTCACGTGCAGAGCGCTTCGAAGAGACCAACCTGCGCATCCTGGGCGAATCGGACCTGCTGATCTGTCTGCGTGCCAACAGCGCACCAGGCAAGACTGGTGGCACGCAGCAACTGCTCGAGCGTGCCGCCGTGCGCGGTGTGCCGGTGCTGGAGCTGGTGATTGGGCAGGACGCGCAGGGCTTGCCTGCGCTGACCGTCAAGTGGCATCGGCAGGAGCGTTTCAGCGCGCCCGGGTTGCCGGCAGCGCTGGCGACCATTCCGCCGCTGAGCGCCACCGCCGGCCTGCCCACGGTCCGGGACTATGCCGAGCGGTTGAAGGAGAACACCAGCGTGCATGCGGGCCGGCTGCGCGGTCGTTTCACGACGGCTGCCGCGGTGATCGTTGGCACCCATGTGTTCGCCACATTCGTCGCTGGCGGCGCATTGAAGGCCCACCACATTGGCTGGATCGCGTGTCTCGTTGTTGTGGAGCTGGGGCTGCTGGGCTATGGCTTGTGGACCCACCTGCGGCTGCATCACCGTGGCGGCACGACGGGCTGGGCGCTGACCCGCCTATGCGCTGAGGTCGGGCGCTCGGTACTGGCTCTGGACGGGATCCCGGGTGCCTTGCAGACTCTGCAGTCGCTGCCTTTCCCCCGCTCGCTGGCGCCGATGCTGCGTACCTTGACCGTGCTGCAACTGGCGCGAGAGTCGTTTCTGGCGATCGCGGCTGTCGCACTGAAGCTCGCCTTCTCCCTCAAGTCCGATTTCGGCCTCTTCCCAAGTCATACGAGCGAAGTCATCGCCGCTGTGTTCGGTGTGTGTGCGGTCGCGCTGCCCGTGCTGGCGGTCGGCGCCATCTCCCTGGCCAGCGCCTTCGATCTGGAAGCGCGTGCCTCCACCTTCCACGAGATGCACGAGTTCCTGCAGGCCCAGGTGAACCAGGTGGCACAGGCGAGCAGCTCGCAGGAGCTGGCGGCGCTGGCTGCCACCATCGAGGCACGGCTGCTCGGCGAGACGCTGACCTGGTACTCGCGGCGCGCATTCACCAGCGTCGCCTAGTTCACTGGCTCCGGCAGTCGATTGGCAGGAAAGCAGGCTGCAGGTCCGTGTGATCCGTGCCACGCGCCTGCATGCGCTCCGGTGTCGATGCTCGGCCACAGACCCAGGCGATCGGCACCGCCGGATGCACATCGACCACGGCTGGACGCAGCGTCAGCCGCTTGCCTGAGAGAAATCTGTTGGAACGCTGGCCGTACGTGATCGTCACCGCACCGTCCTCGACCTCCACGCGGCTCACATAGTTGCCCACGATCAAGTCGGCCGGCGGCAGCCCTGCGGCCCCGTTGTTGGGCGGCATGCGGCCATTGCGCCGCCAGCTCTCCTGCACGGACTGGCGCACGAAGCTGCTCAGCTCCACGCCTTCGCTGACCTGGGCGCGCACCACGCGGTCCAGGAATGTGGGTATCGCCATCGTGGCCATGATCCCGAGGATGGCAACGACGATCATCAACTCGATCAGTGTGAAGCCACGAGAGCGCCGGTAGGTATGGGTCAGCATGGTGTCTGGGGTGCTTCCAGGGTCCATCAGGTGCCTCCCAGCATGAAGACCGGGAGGTACAGCGAAATGACGCACAGGGCGACAACCACCGCTGTGAACACGTAGCAGGAGACGGCCACGCGCCGACGCCAGCGTGCGCGTTGCTCGATGCCTTGCTCGGCGAGCAGGCTGCCCATGCGCGACAGTGAGTCGGCGAGCCGCCCCGAGCCCTCGGCGATGGTGGCCATCGCCCCCATCCGGCGCGACAGACCCGGCACGGCCTGGCAGGCTGCGCCAAACGGCAGGCCGGCGACGAGTTGAGACTGAAGCCCGCCCAGCAGCCGGGCCTCCAGACCGCTTGAGGTGGCACTCAGATGTGCCACCACCTCGTGCAGCGGCAACCCTGCGCCCACGGCCACCGCGATGGCCTGCACCAGCCTTGGCTCGGCGGCATGCTGGTGATAGCGGCGCACGCCGCCCAGGCGATGCAAGATGCGTTCGATCGCCACCCGTGCAGCCGCGGGCGGACCGGTGCGCGGCAGAAAAAGCAACATCATGCCGACAGCCAAGGCCCCCATCAGCGTGGCGAGCGCTGGGAGGGCCCCGATCATGAAACGGGTCAGCGCCGGTAGCTTGCCGCCGAACGAGGCGAAGTACTCGCTGTAGGCCGGCATGATGAAAACGGCCGACTCGAGCAGCAGCAGCACGACACCGAGCAGCAGAAGCATGGGATAGGTCAAGCCGCTCCAGGCTTCGCGCTGCTGGCGATCGAGCGATCGATAGTCGGCAGCCAGCAGCTCGAAGGCGGCAACACCTTGGCCTTGCGCCATGGCGTTGCGCACCAGGGTGACCGTTGACGCGCCAAAGGTCGCCGGCATCTCGGCCATCGCGTCCGGCAAGGTGGCACCCACAGCCAGCAAAGCCGCGAGTTCGCGCACAGGGCTGCCTGCCCCCAGGGAGGTGTCGACGGCCATGGCCTCGGCCACTGCAGCGGCAGTGCCGGCTCCGTCGCCGCAGGCGGCGAACTGGGCAAAGAGCTGCGCGAGTTCGGGCAGGTGCTTGCGCTTCATTGCAGGGCCTCGGAAGGGCACCAGTAGTAGGTGCGTAGATCGTTCCAGCTGTCCGCACCCGGCGGCAGTGCAGCCGTCACCCAGGCGGGCCCTGGCGCGGCCTTGCCGCACACCCAGGCGGCCACCATGGGGGCATCGTTGCGCTGAACCGCAGGCCGGACCAGCGAGCTGAACGTCGACCCGGCCTGGCCAAACCGGCCCACGACCACGATGGTCCCGTCAACGACGCCGCTTCGCACCGCGTTGGGTTTGCTGTTCTGTCCTCCCACCTTCCCCAGAGCCGACCAGGTCGACGCATTGCCACTCCCCGCAGCAGGAAGCTCCAGGGCCGATCGCAGCATCGGCGCACGAAAAGCCACGCCGAGCTGCGTCATCTCGCTTTGGCGGTCCCGAGCTGACTCACTGGCTGATGGCCCGCTCAGCGCTTCGCCGGAGGAGGACCACTGGCCGGTCAGTGCGAAGTGTTCGACGTCGGCGAGCTGCGCTGCGCGCGCGCGGGTGGAGACCTCGCTCAAGCCGCTCGAGACCATGAGCCGCCCGCCCAGCGCGGTCGTCATCGCCAGCAGAACGGCCACGACGCCGCAGGTCAGCAGGGCCTCGATCTCTCGTGCAATAGGGGCGCTCACTTGCAGATCCCCGTCAGCGCTATGCGGGGAAGGGCGGGTGCAGAGGCGCCACTGACCACATAGCCCGGGCGCGTTTCGCGACCGTCGCAGTCCCACACCAGAGGGGCGGTCGGCAGTGTCTGGCTCACCGCCGGCCTCAGGTTCAGGCGTGCGTCCGCTGCTCCAGCGCCTGGTGCCGCAACGTCCTCACGGTAAGCGACCTGCACCGCGCCGCCAGCCACGGTAATGGCCGCCACATAACGGCCGGCAAAGTGCTCCGGCGCCGGCAAGCCGGCGGCCGCGTTGTCGGCGGGCAGCCGACCCCAGCGGTCGTAGTACTCGGTGACCGCGTGCCGCACGGGACCTGACAGCACGAAGCCCTCGGCCACCTTGCTGCGGCGAACGTACTCCTGATAAGAGGGGAACGACACCGACGCCAGCACGCCGATGATGAGCACGACGAACATCATTTCGGCCAGCGTGAAGCCGCGTTGGCGGCACTGCTGCGGTCTCATCGGGATGCTCCTTTCTCGGGTGCCGGGAGCGGGGAGGGTGGTGCCGGCGCCTGTACGAGGCGTGCCAGCGCCGCCAATCCCCAATCTCGCCACCAGCCAGCCGGCTGCACCTGTAGTTCGGTGCGCAAGTCCTGCAGGCGCCGCAACCTTTGCGGTATCGGGACGATAGCCTGCCGTTCGTCGAGTTCTGCGCCAGCGGCCGCCTCCAGTAGGCGCGGCAGCCAGTCCGGCTGTGGCAACGGGAAGTCCAGCCCCAGTTCGATCCGGCGCAGCGTGCCGCTGCTGTCCACCAGCACCAGCGAACGGCCACCGTCCACCAGCCAGGCCGGCAATTCGGTGTCGGCGGGCATCGAGTCGGCCACGGCGGTGCCACTGCGCACGTCCCACACCCGCACCCTGCCGTCGGCCGCGCGCGACACCAGCCAGCGGTTGTCGGCGCTGAAGCTGGCGCCGAGCACGGCGTTGTCGTGTCGCATCGGCACACCCAGGCGCTGACCGGCCACGCGGTCCAGCACCAGGGCCGCGCCGTCGGCGCCGCCGCCGAACAGCAGGCGGCCGTCGCGGCTCTCGGCGCCAGACCATGGCTTCAGCCCCTCCCAGCTGCCGCCCAGCACGACCGGCTCGGCCGCACCGGCGGGCCAGGCCAGATGGCCGACACGCTCACCCTCGGCCAGCTTGCGGGCTGGGGGAAGCTCCACGGAGGATTCACTGTCCCAGACATGCACTTCCCAGCCCCCTCCCGACGGCGGTGGCGACACACCCGTCGCCAGGCGCCGCCCATCGGGACTGAAGTGCAATAGCTCGACCGGGCGCTCATGCGTCATCTCCAGCCGCTGCAGTTGCGCCGACGGCAGCCGCCAGAGCTTCACGGCACGGCCAGCGGCCGTGGCCAGCAGCGTGGCATCAGGCGAGTAGGCGATGCGGCGAACGGCGGCGGTGCCCGCGGCCAGCTTCGGCCCGGGCGCGCCATCGGCCGTCGTGAAACTGGCCACGCTGCCGTCGTCGCGGCCCAGCGCCAGCATGCGGCCGGCGGCGTCGAACGCCAGCGCCGTGCCGGCGGCCTTGGTCGCGGGCGACTGCCACAAGGGCCGCAGCCCGGTGGTTGCGCTACGGTCCGCCGTCCAGAGGGCCACCGAGCCATCGGCCAGTGCCGCGGCCAGCTTTGATCCGTCGGGAGAGGGCTCCAGAACGCGCACTGGCGCCGCGGTGACGATGGCCTGCCCTGGCGGCTGAAGGTCCAGTTGCCACACCGACAGCAGGCCGTCCGCACCCAGCGTTGCCAGGCGCGCGCCTTTCAAGTCGAAGGCCACGTCGACCATTGCCGCGGCATGCACGGCCGGTTCGGCCAGAGGTTGTTCGGCACCGGCGCGCCACACCCGGGCGCCGCCGTCGCGTGCGCCCGTGGTGACGTACTTGCCGTCGTCCGACAGGTGCACCACGCTCACCGCGCCATGGTGCGGCATCGGTGCCCCCACCAGCGCCGCCTTGGCGGTGTCGATCAAGCGCGCCGCGCGATCCAGCGAACCCGTGGCCACGAACCTGAATTCCGCATCCGCTTCAAAACTCAGCACCGGCAGCGGATGGTGCAACAGCAGTCGCCACACAGGCGAAGCCTTGTCGTCGACCCCGGCGAACAGCAGGTCGTTGTCTCGAACGCCGACAATCGCATGGCCATCCCTGGCGAGGAGCGGCGGCAGGCTGAGGCGGCCCAGCGGCGCTGTGCTGTAGCGAGCGCCTTGCCAGATGGCCACATGCCACTGGCTGTTACCGCCATCCAGCAGCACGACGCGGCCATCGTCCGACAGTGCCGTCGGCTGCCAGTTTGCGCCCCGGGGCACCTCGATCGTGCGTTGCGCATATTGCTTGTTTGCATCGGACGTCTCGACCGTGAGGCCACGCACCACGTCGACATAGGCCAGCCAGCCGAGCTGTGTCGGCATGATCACCTGCTGGGCGCCCGGCGGCACCCGCAAGGGATGGCTCAGCCGCATGTTGAGCCAGCTCACGGTGCTGTAGGGGATCAACCGTCCTTCGCGGCCCCGCCAGACGGCCACGCCATTGCGTGGGTTGTAGGCGACGATGCGGCGCTCGTCGCCCGACGCTGCGCCGGCGGACGGATCGCCAAGGCCGAACCAGACGCGCAGACCGCCCCAGTTCTCGTGCATCTCGCCCGTCCCCACGAATCCCAGGCGCTCGGACTTGTCGGCTTCGATGTCGAGCTGAACGGCGTCGTCGGCGCTGAACAGTTCCAGTTGCCCTTCTTGCGTCCAGGCCAGGCCCGTCGGGCCGGGCAGCCGGGTGCTGGCGGGTTCCTGCCGGATCAGGCGCGGTGCCACGCGCTGGCCGGACAACAAGGTCACCGCCCGCGCCACGATGGCCGGATCCCCGGGCGCGCGGCGTAGGGCCTGAGCCAGGTAAGCGCCAGGCTCGCCGGGAATGCCGCGCTCCAGTCCCGCCGCAGCCTGTGCCAGCAGCAGCTGGCCCTGGGTGCGCAGGGCCTTGTCCTGCTCCTTGCGTGTGTTCTGCAGCAGTACGTAGAACACCAGCGCCAGGCCGAATGCCGCGGCACCGGCCAGCGTACTGCCGGCGATCAGCCAGCGCAGGCGCCGCCGGCGCGCCGCCTCGCGTGCAGCGGTGGCCGCAGCCTCGCGCTGCTGGGTGCGCCTGTCGCGGCTGGCGCGCGCCACGCTGGTGAGCATGTCGTGCGTGAGTTCCACGCGCATCACGCCGAAACGGTCCTCCCGGCGCAGCAGGCGTCGCCGCACCAGTTCGTCGATCGCATCGGCCGACACGCCAGGCCGGCGCTCGGCATCCTCCAGCGCCTCGCTGTTGCGAAAGCCGCCGCTGGTGAGTAGGTGGTCCTCGACCCAGTCGCGCACTGGCGCCGCGAGGCCGTCGAAGCTGCGTTCGTAAAACTCGCTGATGATCTGCTCGGGCGCGCCGCTGTCCAGCAGTTCGGTGGTGAGCTGCGGCAGGCCCGCCTCGATGCGCCGGTTGTTCAGCTCGCGGCACACCACCGACAGCAGCGCGGGCTCGACCTCGTCGTGCCCCAGGCTGTCGGTGCTGGCACCAGGCAGCAGTGTGCGCGCCCCACTGCCATGGGCCCGCGCAACGAAACGAATGATGCGCTCGGCGACGGCTTCGCTGACCAACTGGCGTCCGGACTTGAGGATGGCAGCGCGCGCCTGGGCCGCGTCCATGCGCGTCAGCCGCATCCGGTTGAACATCACCGAGGGCATCAGCAGCCGCAGGCCTTCAAAGTCGGGCAGGTGGTCTTCCCGAAACGAGAACACCAGCTTCACAGGCCGCTGCACAGTGAAGGCCTCGGCAAGTGACGGATCGGCCTCAATGCGCTGGGCCAGCTCCTGCGGCATGCGCTGCTCCACCAAGTCGGCCAGCTCATCTAGGAACGCCGCGCAGCGCCGTGCGCTGTCGGCACTGCGCTGGCCCAGCGTGAACAGCTCTTCGAATTGGTCGATGACCAGCACGGGCGTCAGCAGGCGGTTGCGGGGGCTCCAGATGTCGGCGTGGCGCGCGCGCAGGAAACCCCAAAGCGACGTGGCCTGATCGTCGGCCTGCAGCTCGGCGCCATGCTCGGCGCAGGCCTGGCGGATGCTCTCGCGCAGCTGCATGGCCAGTGGCTGCGCGGAGTCGCTGAAGTCCAGCCGCACCAGTACCGGCATGAAGTCCTGCTGGCGCAGCACCGGCAGCAGCCCGGCCTGCAGCAGGGACGACTTGCCCAGCCCCGACTGGCCGAACAGCACCGTCAGCGGCGCGCGCTGGACGAGCCGCTGCAGCTCGCGGATTTCAGCATCGCGGCCGTGGAAGTAGGCCTGTGCGGCTTCGTTGAACGACGTCAGCCCTGGCCAGGGGTGCTCGGCGTCGACCTGGGCTGCCGCTCCTTGCATGTCAGGCCAGGCCGCGTCGGCGTTTGCTGTGCTCGCGTACCAGTTGCACGATGCGGGTTTCGAATTCGGGGGTGGCCACTCCGCCTTCCAGCCGCGCCCAATGCAATTTACGGAACGGCTCCGGGATGCCGTCGCCGCGAGTATTGACGTCGTCCACCGCCACCGGCAGCACGAAGGGCACGTGGTCGGCGATCCCGCGCATGCGTTCCTCGGCCTGGCGCCATTCGCGCCGGAAGAAGCCCTCTTCACGCTGCTCGGCGCGGCGCGAGATCAAAGCCACGAAGAAGGCGCAGGACCGCACCTGGCGGCGGATCTTCTGCTCGTATGCATCCCCGCTTTCCAATCGGTCGCGGTCGTACCAGACGTCCAGCCCAAGGGCGTCGAGGCGGCGGTACAGCCGCTCGGCGGCCTCGCTGTCGTCGCGCGCGTAGCTGAGGAAGATGGGGGAGTGAGGCGCGTCCGCTTCCGGCTCACGCCCGGTGATGGCCGGCGCCGCGGGGCCTGGCCGGCGCCGCGCCAGCCAGCGCCGTTCCAGCTCGGCGACGAAGGTCGTCGGTGCCATCGGCACAATGCGCGTGCCGTAGCTGAAGTGTTCGAGGAAGACGACCAGCGAACGGTCGTCGGTCAGGCGCTCTTCCACGACGAACTCCGCCTCGCTGCGTTGAACCGACAACGGCCGGTTCTTGGTGATGCGGATGAAAAAGCGCGCCAGCCAATCGGGAAAGTTGCAGCCGATCATCAGGAGATGGCTGGACTGCAGGGCGTCGAACAGCAGGTTGGGGCGGCGCGAATCGGACTGCAGTGCTGACAGGAATTCCAGCAGGTCCTCGTCGGTGATCACATAGTCGGGCGCCGCCGAGACACGACCCAGCAGCGCATACACCACCGGGTCCACCAGCGCCTCTTGCGGCGCCGGCAGATCGGCCGGGCGTTGCGGCGAGTAGCCGATGTGCTGGGTGCGGGGCTCGGACCCGAAGCGTTCGCGGTTCAGCGCGTCCACCAGCAGGCTGTCGAAACCCAGCGTGACAAACAGGTTGAAGTCGCTGATGCGGGCCAGGCTGACCAGCGCCGGCGGCGGCTCGGCTACCACCTCCTTGGCCAGCGTGCGCAGCCGCGGAAAGACGTCTTCTCGCCGGCCTCGCCGAGACACGTAGGCACAGACGACGTCGTTCAGGCTGTGCGGTGCCGGCGTGTCGTCGTTGACGCGAAGCCGCTCGGCCAGCCGCAGTGCCAGGTGCTCGCGCAGCGGCATGCCGTCGGGCATGGTGGCCAAGTCGGCGCCGACGATGGGCACAACACGCCGTTCCTCGATGAAAGCGAGCAGATCGTCCCAGAACTCTTCGAGATCGGTTTGTTCTTGCATTCGGTCGTCGTGCACAACAGGCCCGGCGCGGCCCCTCCCGCAGGCCAAATCATTGTGGCGCAAATGCGGCAGCACGTTCAGCGCGCCGCCGCCCCGCTCGCCGCCGGCTCCGGGGGCGGCAGAGGCACGCGGCCCTGGAAGTCGAGCGCATCTGTTGCCGCACCGAGCTCGCGCAGCCGGCGCGCGGTGGCGGGCGTGGCCGCCAGGTGAAGCGGCGTGCGGCCTTCGATGTCTGCGGCATTCACCTGCGCACCGCGCCTGACTAGCCAGTCGACGTCATCCGCGCTTCCGGCTGCCGCGGCAGCGTGCAACAGGGTCGAGCCGGCGACCGTGACGCTCTGCGTCGCCCGCACCCCAGCTTCCTCGACGGCACGGCGCATCAGGGCCGACTCGCCTGCGGCAGCAGCCAGGTAAGCCACCGAGCGGTTCACACTGTCGATCGCCTTCAGGTCACTGATCTCACCCTTGGACAAGGTCGCGATCACCTCATGGAGTTGCGACTCGAGCGCCGGATTGCGCGACTTTTCTTCGCGCGAACGTTGCCAGCGCAAGTCGTCCAAGGCCAGCATCAGCAGGGGTTGATCGAAGAAGCCGTGGCGCTCGTGCGCTTCCAGTTGCCCTGCCGCCAGGGTCAGCCTCACGGCGACCGCGACTCCCAACGTGCTCATGGCGTACCAGCCGGGCTTCAGGAGCTCGCCACCCTCATCCTTGGACCACAGACCACGTGCCGACCATTCGCCTCGCCAGTAAGGCAGCGGGTGTTCCTGGCATTCCGGCAGCAGGTTGCCGTCCCGGGCCAGTCCTACGGTGTGTTCGATGCTGTCCGGCAGCGGCAAGCGCCCAAGTTGGGCGCGCTGCTCGAACGGCCTCAACACGGCCTGCAATTCGGTCGAGAAAGCAGCGCGCTGGGCCTGCGAGATGCTTTTCGGCGGCTTGTCGAGTTCCGCCAACTCGGACAGCGGCCTCACGCATTCGCGCCAGCGCAGCATGCTGGGAGCGATACGGAAGTTCGGATCGTCCAGCGTCGCCAGCATCGCCCGTACCACCGCCGGGTTACCCGCCGCGACGGTATCGCGCAGCCTCATTGTCTGAACCAACTCGGGGTAGTCGCCAGGCCGCAACCGGGGCAGGGCCAGCCGGGCGGGCCATTCGCTGACCCAGGCCTGACTTTCGGGCGTGAGCAGGATGTTGACGACTGCGCAAAGCGGCACCAGCAGCACCATCAGCCCGCCGCCCGTGCCCGCCCAACGCAGTGTGGCCGCCCACCGTGTCGGGCTTGCGGCGCGCGTGCTGCTGTATGTCGGTGTGCGCAGGGCCACCCGCAGCGCAGCGGGCTGCTCGACCGGCATCAACACGAGACCACGGCCTCGCAGGCGCAGCGCTACCCAGCCACGCAGCGCTCCTGAAACTGGCCGAAAGCGCCGTGGACAGAATGGAACAGCCGTCAGCAGCCAGGCTAAGGTGGGGTGCAGCCGCAATACTGACCTGACGTCCGCTGCCTGCCAGGACACCAAAGAACGACCCCGATCGGACCACTGCCAGCCTTCACCAGTACCCGACACGCGGCGCGGCGCACGCCAGCGCCGCAGCAGGGAAATGGCGACAAACCCCGTCACCACGGCGTAGGGGGGCGTGGACGTATCCGCCGCGGCGTTCAGCCAGCCGCCCAGGGCATAGGCCAGCACCGCTGGTGCATGGGGCAGCACTTCAAGGGCTGCTTGGAGAAAGACGAACCACAGCAGCACTGCCAAGGCCAACCGCGCGGCCAGAGCCAGCAGTACAGCCACGGCCTCGATCAAGCCGGCCGGGCGGGTCCGAAATGGAAAGTCGAAGTGGCGCTCGCTGGGGGAGGGTTCGTTCACCATGCTCGCTCAGGCTAACGCGGTGGAGCAGCGCAGCCAGCGGTGCGAATGCGCTCCAACCTTGAAACACCAGGGACGCGCAGAGAACGAAAGGTCTCAGGGCGCGTTGATCGAGTCTATCGTGCCGTGAGGATCGAGAGCTGATCCGCAATCGTATTGATGCGAGAAGCTGCCGGCTCGCTACATTGATTCCACACTTCAGACTGAGGAATGCCCCATGTCCAGCAGCTCACGCAAACCTATGCCCAAGCTCGCGGCCGCGGTTGCTTTGGTCGCGCTGTCCTCCTGTGCCAGCGACCGTCCGGATCCGCGAGCAAGCATGACGTTCTTCGTCACGAGTACGAGTCCGGGCCACGGCGGCAACCTGGGGGGCTTGGTCGGAGCCGATGCCCATTGCCAAAGCTTGGCCGAGGCCGCGAGCCGTGATGCCGGGCGCCGCGAGTGGCGCGCCTACCTCAGTGTCCAACCGGCTGCTGGGCAGCCTGGCGTGAATGCGCGCGATCGCATCGGGCCCGGGCCTTGGCAAAACGCGAATGGTGCGGTGATCGCGGCAAGCATCGATGGACTGCACGGCCAAAACAACCTCAACAGCGCCACGGCGCTGACGGAGACTGGCGCCGCGATCCCGGGACGGGGACAGACGCCGAACCTGCACGACATTCTCACGGGGTCCCAGCCGGACGGCCGGTACGACCCGGGCGCCGTGGACATGACTTGCCGCCGGTGGACCCAGGAGTCGGGCGGCACAGCCATGGTGGGGCACAGCGATCGCACGGGCCTGGACAACAGTGCACCGGCGACCTCCTGGAACTCGTCGCACCTGTCGCGCGGCTGCAGCCCGACAGAGCTGGCGGCGACCGGAGGGGGAGGGCTCTTGTATTGCTTTGCAGCCCGCTGAAAGCGCGTCTTCTCGGCTACTTCAGTACGCCGAGCTTCTCGAGCATCAAGACGGACTTGCGGAAGAGCAGCCATGAGAATTCCTCGTTGGCCTTGCGCGTGAAGGGCAGGTCCTGCTTCAGGACCTCGCGGCCATCGAGCATGCCCTGATCCACCATCTCTTGCAGGGCCTTCGCCTCCCCTTCGTCCATGATGAACGGGCGGGAGAACAGGTACGTGGGCGTGGCGTTGCCCGGCAAGGGTTTGAGCATCACGCTCGCGAATTCACCGGTCTCGGTGACGTAGTGAAGCAAGGCGCCCGCGGCACGAGGGTCCGAACGGCGAAATATCTGGTCGAAGAGTTCGCGCGGCAACCCTGCCTTGGATTCACCGAGGACGAGGAGATAGGCGCCATTGCCGCTTGCGTCGCGCAGGATGACGGCACCATCTCCGAACTCGGCCATCAGGCGTGTCGCCGTCTTGGCCCAGAAGGGGCCTGGCAGGTGCTCCACCGACATGCCAGCCGCGGCCGCTCGCATCTCCTCGGGCAAGTCCGCCAGTACGTCGAAGGCGCGCCGATAGCCCAGCGCCTCCAGTGCCCGTGATGCACCGGTGGCTTCCTCGGGCAGCATGCCGAGAAGCCTGCCGAAGTAGCCCATCACGACCTGCCTGTCCTCGCCCTTGAGCGCATCGATGCCCGCCTTCGCCTTGGCAACCTTCAGCAGCAGCTTGGCGTTGGCGGGCTTGTCCCCGGCCGCCGCCAGCGATCCGAGTGCCCGGGCGTACATCAGGCTTTCAGTGTCGATCAGCTTGACCAGTGCGTTCATGGGATGGTCCTTGATCGACTCGATGAGATCGTCGCGCAGAACCTCGCCGATGCCTGCCACGTCGCCGAACCGGGACAGACGCTTGTAGGCTCGCCCCACCGCTGTCGCCACCATGCCGCTGGAAGTGATCACCTGCGTGATCACAGCCTTCCTGCGCTGAGCACGGGCCACGACTGCAATGCCTTTCGAGAACTTTGCTGACGACAGCGACGTGAGCGTCTTGCGGCGAAGCTGAATCTGTTGGCGCAACTCGGCCATCGAATCCTTGCAACCCTTGACCACCTCGTCCACTACCGATGCGCGAGTGCTGACCTTGGATCGCGTTGACGATTTCTTCAGATCGGCCTCGATTTTCGTGACGAGGTTGTCCAGCCTGGGCAGCATCTTGTTCAGTGCGGTGATTGCACGCTTGCGTACCGGAAGAGATGCACCCGGGGCGCATCCGCGCGCGTAGACCGTTTCCAGATCCCTCAGCAGGTTATCGACCTCGGGGAAGGCGGCCGACAGCACTTTGAGGATCGACTGCCCCGGCCCAAGAATGCGCTCGACGCGGCTCAGTTGTTGGGAGAGGTGCAGAGCCACGCCGGGCACGCTGACGGCAGCCTCTTCCTTCGCGAAAAGTTCTATCGCCTCGTCAACGTCCTCGCGCAGCTTCAGCCCTGAAAGCGATGCCTTTGCCTCGTGGAGCAACTCGCTGCTGGTGCTCATGGTTCAGATGAGCGCGAAGGCGACCTGCAGTTCGATGTCCACGAGCAACGATGCGATGTCAGGCGCTTCAGTCGCCAGGCAATCCTGTGGATCGAGCGTGCAGTAGTGACGCTTCTCGCTCTCGGCGAATTCGGAGATGCTGTTGTAGATGCCCCATCCGGCATAGATCCAGTTGAGCACCGGTACCAGGCGCGGCAGCGCCGTCGTCCCGGCCTTCATGGCAAGAGCTGCCGCGCGCTTGTCCACTGCCTGGGCGGCACTGAAGACGGCGTGGTCGCGCATGAGGTGGGTGATCAGCTCAGGCACGACGCTCTTGCCGTGCAAGGCCTCAAGCACGCGCTCAACGCAGGACCGCTCCGGGCTGGTCGTGTCGGGATATCGCCACGATGCGGCGCGGTCCACGTACATGCGGAAAGCCCAGATGCCTGCATCGTCAACGTGCTTCAGCTTGTTCGCGAGTGCCACGTCAGGCCAGCCCACGAAACCCACCCCGAGCGCAGCAGCGGCCGGGCGGGGCCACCTTGGCGCTTCCCGGTGAATCGCCCGGTTGGCGCGCCAGGCCCGCGCCAAGATGGGGAACAGGATGCGCCCGAGCAGCACGCGGTCCGCATGGACCGCCGTGACCATCTCATGCGGCGTCATCGCCAGCAGGATGGGGCATGTCTCGCGCAGCTTGCCCACTTCGAGAGCGAGCGTCTGCTTGGCTTTCGACAAGGCTTCCTGCTGCTTCTGGTGGCCGGGATTGGGGCCGGCAGGTCTGATGCCACCGACGAAGGCTGGGGTCGCGTCC
>JACPYV010000160.1 GCA_016195825.1 Burkholderiales bacterium | reverse complement strand
GGGATGCGCTCGCCGAAGTCGGTCTTGAAGCAGTCCGCACCCTGGGCCAGCAGGCGGCGCAGGTGGCCCTGGTACCAGGCCTTGGCCGCCGGGTGCGTGAAGTCCACGATGGCCATGCCGGGCTGCCACTGGTCGGTCTGGAAGGTCAGGCCGTCTTGTGGTCCGCCCTTGCGCTTGATGAAGTAGCCGTGCTGGACGCCTTCAGCGAACAGCGGCGACCTCTGCGCCACGTAGGGGTTGATCCAGAGGCTGATCTTCAGACCCTTGGCGTGCAGGCGCGCCAGCATGGCCTCGGGCTCGGGGAAGCCACGCGGGTCCCAGGCGAAGTCGCACCACTGGAACTCGCGCATCCAGAAGCAGTCGAAATGGAAGACGGCCAGCGGCAGGTCGCGGCGCTTCATCTCATCGATGAAGTGCGTGGCTGTCGCCTCGTCGTACTGGGTGGTGAACGAGGTCGTCATCCACAGGCCGAAACTCCAGGCCGGTGGCAGCGGCGCACGGCCTGTCAGCGCTGTCAATCGGGCCAAGACAGCCTTGGGATCGGGACCGGCAATGACGCAGTAATCGAGGCTCTCGCCCTCGCGGCTGAACTGCACGCGGGCGACCTTCTCCGAACCGACTTCGAAGGACACCGGGCCGGCCTCGTTGACGAGCACGCCGTAGCCGCGGTTGGTCAGGTAGAACGGCACGTTCTTGTAGGCCTGCTCACAGGCCGTACCGCCGTCCTTGTTGATGTTCTCGACGATCTGGCCGTTCTTGACCCAGGGCGTGAAGCGCTCGCCCAGGCCGTAGACGTTTTCGCCGACAGCCAGCGTGAGCTGCTCGTGCACGTGGTTGCCCTTAGTGCCCCACTGGATATAGCCCAGGCCTCGCCAGTCGCTCTTGGTAAGGATGCGGTCGCCTTCGCGGAAGGTCAGGCCCCAGCCGTCGCCCTTCTTGACGTCGACCGAGATCGCGCCGGAGGTCAGCGTGGCCTTGGCGTCGCCGTCGACGATCTGCACGGGATGCTTGCCGGCGCCGGGCATGGGGATATGCAGGCGCGGCGCGGTCGATGCCGTGTAGTGCTCGACGCTGACGCGGACGACGCCGGGCAGCGGTGAGCTGAGCGTCACGGTCAGCGTGGGACCTTGCAGCGTGTCGCCACGGTGCTTGATGGGGCGGGTCGTGGCGAGCACGACGAGGCGGTCTTCGTGGACTTCGACAGCGTAGGCCTCGGCCGCGTAGTGCGCGGCGACGCCCGGCTGAAGCATCCACTGTCCGTCAGTGAACTTCATGGGTGAACTTCCTTGTTGTCTCCGATCGGCCGGCGGGTGTGCCGGCCCCTTCATCTGCGTGTCTCTGGTGCGCCGGATCTCCTAGGCTGGGGGCGCCTTCACATGGCGGGCGATGTAGTCGCCGTGGTCGGGCATGGCGCCCACGGTCTGCGTGATGGCCTGGCGCAGCCGCACGAAGTGCTGCAGCAGCGCGGCGGTGTCGATGTGATCGACGAACGGGTCGTAGCTCTCGGGCCGCAGCCCGAGACCCAGGAAGAGGGACACCCACGACGGCTCGGCAAAACCGTCGGGGTCGAGGATGGTCACGCGGCCGCTGGCGCGGAACAGTTCGATCTGGTGGGCCAGCGTGTCCGGGATGGGCATGGCCTCGCAATAGCGCCACAACTCACTGTCGCGCCGGTCGGTCAGCTTGTAGTGCAGCGCGATGAAGTCGCGAATGGACTCGTACTGCACCGCCATGCGGCGGTTGAACTCAGCGGCCAGATGGGGCTTGAAGTGCTTGTCCGGAAAGAACTGGATGAGGCGCCCGACGCCGTCCATGATGAGTTGGATGCTGGTGGACTCCAGCGGCTCCAGGAAGCCGCTGGCCAGGCCGATGGCGACGACGTTCTTGACCCAACCCGCCTTGCGCCGGCCGGTCGTGAAGCGCAGTTGGCGCGGCGTGTCCAGCGCGGGGCTGTCCAGCCCGGCCAGCAGCGTGCTCGCGGCTTCGTCGTCACTGATGAACTGGCTGCAGTAGACGTGGCCGTTACCGGTGCGGTGCTGCAGCGGGATGCGCCACTGCCAGCCGGCCGCCTCGGCGGTCGAGCGCGTGTAGGGCGTCAGCGGCGCGACGCGCTGGCTGGGCACGGCCTGGGCCTGTCACAGGGCAGCAGTGAACTCCAGTCCTCGTAGGGGCTCTGCATCGCGCCACCGATCAGCAGCGCACGGAAACCCGAACAGTCGATGAAGAGGTCGCCCTCGACACGGCGGCCGTCCTGCAACTTCACGGCGGCGACGAAGCCGTCCTCGGGCCGCAGTTCTACGTCGACGATGGTGCCCTGCACGCGCTGGGCACCGCGCGCCATCGCGTACTCGCGCAGGTAGGCGGCGTACAGGCCGGCATCGAAGTGATAGGCGAACGAGTAGGCATTAGCCGCGGACGGCGCGCCAGGCTCGGGTGGCGTGAAGCGGTTGCCCTTGGCCATGGCCGTGGCCGTCGACCAGTCCTCGTAGCTCGGCAACTTGTCCACCTCGCGCTGCAAGCGCAGCCAGTGCTGCCAGGGCGACAACCCCTGGATGGCCGGGCCGAAGTCGCCAAAGCCGTGGAAGAAGCGGTGGCCCACGCGGCCCCAGTCGCGGAACTCGATGCCCAGCTTGAAGCTGCCCTGCGTGCGCTGGACGAAGTCGGCGCCGTCCAGGCCCAGGCTCTGGTTGTAGGCGCGGATGGTGGGCAGCGTGGCCTCGCCGACACCGACGGTACCGATGTCGGGCGACTCGACCAGCACCACCTCGCAGCGCACTGTGCCTGTGGCGTTCGTGGCACCGGCAAAGCGCTGCGCCAGCGGTGCGGCCGCCATCCAGCCGGCGGTGCCGCCGCCGACGATGACGATCTTGCGGATGGAGGGGTCTGGCATGTCTCGCTTCGTTCTTGTGCTGCCACAGCAAGCTGCGGGCGGCGCGATCTTCGGCGAGTCGGGCCGTGGCGCGCTAGGGGCTTTCACCGTATTTACTTCGTGCGACGGCCGAACTAATATGACTCGAAACCCGTCAAAGCATGGGTACCTCTAGGAGACAAATGCAGGCCGAAGCTGCCGGCAGCCAACAGCTGCTCAAGGGCATCAATCGCATGGCGCTGGTGCGCCATCTGTGCGCCAACCCGGGTCTGTCGCGGGCCGATCTGGCCGGCGCTGTGGGCCTGACCAAGTCCACCGTCAGCCTGCTGGTGCGCGAGTTGATCGGCGAGGGCTGGCTGGCCGAGCGCGAAGTCGTTGCCACCGGCGACCTGGGCCGCCGCCCCACCCCGTTGTTCATCGACCCCGGCCGCCTGCTGCTGCTGGGCGCCGAGGTGGGCATCGAGTCCGTGCGCGTGGTTGCCACCTCCCTGACCGGCGAGGTACGGGCCTGCACCACCACCAACTATGGCGCCAGCCGCACGGCCAAGGCCTGCATCGCCAGCCTGGCCACCGCGCTGCTGAAGCTGCGCAAGCAGCTCGACGCCAGCCAGCAGGTGCTGGGCATCGGCGTGGGCCTGCCGGGCGGCGTCAACGAGGCGCGCGGCGTGCTGCATTTCGCGCCCAACTTGGGCTGGCGCGACATCCCCTTCGGCGCACTGCTCGGCGAGAAGCTGCGGGACTCTTCGCTCGCCGGCGTGCCGCTCTTCATCCAGAACGAAGCCGATGTGGCCGCGTTGGGCGAGATGGAGTTCAACCCTGCACCGTCGTCCGACCCACTGCTGTACGTCTCCATCAACCAGGGCCTGGGTGCCGGCGTCATCGTCGGGGACCGGCTGCTGACCGGCAGCCGCGGCTTTGCCGGTGAGGTGGGCCACATGGTGCTGCAACTGGGCGGCCCGCGCTGCTCCTGCGGCCGCCGCGGCTGCGCCGAAGCGTTGATTGCCACGCGCGCCATGCTGGGCACCGGCGACGGAGAGCCCGCGCTGCGTTCGCTGGCTGAGGTGCGCGCGCATCTGGTCGACGAGGACCCCGAGACCCTGAAGGCCGTCGCCTCCGCCGGCCGCTACCTGGGCGTACTGTTGCAGAACCTGGCCACCGCCTACGACCCCGCCTGCATCGTGCTGGGCGGGTCGGTCGTCGATCTGGGCGAGCCCTTCCTGAAGCCGGCGCTGGACACCTTGCTCGACTACGCCACGGCGGCCAGCCTGCCGTCGCCCAGCGTGCGCACATCGATGTTCGGCGCGAATGCAGTCGCCGTGGGTGCGGCTGCGCTGGCCCGCTACCGCCTGACGCGCCCGACGCTGCCGCTGGCCGACAGCGGCGTCACATTTGCGCCGAGCGACAACGTCAGCGAGGAGACCGTCTGATGTTTCTCGGCATCGATCTCGGCACATCCGAAGTCAAGCTACTACTGCTTGACGAAGCCGGCTGCATCATTGGCACGGCGGGCAGCGCGCTGAGCTTGTCCAACCCTGAGCCGCTGTGGTCCGAGCAGAACCCGGCAGACTGGTGGCAGGCGCTCGAGTCCGCCATCGCCAAGCTGCGCGCCGCGCATCCGATGGCCTTCGCCGCCGTGCGCGGCATCGGCCTGTCGGGCCAGATGCACGGCGCCGTGCTGCTGGACGCGCAGGACGCCGTGCTGCGCCCCGCGATCCTTTGGAACGACGGTCGCAGCCATGCCGAGTGCGCCGAGCTAGAAGCCGCCGCACCGCGGCTGCACGCCATCGCCGGCAACCTGGCCATGCCGGGCTTCACGGCACCCAAGCTGCTGTGGGTCAAGAAGCATGAGCCGGCGTTGTTCGCCCGCGTGGCGAGCGTGCTGCTGCCCAAGGACTGGCTGCGCCTGCTGCTCAGCGGCGACAAGGTCAGCGACCCGTCCGACGCCGCCGGCACGCTGTGGCTGGACGTGGCGCGGCGCGACTGGTCCGACGAGCTGCTGGCGGCCTGCGGCCTGACACGTTCGCAAATGCCGCGGCTGATCGAGAGCAACGAACCGGGCGGCGTGCTCAAGCCGGAACTGGCCAAGGCCTGGGGCATCGGCCCCGAGGTCGTCATCGCCGGTGGCGCCGGCGACAACGCGGCCAGCGCCATCGGCATCGGCGCCACGCAGCCGGGCGACGGCTTCATCTCGCTGGGCACGTCAGGCGTGCTGTTCGTCGTCAACGATGCCTTCCGCCCCAACCCGGCATCTGCCGTCCACGCCTTCTGCCACGCGCTGCCCGCGCGTTGGCACCAGATGAGCGTGATGCTGTCGGCGGCGAGCTGCCTGCGCTGGTTCTGCAACCTCGTCGGCGCGGATGAAACCACGCTGCTGGCCGAGCTTTCGGCAAATGACAGCGCAGTCAACGCTGAGATCGCCGCGCCCCTCTTCCTGCCCTACCTGGCCGGCGAGCGCACGCCGCACAACGACCCGTTCGCGTCCAGCGTGTTCCACGGCCTGAAGACCCAGACCGGCCGCGTCGACTGCACCTATGCCGTGCTGGAAGGCGTGGCCTTCGGCCTGGCCGACGGACTGGACGCACTGCGCGCGGCGGGCACCGAGGTGCGCCAGCTGTCCCTCGTCGGCGGCGGCTCGCGCAGCGCCTACTGGGCCCAGTTGATCGCTGACGCCCTGGACGTCGAACTCCTCGTGCACGCCGGCAGCGAAGCCGGCGGCGCACTGGGCGCCGCGCGGCTCGGCTGGATGGCCGCCGGCGGCAGCATCGAGACCGTCTGCGCCTGCCCCGCCATCGCCGACCGCTTCCACCCCAACCCCGAACGTCACGCCCGCCTGGCCCCCCGCCTGGCGCGCTTCCGTGATCTCTACAGCCGCCTGCGCGGCGCCTAAGCCCTCCAGAAGTTAGACATGACGAGCTATTTCCATCACATCGACCCCATCCGCTTTGAAGGCGCCGACAGTCCAAACGACCTGGCCTTCAAGCACTACGACAAGGACCGCATCGTCCTGGGCAAGCGCATGGAAGACCAGCTGCGCTTCGCCGTCTGCTACTGGCATAACTTCGTCTGGACCGGCCTGGACCCCTTCGGCGGTGCCACCTTCGAGCGCCCGTGGTTCCAGGGTGGCTCACCCATGGAGCTGGCCAAGCTGAAGGCCGACGCCGCCTTCGAGTTCTTCGCCAAACTCGGCGCGCCCTACTACTGCTTCCACGACCGCGATGTCGCACCCGAAGGCGCCACACCGCGCGAGAGCCACGACAACTTCCAGCGCCTCGTCGACGTGCTGGGCGAGAAGCAGCAGGCCACCGGCATCAAGCTGCTGTGGGGCACGGCCAACCTGTTCAGCCACCGCCGCTTCATGTCCGGCGCGGCCAGCAACCCCGACCCGGCGCTGTTCGCAATGGCCGCGCTGCAGGTGCGCGACGCGATGGACGCGACGCTCAAGCTGGGCGGTGAGAACTACGTGCTGTGGGGCGGCCGCGAAGGCTACGAGACGCTCCTGAACACGCGGCTGGGCCAGGAACTGGACCAGTTGGGCCGCTTCCTCAACATGGTGGTCGAGTACAAGCACAAGATCGGCTTCAAGGGCGCCATCCTCATCGAGCCCAAGCCGCGCGAGCCGTCCAAGCACCAGTACGACTTCGACACCGCCACCGTGTACGGCTTCCTGGTCCGCTATGGCCTGGAGAAGGAGGTCAAGGTCAACATCGAGGCCAACCACGCGACGCTGTCGGGCCACAGCTTCGAGCACGAGATCGCCACCGCCGGCGCGCTCGGCATCCTGGGCAGCCTGGACATGAACCGCGGTGACCCCCAACTGGGCTGGGACACCGACCAGTTCCCCAACAACGTGCCTGAGACGGCCGTGGCGCTGTACCACGTGCTGCAGGCCGGCGGCCTGGGCTCGGGCGGGCTGAACTTCGACGCCAAGGTGCGCCGCCAGTCCATCGATGCGGCCGACCTCTTCCACGGCCATATCGGCGGCATGGACGTCTGCGCCCAGGCGCTGCTGATCGCCGAGAAGATGGTCAACGACGGTCGCCTGAAGGCCGCCGTCGATGCGCGCTACGCCGGCTGGGACCAGCCCTGCGGCCAGGACATCCTGCAAGGCCGCCGCACGCTGGAGCAACTGGCCGACGACGTGCTGGCGCGCAACACCGACGTGGCACCGGTGTCGGGCCGCCAGGAAGTGTTCGAGAACCTCGTCAACCGCTTCTGCGGCTGAACCGACCCGACGAAAGCCACTCAGGCCCAACCGCCTTCCCCGAAAGACAACGCTGCCATGACACCCCCCGATCAACGCCCACGCGCCCGCCCCGGGCGATGTTGACGCCACCCATTTGCCGCCGAACCAGTCACATCCCAGAAGGGCCTTGAGCCCGCCACGACAACAGAGGAGACATCAGTGAAATACCAGCGTACCGCCATTTCCATTGCCGCCGCCCAGGCCGCCCTGCTCAGCAGCGGCCTGGCGTTTGCCCAGACCCCGGCCGCCCCCGCGGCTGCCGCTTCGGCACCGGTCCAGAAGGTCGAGACCGTCATCGTGTCCGGCCGTCGCGCGGCCCTTGAATCGGCACAGAAGATCAAGCAGAACTCCGACGAGATCGTCGACTCCATCGTCGCTGACGACATCGGCAAGTTGCCCGACCGCTCCGTCACCGAAGTGCTGCAGCGCATCGTCGGCGTGACCATCGAACGCACGATGGCTCGCAACGACCCCGAGCACTACTCCGTGGAGGGTTCCGGCGTCAACATCCGCGGCCTGTCCTACGTCCGTTCCGAAATGAATGGCCGCGACACCTTCTCCGCCAACGGCGGCCGCGCACTGAACTTCGAAGATGTGCCGCCCGAGCTGATGGCCGGCATCGACGTGTACAAAAACCCGTCGGCCGAACAGATCGAGGGCGCGGTCGGTGGCCTCGTCAACTTGCGTACGGCGCTGCCCTTCGACTACCCAGGCTTCAAAGGCTCGGTCACGGTGCAGGAGGGCTATAGCAAGCTCAACGGCAAGAAGAAGCCGTCCGCCAGTGGCCTGCTGGTCAACAGCTGGAACACGGATCTGGGCCGCATCGGCGTCCTGGTCAACGCAGCCAGCTCCAAGAGTGCGACGCGATCGGACTTCTTCCAGGTCGAGCCCTACTATCCGCGTACCGACGCGGTGGTCGGTCAGACCCCCGGCACCTACCTGTGGGTGCCCAAGGGTGCGCAATGGCGCACGCTCGAATTCGAACGCAAGCGCGACGGTCTCTACGGCGCTCTGCAGTGGAAGAAGGAAGACATCGACAGCTCGCTGACCTACTTCCGCTCCAAGTACCGGATGCAGTGGGACGAGCAGGCAATCTTTGCGCAGACCGAGCCGTACAAGATCCGTGTCAGCAACGGTAAGTTCAACGACCAGGGTGCCCTGGTGTCCGGCACCCTGACCAACAACGACGGCTCGCTGCTGAACTTCAACGATGACACCCGCACGGCCACCCGCGACTCCAAGACCGAGGACTTCGCCTGGCGCCTGAACTGGAAGGCCAACGACCGCTGGAGCTTCACGTCCGACCTGCAATACGTGAAAGCCTCCACGCGCGGACTTGACTCCACCGTGGCGACCGGTGTCGGCATGCAAAAGGAAGTCCTCGACCTGAGCGGCAGCACGCCCAGCCTCAGCTTTGACGCGGCCGACCGCGCCTACCTCGCCGACCCCAAGAACTATTACTGGGCGTTCACGATGGAGCACCTGGACCGCAGCCAGGGGACCCAGAAGAGCTGGAAGGGCGACGCCCGTTACCGCTTCGATCACCCGGTGCTGCAGGACCTGCGCTTCGGCGTGCGCTTCACGGACCGTCAAGCGCTGAGCTCGACCAATCCGTCCAGCTACCACTGGCAGGCCATTTCCCATCCCTGAACAGCCGGCGGACCCGCCTACCTGAGCGACTACCCTGGCGGCACCACGGTCAACACCTTCAAGAACTTCTTCGGCGGCAGCGTCCCGACGCCGCCGTCGGTCGTGTTCCCGTCGGTTGCACAGGCCGCAGGCTTCCCGGCCTCCTATTCCGTGCTGCACAAGTACGGCGCCGACAACTGCGTGGCGAAGCTGACCGCCGCCGGCCAGAGCATCGCCCCTTGCAGCCAGTGGCCGTTCGCCTTCACGCCGGAAGGGCTGAGCGATGACATCAACGAGGACGTCAAGAACGGCAGCGGCAACAAGCAGTCGGAAAAGACGCAAGCCGCCTTCGCCCAGTTGCGGTTCGGCTTCGACGAATGGAAGCTGCCGATTGACGGCAACGTGGGCATCCGGGTCGTGCGAACCCAGAACAGCGCCCTCGGCTACACCTCGTTCGCCGGCACCGAACAGGCCAAGCTGGGCCTGGGCGGCGTGCCGGTGGCCAACATCCCTGTCTACCAGAAGCTGGAGACGTTCAAGAACACCTACACGGACGTGCTGCCCAGCATGAACCTGAAGCTGCAGGCCGCGTCCGACCTGCAGTTCCGCCTCGCGCTGGCCAAGGCCATTGCCCGCCCTGACTTCGACAAGCTGCAGGCAAGCACCACGCTGAGCCAGACCATCAACACCACCGCCACCACGGTGACCAGCGTCTCGCAGAGCGGCTCGGCCAAGGGCAACCCGATGCTGCTGCCAACCCGTTCGACGCAGGCGGACCTGACGGGCGAGTGGTACTTCAGCCGCGCCGGCTCGCTGACGGTCGCGGCCTTCCACAAGGACCTGAAGGACATCGTCATCAACCAGACGACGAACTTCCAGCTGCCGGACGCCAGCGGCAAGCCGCAGAGCTTCTCGGTGACCAGCCCGGTCAACGGATCCGATGGCAACCTGACCGGTCTGGAACTCGCCTTCCAGACGTACTTCGACAAGCTGCCGGGTTGGCTCTCCGGCTTTGGCGTGCAAGGCAACTTCACCTACGTCGACAGCAAGACCAAGCTGCACAACCCGGTCAACTCACCCTATTGCACGGGCACCGCCAACTCGGCCGACAACTTCGGCCTGAACCTGAATGGCTGTGACGTCGACGGCCGCCAGTTTGGCAACCTGCCGTTGCAGGGGCTGTCGCGCAAGGCGTTCAACCTCGGACTGATGTACGACCGTGGACCGCTGTCCGCACGCCTGGCCTACAGCTGGCGCTCGCGCTACCTGCAGGCCGTCAACGTGAACGGCACGCAAGGCACGGACGGCCTGGTGACCGACCCGAACAGCCCGAACAAGGGTCAGACCAACGTGGCCTGGGGCCTGCCGGTGTGGGCGGAGAAATATGGCCAGCTGGACGCCGGTGTGTCGTACAAGCTGCTCGACGATCAGCTGTCGCTCGGCCTGGAAGCGCAGAACCTCAATTCTGCGCGCCAGCGCCAGTTGATGCAGCAACATGTCGGCTACATGACCCGTGGCCTGTTCTACACCGGCCCTCGCTACGTGGTCACGGCGCGCTACACGTTCTGACCTTGGTTGGCGCCCGGCGGTCTGCGCAGACTGCCGGGCGCGCGGAATCCCCATGAAGAAAAACACCCTTCTCTCGGTGGTGCTTGCCAGCTTGCTTTCCCTGCAAGCCGCCAGCGCTGCAGACGTGCCTCGCCTCGTCGAACGCGACGGTCGCCATGCGCTGCTGGTGGACGGCAAGCCCTTCCTCATCCTGGGCGCGCAGGCGCACAACTCCAGCAATTACCCCGCCGCGCTCAAGCCCGTCTGGGACGCCGCCAAGGACGTCAAAGCCAACACTGTGCTGATGCCGGTGGCCTGGGAACAGATCGAGCCCGAGGAGGGCCATTTCGATTTCAGCTTCGTCGACACCCTCGTCGGCGAGGCACGCAAGCAGAACCAGCGCCTGGTGCTGCTGTGGTTCGCGACCTGGAAGAACACCAGCGCCCAGTACACGCCTGCCTGGGTCAAGTTGGCCCCGCAGCGCTTCCCCGCGATGCTGGACAAGGACGGCAAGCCCAGCTACTGCCTCAGCCCCTTCGGCACGGAGACGCTGAAGGCCGACAGACGAGCCTTCGTCGCGCTGATGGCCCACCTGAAGAAGATCGACTCCGGCCCACGCACCGTGCTGATGGTGCAGGTTGAGAACGAGGTCGGTACCTACGGGCTGGTGCGCGACTTCGCGCCAGCGGCCCAGGCCGCCTTCGAGCAGCCGGTGCCCGCCACCGTGCTGGCGCGCAAGAAGCCGGTCGCCGAACCCGCCGGCTCCTGGCGGGCCGTCTACGGCGACTACGCCGACGAATACTTCCACGCTTGGGCCATCGCCCGCTACATCGGCGACATCGCGCAGGCCGGCAAGGCCGTTTACGACCTGCCCATGTACGTGAACAACGCGCTGCGCAACCCGTTGGATCAGCCGCCTAAGCCTTGGAACAAGGACTTCGCCAGCGGTGGACCGACCTGGGACGTCATCGACATCTACAAGGCAGCGGCGCCAGCGCTGGACATCGTCTCGCCCGACATCTACACCGCTGACTCCGAACAGGTGAACGCCAACCTGCGCCTGTTCGGCCGCACCGACAACGCGCTGTGGGTTCCCGAGATCAGTAACAAGCCCATCTACGGCCGCTTCCTCTACGCCGTCCTCGGCAAGGGGGGCATCGGCGTGACGCCCTTCGGCATCGACTACTTCAATTACAGCAACCACCCGCTGGGCACCACGGCCACCGACCGCAGCCTGGTCGAACCCTTCGAGCGCGTCTTTCGCATGTTCCAGCCCATCCAGCGCCAGTGGGCGCAATGGGCCTTCGACGGCCGCACGCGCGGCGCAGCCGAGGGTGACGACCGCAAGCCGCAGACCCTGGAGTTCCCCGGCTGGGTAGCCAGGCTGAGCTACCGCGAGTGGCGATTC
>JACPYV010000162.1 GCA_016195825.1 Burkholderiales bacterium | reverse complement strand
GTGATCGAGCCTCCCCGGCCTTGCGCTGCGGCGTCCGCGCTGGCACGGCCGCTGAACGCGATGGCATCGCTGGCCACCAGGCGGATCACACCGCCGTCCTGCGTCAGCGCGTCGGCCTCCAGCCGGCCGCTCATGCGCACGACGCCGCCTTGCAGCCGGTCGGCCGCCTGCGCCGTCAGCAGGATGCGGCCACCCGGCGCCACGACGGCGCCGCCGTTGTCCACCAGCGCCGCCAGCGCGGCGGGGCTGACGCGCACGTCGGCCAAGCCCTGCGCGCCGTCGAACTGCAGCTCCACACCATCGCCCGCGGCCAGCACCGCGGCGCCGAGGCGGGCCGAGACGACGCCGGTGTTGCGAACCGTGGGTGCGGCCAGCACGACGTAGCCGCCGTCGGCCGCCGTGAGGCTGCCCTCGTTGACGACTCTGCCGGCCCCGCCCGTGGAGGAGAACCGGCCGCTGCCGGCCATGAAGTCGACGTTGGCCATGCCATGGGTCGTGGCCACCAGGCCGCCCACGTCCACGCTGGCCGTGGGGCTGAAGTATATGCCCGCGGCATTGCTCAGGAAGACCTGGCCGTTGGCGCTCAGCCGGCCGTAGATCTGGCTGGCGTCACTGCCCAGCACGCGATTGAGCAGCACGCTGCCGCGCGCGGGCTGCACGACGGTCACGCTGGCCTGCGAGCCAATGTCGAAGCGCTGCCAGTCGATGACGGCGCGGTTGCTGCCCTGGTTGATCGTCATCGCGCTGCCCTGGCTGGCGACGGCGGCCTGACCGGCCGTGACCTGGCCGCCGGTGGGCAATTGCATGGCAGCTGGCGGTGCGGCCAGTGCGCCACCTGCCGCGACGGCCAGTGCCGCACCGACCCGCGCCGTCTTGCCGCGGGCGCGGGCGCATTCGGCCACGGCCACCCAGCAGCGGTTGAGGGCACTCCAGACCAGGCGGTAGCAGCAGTTCATGAGGGGCTTTCTTCGAAGTTCTGTGCGGTCAGGAGGCGAACGGCAGGGTCAGCACGACCCAGGCGCGCTGCTTCACGAGGCTGCCGTCCTGGTCGCGGCCGGCGGCGTTGGCATTGGGGTTGCTGCCGCTGCGCCGGGCCAGCGTGCCCTTGACGACCAGACCGGCCGGGCCTGTCCACGCCACCGACACGCCGGTGCCGGCCAGCGTGAAGCCGTTGGGCTGAGGCGCGCCGGTGAAGCCGGCGTCGTGATTGACGCGCACATGGCCGCGGTCGTGAAAGCCGCTGAACGACAGGTCGGGCCGCACGCGCCAGCGCAGCTCGAGGTTGAGCAGCTGCGCCTCGCTGCCGCCGCCCTCGTTGGCCGGGTAGGCACGCACGCCGACAGGGCCGCCGAGGAAGAATTTCTCCGACGAGTCCAGGTTGCGGTTGACCCGTTGCCCGCTCCACTGCGCGAACAGGCTCCAGTCGCCGGCCAGCCGCTGCTGGCGGGCCAGGCTCCAGCGCAGCTTGCCGAAGTGGCCGCCCGTGCGCGCCGTCACGGCGTCGGCGGCCTGGTTGGGTGAGCCGTCGAGGTTCACGCGGCCCGTGGTCAGCGACGCGCTGGCGAAGCTGCTGCCGCCGCCGGCCCAGTCATCGAAGGCGTTGGCGTAGACGGTCAGGCCCAGCGTGTGGCTGCGGTAGTCGGACGTGATGCTGCCGCCGGTGCGGTTGTCGAAGTCGTGCCGCTCGGCGGCCAGCGCCAGGTAGACGCTGCGCTGGCGCTGGCGCAGCAGCGGCAGGCTGGCAGACAGGCCCAGCGTGCGCGCGCTGCCCCGGGCATCCAGCGGCGCAAAGTCCGCGCCGACCAGCTTGTAGTGCATGGCCGACGCGTTCGCGCCCACGCGCAGGCCGGTGGCGGTCAGCGGCAGCGTGTACTCGGCACGGCCGTAGCGGCTGCCTTCGCTGGCCAGCAGGTCCAGGCCCAGTTGGTCGCCCAGGCGCGCCGGGCTGTTCAGCCGCAGGCCGGCGCCGGCACGGGCAGCACCGGTGGAGCGCGCGCCCGTGTTGTCCAGTGTGGCCTCGCCGGTCAGCAGCGGCTCGTCGGCCAGCTTGACGACCAGGTCGGTCTCGCCGTCAGCCGTGCCGGCGGCCAGCAGGCCCGCGGCGACCACGCCGGGCAGGTCGTCGGCCAGCAGCACGCCGCGCTCCAGCGCCTCGGCGCGCAGCGGCTCGCCGGCTGCCTGCTGGTCGGCCACCAGTGCGAGCACCTGCGCCGGGTCCAGCCGCCGCACGTCGCCTTCCACCCGCACGCGGCCCAGCCGGGCCTCGACGATCTGGATGACAACCCGGCCGTCCTGGATGTCCTGGGCCGCCAGGTAGGCGCGCACCACCCAGCCCGCGTCGCGGTAGGCCTGTGCCGCTGCCGCGGCGGCCTCCTGCAACTGCGCCAGGCCCAGCGGGCGGTGCAGGAAGGGCGCCAGAGCCTGCGACAGCCGGTCGGTGTCCAGCAGCCGGTTGCCGGAGAAACGGAATTCCTTCACTGTGAGCTGCAGGCCCGCAGCGGCCCGCAGCGGCGCCGGCAGCGCCAGCGGCACGGCCGGCTTGGGCGGCGCCTCCTTGCGGCGCTCGGCCTCGATGCGCTGGTTGATTGCGCCGGCATCCGGCGGCGTTTGCGCCCATGCCGCAGGCACGGGGGCCGCCAGCGCAAGGCCGAGAGCGAGCCGGGTGAGGCGCCGACGAGGAGTGCGCATTGGGCGACGAGGGGTAATGGCGAGCCAGCCAGTCTAGGCAGGCTGCACCTCCCTCATCCCCTGAAATGCGCGCGCAAAGGTGCTTTGCCACGTTTGGCGGCGCGGCTCGTGCGTCCATGCGAATGGACCGTTTGCCCCCCACCACGGCGCCGCCGCGGTTTCGTGATGGACATCACGCCAACGGCGGCGGACCGGCCCGGAGCTGTGCCCGGTACCGGCCGCGATCCACGCTCAGTGCACGACGCGCCCGAACGAGAACTCGCCGCCGTCCACGTCGACCGGAATCAGGTCCTTGGGCCCGAACTTGCCTTCCAGGATCAGCCGGGACAGCGGGTTCTCGACGCGCTGCTGGATGGCCCGCTTCAGCGGCCGCGCGCCGAACACCGGGTCAAAGCCCACCTTGGCCAGCTCGCTCAACGCGGCCTCGCTGACGTCCAGCTTCATCTCCATCTTCTCCAGGCGCGCTTCGAGCAGGCGCAGCTGGATGCGGGCGATGGACTTGATGTGGTCGGCGCCCAGCGCGTGGAAGATGACGGTCTCGTCGATGCGGTTCAGGAACTCAGGCCGGAAGTGCGTCTTGACCTCACCCCACACGGCCTCTCGGATGACCTCGTCGCTCTCGCCCGACAGCGCCATGATGTGCTGCGAGCCGAGGTTGGACGTCATCACGATGACGGTGTTCTTGAAGTCCACCGTGCGGCCCTGTCCGTCGGTCAGGCGGCCATCATCCAGCACCTGCAGCAGCACGTTGAACACGTCCGGGTGGGCCTTCTCGACCTCGTCCAGCAGCAGCACGGAATACGGCTTGCGGCGCACGGCCTCGGTCAGCGTGCCGCCCTCTTCGTAGCCCACGTAGCCAGGGGGCGCGCCGATCAGGCGGCTGACCGAGTGCTTCTCCATGAACTCGCTCATGTCGATGCGCACCATGTGGTCTTCGCTGTCGAACAGGAAGCCGGCCAGCGCCTTGCACAGCTCGGTCTTGCCCACGCCGGTGGGGCCCAGGAACAGGAAGCTGCCCAGCGGCCGATTCGGGTCGGACAGGCCGGCGCGTGAGCGACGGATGGCGTCGGACACGGCCTGGATGGCCTCGTCCTGGCCCACCACGCGCTGGTGCAGCTTCTCTTCCATCTGCAGCAGCTTCTCGCGCTCGCCCTGCATCAGCTTGGAGACCGGGATGCCGGTGGCGCGCGCCACGACCTCGGCGATCTCCTCGGCACCCACCTGGGTGCGCAGCAGCTGCGGGCGGCCACTGGACTTACCCTTGGCGGTTTCCTTCTCCTGCGCTTCCTTGAGCTGCTTTTCCAGCTTGGGCAGACGGTCGTACTGCAGCTCGGCGAGCTTGTTGAAGTCGCCCTTGCGTTTGAGCTCCTCGATCTGCTGCTTGATGCGGTCGATCTCTTCCTTGACATGGGCCGAGCCCTGGGCCTGGGCCTTCTCGGCCGTCCAGATCTCTTCCAGGTCCTCGTACTCGCGCTGCAGCTTGAGCAGTTCGTCCTCGATCAGGCCGAAGCGCTTGACCGAGCCCTCGTCCTTCTCCTTGCGCACGGCCTCGCGCTCGATCTTGAGCTGGATCATGCGGCGGTCCAGCCGGTCCATGGCCTCGGGCTTGGAGTCGATCTCGATCTTGATCTTGGCCGCTGCCTCGTCGATCAGGTCGATGGCCTTGTCGGGCAGGAAGCGGTCGGTGATGTAGCGGTGGCTCAGCTCGGCTGCAGCAATGATGGCCGGGTCGGTGATCTCCACGCCGTGGTGCACCTCGTACTTCTCCTGCAGCCCGCGCAGGATGGCGATGGTGGCCTCCACGCTGGGCTCGTCGACCAGCACCTTCTGGAAGCGGCGCTCCAAGGCGGCATCCTTCTCGACGTACTTGCGGTACTCGTCCAGCGTCGTCGCGCCGATGCAGTGCAGCTCGCCTCGAGCGAGCGCCGGCTTGAGCATGTTGCCGGCGTCGATGGAGCCCTCGGACTTGCCCGCACCGACCATGGTGTGGATTTCGTCGATGAAGAGGATGGTTTGGCCCTCGTCCTGGGCCACTTCCTTCAGTACGCCCTTCAGGCGCTCCTCGAAGTCGCCGCGGTATTTGGCGCCGGCCAGCAGCAAGGCCATGTCCAGCACCAGCACGCGCTTGTTCTTCAGGCTGTCCGGCACCTCACCGTTGATGATGCGCTGCGCCAGGCCTTCGACGATGGCCGTCTTGCCCACGCCCGGCTCGCCGATCAGCACGGGGTTGTTCTTGCTGCGGCGCTGCAGCACCTGGATGGTCCGCCGGATTTCCTCGTCGCGGCCGATGACCGGGTCCAGCTTGCCCAGCCGTGCGCGCTCAGTGAGGTCCAGCGTGTACTTCTTCAGCGCCTCGCGCTGGCCCTCGGCCTCGGCCGAGTCGACCTTCTGGCCGCCGCGCACCGCCTCGATGGCTGCTTCCAGCGCCTTGCGCGTCAGGCCGTGACCGCGCACGACGCCGGCCAGGTCGGTCTTGGCGTCGGACAGCGCCAGCAGGAACATCTCGCTGGCAATGAACTGGTCACCGCGCTTGGTGGCTTCCTTTTCGGCCGCCTGCAGCAGCGCCACGAGGTCGCGCCCGGCCTGCACAGTCTGGCCGGAGCCGCTGACCTGGGGCAGGCCGGCCATCAGGCCGTCCAGCGCCGTCTTCAGCCCGGCGGCCTTGACGCCGGCGCGCTCCAGCAGCGCGCGCGGCCCGTCCTCCTGCGCCAGCATGGCCGCCAACACGTGAACGGGCTCGATGTAGGGGTTGTCGCGCCCGAGGGCCAGGCTCTGCGCCTCGCCCAGGGCTTCCTGGAAACGGGTGGTGAACTTGTCGGCACGCATGGTGATTGAATCCTCCGGTTGCGAAGCCAAGTGGGCGCCCTTCGGCGCTTTTCAAGTTGACTCAGATCAAGGCTTGAACAAGCCTCATACCCAGCCAGGCTGCCAGCAGGGAGCCCAGCACGTGTGCCATCGTGTGTGCAAACGCCATTCCCAGCTCGCCATGACGCAGCAGCGCCAGCGACTCGCCGGAGAAGGCCGAAAACGTCGTCAGCCCGCCCAGGAATCCCGTCACCAGCAACAACTTCAGCACCTCGTTGGGCTGACGGCCAAACCACTCAAGCGCCATGCCGATCAGCAGGCCACCCACCAGGTTGACCAGCAACGTGCCTAGCGGAAAGCCGGCCCAGCGCGTGTTGAACAGCAGCCCGGCCTGCCAACGCGCCAGCGCGCCGAGCGCGGCGCCTATCGAGACGGCGGCGGCGTTCACGACGCGTTCCCTGCGGCAATGCCCCAGCGCGCCAGCGCCTGGTCGTCCGCCACGCGGGCATCCACCCAGTGCGCGCCGTCCGACGTGTGCTCCTTCTTCCAGAACGGTGCCTGGGTCTTCAAATAGTCCATCAGAAATTCACAGGCCTGGAAGGCCTGCCCACGGTGAGCGCTGGTGACCAGCACCAGCACGATCTGGTCGCGCGCCTGCAACAGCCCGACGCGGTGGATGACGCGCGCGGCGCGGATGTCGAAGCGGGCGAAGGCCTGGTCCACCATGGCCTCGACGGCCGCCTCGGTCATGCCCGGGTAGTGCTCCAGCTCCATCGCGCTGACGGCAGCGCCGCTGCCGTGCTCGCGCACGGTGCCGACAAAGGCGACGACGGCGCCCACGCCACCGTCCGCGGCGTGCAGCGCGGCGGCCTCGGCGCCAAGGTCGAAATCCCCCGTCTGGATGCACACTCTGGTCATGGCACAGATTCTCACCTTGCCTGGCGGTGAGATTCACATGTTTGGGGCATGACGCAACCGGCGACCGCCGGATACTTCGGCCTTATTTCCCGACCGCATGCAGGAATCGACATGGCCCTGATGGATTTCATCAAGAAACAGTTCATCGACATCATCCAGTGGACTGAGGATGGCGACGGCACGCTGGCCTGGCGCTTCCCGATGGCCGGCATGGAAATCCAGAACGGCGGGCAGTTGGTGGTGCGTGAATCCCAGCTCGCCGTCTTCGTCAACGAAGGTCAGGTGGCTGACGTCTTCGGCCCCGGCACGCACAAGCTGACGACGCAGACGCTGCCGGTGCTGACCTACCTGAAGAACTGGGACAAGCTGTTCGAATCGCCCTTCAAGAGCGACGTCTACTTCTTCAGCACCCGCCAGCAGATCGACCAGCGCTGGGGCACCAGCCAGCCGGTCGCCATCCGTGACAAGGACTTCGGCGCCGTGCGCCTGCGTGCCTTCGGCAACTACGCCTACCGCATCAAGGACGCCAAGACCTTCCACACTCAGATCGCCGGCACCCGCGAGCGCTACACCGTCGCCGACCTGGACGGCCAGCTGCGCGGCCTGATGCTGCAACACATCAGCGACGCGGTCGCCAAGAGCGGCACGCCCTTCCTAGACTTGGCGGCCAACCAGGTCGAGTTCGCCGCCGCACTGAAAAACGCGACAGCACCGGCATTCGAAGCGCTGGGCCTGGAGCTGCTGACGGTGACGATGCAGAACGTGTCGCTGCCCGAGGAGCTGCAAAAGATCCTGGACCAGCGCATCGGCATGGGCATCATCGGCCAGAACATGGGCCAGTTCATGCAGTACCAGGCCGCGCAGGCCCTGCCCGAGATGGCCAAGGGTGGCGCTGGTGGCAGCGGCATTGCCGGCGAGGCCGTGGGCCTGGGCGCCGGCGTGGCGCTGGGCCAGACGCTGGCTCAGACGCTCGGCCAGGGTCTGGCCGGCGTGGGCGCCGCGGCGCCCGCACCGGCCGCCAGCAAGCCTGAAGATATCGTCTCGCTGCTGGAGAAGCTCGGTGACCTCAAGGCCAAGGGCATCCTGACCGACGAGGAATTCGCCGCCAAAAAAGCGGACCTCCTGAAGAAGCTTGGCTGACCAAGCCCAGCGCCGCTGGCGGGCGGCCTGCCCCAACTGCGGTGCACCGGTCGAGTTCGCAAGCGCGGCCTCGGCCAGTGCCGTCTGCGGCTTCTGCCGCAGCACGCTGCTGCGTGATGGCGACACGCTGAGCCAGATCGGCCAGAGCGCCGAGATTTTCGAGGACTACTCGCCGCTGCAGCTCGGCGCCACCGGGCGCTGGATGGGCAGCGGCTTCGCCGTCGTGGGCCGCGTTCAGCGCGGCTCGGAGCTGGGCAACTGGAACGAATGGCATCTGCTGTTCGACGCCGGTGGCGACGCCGCGCGCGTGGCCTGGCTCAGCGAGGACAACGGCCATTTCGTCCTCAGCCTGGAGGCGCCTCTCGGCGAGACACCACCGTCAGACCCGCAGGTCGGCCTGCCGCTGACGCTGGCCGGCCAGCGCTGGCAGGTCGCAGCCGTCGTGCAGGCCGCCCTGCGCGCTGCGGAAGGCGAACTGCCGCGCCCGCCCAGGGCTGGCCGCATCGTCGAACTGCGCAACGCCCAGGACGAAGTGGGCAGCCTGGAGTACCGCGACGACGCGCTGCCGGTCTGGTCCGTGGGCCGCGCCGTGGCGTTGGCCGACCTGGCGCTGCAAGGCCTGCGCACGACGGCTGACGGCGAGTCCGTCGCCGAAGCCAAGTTCGCCGGCCGCAGCATCGCCTGCCCCAACTGCGGCGCGCCGCTGGCGCCCAAGCTCTCGCAGAGCAAGAGCATGAGCTGCGGCCAGTGCCAGGCTGTCGTCGACCTGCCTGGATTTGAAGGTTCAGGCGACGCGAAAGCACTGGGCTTTACGCCGCAAAGCCCCGGTCTTCCGCCACTGATCCCGCTGGGCCGCACCGGCATGCTGGCGCCGGCCGGATCGCCGCCACAGGCCTGGACCGTCGTCGGCTACCAGGAACGCTGCGACATCCCGGAAGACGCCGACGACGAGCAGAGCTTCTGGCGCGAATACCTGCTGTTCAACCGGATGGCCGGCTTCGCCTTCCTCGTCGACACGCGCGAGGGCTGGAGCTTGGTGGTCACCATGACCGGCGCACCCACGCCGACACGCGGCGGCGTCAGCTTCAAGGGGCGCGAATACGCGCAGCGCTGGTCCTATGGCGCCAAGACGACGCATGTGCTGGGTGAGTTCTACTGGCCGGTGCGGCTGGACGACCGCGTGCAAGTCACCGACTACGCCAGCGCCGATGGCCGGCTGCTGCTGAGCCGCGAGCAGCAAGGGCCGGAGGTCACGTGGAGCGGTGGCCAGACGCTGCCCGCCGAAGCGGTGCAGAAGGCCTTCGGCCTGTCTGCGCCGGCGGCGCAGTTCTCGCGCGACGTCTCCGCCTTCAAGAACAGCGGCGGCACACTGCTGCGCAACATTGTCATCGGCCTGTTCCTCATCGTCGTGCTGTTTGCATTGCTGCGCGCCTGCGCCAGCGACGACTGCCAGCGGTACAAGGACAGCTTCGGCGAGAACAGCAACGAATACCGTCAATGCCGCGCCAGCTCGCGCGGCAGCGGCACCTACATCGGCAATAGCGGCGGCAGCTATGGTGGCTACAGCAGCGGTGGCGGCGGCCACAAATAGGAGAACCTCATGACCCTCGACTGGCTCAAGCCTGAAGTCATCCTCGGCTCGACGATGTACGCCGTCATCGGCGTCGTCATCTTCTGGGTCGCCTTCGTCATCGTCGACCTCATCACGCCTTACAAGCTGTGGGAGGAGCTGGTGGAGCGCAAGAACCTGGCTCTGGCCGTGGTCGTCGCGGCAATGTGCATTTCCATCGGCAACATCGTCGCCGCGGCCATCCACGGCTAAGGCCTGCGGCGTCAGACCGTCGGGCGCTGCTGCCGCCCGTTCCCAGCTGCACGCAGCCCGTCGCAACAAGCCTCCTGGGGCGGCGCACCTCACCACAATCGCGCCGCTTTTGACACAGGAGAACTCGATGAATAAATGGTTGATCACGGTGGCTGCAGTGGCCGCCGTCGCACTGGGTCTCGGCCTGGCACCGGCCCGCGCCGCGGACGCGGACGGCGCGGCGGCCCAGGTCCAGAAAGCCGATGCCACGGCGCAGGCCTCGGGCTTCAAGATCCGCGCTGTCGACGACGCCTGGCGCGCGGCCCTGCCCCGCAATGCCGAGGCCGCCACGCAGGCCTACATGAACCGGCTGCCGGCCGAGGTGGTCGCCAAGTCCGACGCCTACTACACCGGCGGCTACTGGTTGCAGCTGTGGAACCTGTTGCTGGGCCTGGCCGTGGCCGTGCTGATGATGAGCGGCCGCCGCGCGGCCCGCGTGCGCGACTGGGCCTTGCGCGTGGGCAAGGGGCCGGTGCGCCGCGACATGCTTGTCGGTGCTATCTACGTGCTGACCTCGTCCGTGCTGACGCTGCCGCTGGCCGTCTACGAGGGCTGGTGGCGCGAGCAGGCCTACGGCATGTCGACGCAGACGCTTCTCGCCTGGCTGGGAGAGGCAGCGTTGATCCAGGGGTTCAACATGCTGCTGATGGCCCTGGTGGTCGCCGGGCTTTACGCGCTGATGCGGCGCGCCGGCGCCCGCTGGTGGATCTGGGGTACGGCCGGTGGCATCGCGGTGCTGGCCGTGGTGATCGCGCTGTCGCCCGTGCTGATCGAGCCGGCCTTCAACACCTACAAGCCGGTCGAGGACGGTCCGGTCAAGACCGCCGTGCTGCAGATGGCCCATGCCAACGGCGTGCCGGTGGACAACGTCTACGTGTTTGACGCCTCGCGCCAGACCACGCGCGTCAGCGCCAACGTGGCCGGCCTGTTCGGCAGCGCCGCCGTGCGGCTGAACGACAACCTGTTGCGCCGCACCTCCGAGCCCGAGATCCGCGCCGTCATGGGGCACGAGCTGGGCCACTACGTGATGAACCACATCGCCAAGACGCTGGCCATGCTGACGCTGGTGCTGTTCGCTGGCTTCGCCACCGTGCAATGGCTGCTCGGCCGACTGCTCGCACGCTTCGCGGCCGCCACCGGCGTGAGCCGTGTGGACGACGTGGCCGGCCTGCCCGTGCTGGTGGCCGTGTTCTCGGTCTTCCTCGCGCTGGCGACGCCGGTCAACAACAGCATCACGCGCGTCCAGGAGGCCGAAGCCGACAAGTTCGGCCTGAACCTGTCGCGCGAGCCGCATGGCTTTGCCGAGGCCCAGCTGCGCCTGGTCGAATACCGCAAGGCCGATCCCGGCGCGGTGGAAGAATTCATCTTCTTCCACCACCCCAGCACCCGCCACCGCATCCTGGACGCCATGCGCTGGCGCGAGGCCATGGGCACGCCCTGAACCCGCACCGCTCCCCCGATGGTCACACACGACTTCGCCGCACTGACCACCAACACCCACGAGGACTGGACGTTGTTCGCCGTGCGCTTTCACGACCAGCCGGGCGCCGGCGGGTTGCGCCGCGCGTTGCTGCAGGCCCACCTTCAATGGGTGGCGGCGCAGGGTGAAATCCTGCGCGTGGCGGGGTCGCTGCGCGAATCTCCCGAGGCAGCGCCGGTTGGCGCCCTGTGGGTGGTGCGCGCGCCGGACCGCACGGCCGTCGAGGCGCTGATCGCAACCGACCCCTTCACGACCGGCGGCCTGCGCGCCGGCTGGGACATCTTCCACTGGAGCAAAGCCCTGCCCCAGCCCGTCTCCTTCTGACGATGGCGCCGCACGCCACGCCGCCTGCCGGCGATCACCCCAACGGCCAACCCGACAGCCGCGCCTCGCTGGCCGAGCTGCTGCTGCTCGCCAGCGTCTTCGTCATTGCCGCTTGCGGCCTGGTCTACGAGCTGGCGGCCGGCTCGCTCGCCAGCTACCTGCTGGGCGACTCGGTGCTGCAGTTCTCCACCGTCATCGGCGTCTACTTGTTCGCGATGGGACTGGGCTCCTGGCTGTCGCGCTTTGTCGAGCGCCAGCTCGTCGGTGTCTTTCTTCAGGTGGAGCTGCTCGTCGGCGTCATCGGCGGCTTGATGCCGGCGGCGCTGTTCGCCGTGCACAGCCTGCTGCCGCCTGGCGAGGGCGCAGCTTTTCGCACGCTGCTGTACGCACTGGTGCTGCTGGTGGGTGCGCTGGTGGGGCTGGAGATCCCGCTGGTCATGCGCATCCTCAAGCGCCACTTCAGCGCCCGCTACGGGCTCAAGGACCTGGTCTCGCAGGTACTGACCTTCGACTACCTCGGCGCGCTGTTGGTGGCGCTGGCCTTCCCGCTGCTGCTGGTGCCGCATCTGGGCCTGGTGCGCACGGGCATCGCCTTCGGGCTGCTGAACGTGGGCGTGGCGATCTGGGCGCTGTGGATCTTCCGCGCGGAGCTGCGCGCGCGGCGTAGCCAGGCCGCGGCCTGCGCGCTGTCGGCCGCGCTGCTGCTGGCGGCGCTGCTGGGTGCGGAGCGGCTGACACGCTGGTCCGAAGAGCGCTTCTACGGCGAGCACATCGTCTTCACGCAGACCAGCGCCTACCAGCGCATCGTGGTCACCGACGGTGGCGGCGGTACGCGGCTGTTCCTGAACGGCAACCTGCAGTTCCACTCGCGTGACGAGTACCGCTATCACGAAGCCCTGGTCCACCCGGCCATGGCCGCGCACGGCGCGCCCAAGCGCGTGCTGGTGCTGGGCGGCGGCGACGGCATGGCCGTGCGCGAGATCCTGAAATACCCGAGCGTTGAGCAGGTCACGCTGGTGGAGCTGGACCCACTGATGACGGGCCTGTTCACGACCACGCCCAAGCTCGCCGCACTGAACGGCCATTCGCTGTCGTCGCCCAAGCTGCGCATCGTCAACGCCGACGCCTTCGGCTGGCTGGAGCAGCACGCCGAGGTTTTCGACGTCATCGTCATCGACTTCCCCGACCCCTCCAACTTCGCGCTGGGCAAGCTCTACACGACCAGCTTCTATGAGCTGGTCGACCAGCACCTCTCGGCGGGTGGCTACGCAGTCGTGCAGACCACCTCGCCACTGATCGCGCGGCGCAGCTTCTGGACCGTCGTGACGACGCTAGAGACCGTCGGGTTGACCACCACGCCCTACCACGCCCATGTGCCGTCTTTTGGCGAATGGGGCTTCGTGCTGGCGTCGCGCCGGCCGTTCCGGTTGCCGGCGCAATTCCCGTCCGGGTTGCGCTTCCTGAGCCCGCAAAGCCTGCCGGCGCTGCTGGATTTCCCGCCCGACATGGCACGCGTGCCGACCGAGGCCAACCGGCTCAGCAACCAGGTGCTGGTGCTGACCTTCGAAGAAGAATGGGGAGCTGTGCATTGAAGCGGCGCGAGCTGCTGCTGGCCGGCCTCGCCAACGCCGGCTGCACGCCGGACGCAGCACCGCTGCAGGGCGGCTGGGTCGGCACCCACCCCGAGCGCGGCCACCGGCTGCGCGGCAGCGAGCTGGCCGGGGCCGACGGGCCGCTGCGCAAGGCCGGCGTGCTCATCGTGGGCACGGGCATCGCCGGCCTGGCCTGCGCGCGCGCGCTCGTCCGGCGCGGGGTGGACGACATCGCGTTGCTGGACCTGGAAGACCAGGCCGGCGGCAACAGCCGTGGTCACAGCCTGGCCGGCTCCGCCTGCCCGCTGGGCGCGCACTACCTGCCGCTGCCGGGCGCCGAGGCCCGCGAGGTGGGCGAGCTGATGCATGAGCTGGGCCTGGCGCGCGAACAGCTGGGCCGCACTGTCTGGGACGAGCGCCACCTGTGCCACAGCCCGCAGGAGCGCCTCTTCATCGACGGCGAATGGCGAGACGGCCTGCTACCGCCGCCGCAGGGTGCAGCGGCGCTGGCGCAATACCGGCGCTTCTCGGCGCAGGTGGCACGGGCCCAGCGCGAGCTCGGCTTCGCCATGCCCAGCCATCGCGCGGGCTGGACCGCCGGCCACGCGGCGCTGGACGGTCAGACCTTTGCCGGCTGGCTGGACCGCGAGGGGCTGGACGACACCCGGCTGCGCTGGTACCTGGACTACTGCTGCCGCGACGACTTCGGTGCCGGCGCCGACACGGTCTCGGCCTGGGCCGGCCTGCACTACTTCGCCAGCCGCCACGGCTTCCACGCACCCGGCGACGAAGCCGGTGAGCGCGAGCCCGTGCTGACTTGGGCCCAAGGCAACGGCTGGCTCAGTGCCCGCCTGGCCGCGCCGCTGCGCGAGCGCATCCACCTGGGCCGAACCGTGCTGCGCGTGACGGAACAGCGGGAAGGCGTCGAGCTGCTGGCCCGGAACGAGGGCAGTGGCATGGCCGAGCGCTGGAGCGCACGCGCCGTCGTCATGGCCACACCGCTGTTCGTCGCCGCCCGTCTGCTGGCGTCGCCACCCGACGCGCTGCGGGCACTGAGTCAGGCCCATGCGCCCTGGCTGACCGCCAACCTGCTGCTGCGCGAGCCGCTGCTGAACCGCCCCGGCGCGCCACCATCCTGGGACAACGTTCGCTACGGCTCCACGGCATTGGGCTACGTGAATGCCCGCCACCAGGCACTGGACCCCACACCGCCGCCGACCCCGCTCCTGACCGCCTATTTCGCGCTACCCACGGCTAGTCGCGGCGACCTGCTGGCCCAGCCCTGGCAGCACTGGGCCCAAGTCGTCACGGCCGAACTGGCGGCCACCCACCCCGACCTGCCTGCCAAACTTGCGCGCATCGACCTGTGCCGCTTCGGCCACGCGATGAGCATCCCGACACCAGGCCTGCGCGGCTCGGCCGAGTTGGCCGCCCTGAACGCCCAGCGCGGCCGCGTCGTCTTTGCGCACAGCGACCTGGCCGGCTACTCGGTGTTCGAGGAAGCCTACACGGCCGGCATCGAGGCCTCGGCGCGGCTCAGCCTCTGAGCAGTTGCTGCCGGTTCACGTCGGTGGGTTCGAAGATCTGGATGAGCGCATCGAGCAAGGCCCGGGACTTGGCGCTGTTGTCGCTGCCGTAGTTGCAGACGTAGACATCCAGCGTGACCGCGCCCAGCTCGGGCCAGGTGTGGACCGCCAGGTGGGACTCGGCCAGCAGCACGACACCGGTAATGCCGCTCTGACCATCGGCAGAGCCGAAGCGGTGCATCAGCTCGGCCACGCCGGTCAGGCCCGACAGCGCCACGGCCTGACGGCAGAGCCTGCCCAGCAGGTCAGGATCGACCATGCGCGCCGCCGCCGGGTCGCAGCCGCGCAGGTCGGCCGTCAGGTGCAGGCCTTGCACCTCAGCCGCCCGTCACTGGCGGGAAAAAAGCCAGCTCGTCGCCATCCGCCAGCGCAGCGGACTCGGCCGCCATCTTCTGGTTCAACGCACAGCGCACGGCGCGCCCCCGGGCCAGCGCCTCGGCATGCACGCCACCGCGCGCCAGCAGCGCCTCGCGCGCCGCGGCGACGGTGCTGCCCTCTGGCATGCTCAGAGCCTCGCCCTCGCCCAGCTTCTCGCGCAGGGAGGCGAAAAACCTCAGCCGGACTGCGATCACGCCAGCAGCTCCGCAAACGGGATGAAGCGCACCGCGTCACCAGCCTGGATGGCTTGGCCGGCCGGGTTGTCCAGCAGGCCGTCGGCCCAGAAGGCCGAGGTCAGCACGCCGCTGCTCTGGTTGGTGAACAGCGCCAGGCCGCCTTCGTCGTCCAGCCGCACACGCAGGAACTCGCGGCGCTTGTCGGGCTTGGGCCATTCGAAGCCGGCCACCAGACGGTAGCCGCGCGGTGTGACGCGCGTGGCGCCCTGCAGCTTCAGCAGTGCCGGCCGCACGAGCACCAGGAACGTGACCAGGCTGGACACCGGGTTGCCGGGCAGGCCGATGAAGTGGGCATCGCCGACGCCCCCGTCGGGGGGGCTGCCCACGTACTCATGGGCGGAGGGCCTGCGAATGCGGCCGTAGGCGAACGGCTTGCCGGGCTTGATGGCGATGGACCAGAGATCCAGTTGGCCCTCGGCTTGCACGGCCGGGCGCAGGTGGTCTTCCTCGCCGACGGAGACGCCGCCCGAGGTCAAGATGACATCGGCGCGCGAGGCCGCCTCGCGCAGCGCAGCGCGGGTCGCGTCGAGTTTGTCGGGCACGATGCCCAGGTCGATGACCTCGCAGCCCAGGCCTTGCAGCAGCGCACGCAGCGTGAAACGGTTGGAGTTATAGATCGCGCCGGGCGGCAGCGGCTCGCCGGGCATGACCAGTTCGTCGCCGGTCGAGAAGAGCGCCACGCGCGGGCGGCGCGTGACCGTCAACTGCGCCGCACCAGCCGTCGCCGCCAAGCCCAGCGCGACGGCATCCAGACGCGTGCCAGCCGGCAGCACGACCGAGCCGGCGCGCACGTCTTCGCCCCGCAGGCGCACGTTTGCCCCAGGCATGACGGGTTGCGTGATGCGCAGCCGATCGCCGACCAGCTCGGTGTACTCCTGCATGACAACCGTGTCGGCGCCAGCCGGCACCTGGGCACCCGTGAAGATGCGCGCGGCTTCACCCGCCGGCAGCGGCATGGGCACGCTGCCCGCGGGGATGCGCTGGGTCACCGGCAGGGCCAACGAGGCATCGGCCCAATCTGCACTGTGCAGCGCATAGCCGTCCATGGCCGAGTTGTCGGCGGGCGGCACGTCCACCGGCGACACGAGATCGACTGCCAGCACGCGGCCACGCGCATCGGCGGTGTCCAGCGTCTCGGTGCCAGCCAGCGGCTGGACCTGGGCCAGCAGCGTGGCCAGCGCGTCGTCGAGGGAGATCAGCGGTTTTCTGGGCTCAGACATGGGCGTGAATGTAGGCCTTCACCTGGTCGACATCGACAGGCATGACCTTCACGCGCTTGGGGAGTTCCTCGATACCCTCCAGCCCCGCCGGCCGCGGCGGCTCGATGCCCAGTGCCTCATGGATGGTGGCGGCGAACTTCGCCGGCAGCGCCGTCTCCAGCACCAGCATGGTCACGGCAGGGTCGCGCTGCTCCAGCGCCACCTTGAGTCCATCAGCCGTGTGCGGGTCGATGACGATGCCGTGCTCGGCATGGCAGCGGCGGATGGTGGCGACACGATCGGCGTGCGTGCTTCGGCCCGAACTGAAGCCGAAGCCGGCGATCTCGGCGTGCTCGCCGGCCGTCAGCGCGAACTGGCTGCCGCTGAAGAGCTGCTTCACGCGTGCGCCGTCGCGGCCCAGCAGGTCGAACACGAAGCGCTCGAAGTTGCTGGCCTTGGAGATATCCATCGACGGGCTGGACGTCTCGTGCGTGTCGGCACTGCCGCGCACGCGGTAGATGCCGGAGCGGAAGAACTCGTCGAGGACGTCGTTCTCATTGGTCGCGACGACCAGCTTGGCAACGGGCAGGCCCATCATGCGCGCGACGTGGCCGGCGCAGACGTTGCCGAAGTTGCCCGACGGCACCGTGAAACTGACCTTTTCCGCATTGCTCTTCGTCGCCTGGAAGTAGCCGGCGAAGTAGTAGACGACCTGCGCCAACAGCCGCGCCCAGTTGATGGAGTTGACGGTGCCGATGCGGTGCTCGCGCTTGAAGGCGAGGTCGTTGGACACGGCCTTTACGATGTCCTGCGCGTCGTCGAATACGCCATCGATGGCGATGTTGTGGATGTTGGCGTCCTGCAGACTGAACATCTGCGCCTGCTGGAAGGGGCTCATGCGGCCGTTGGGGCTGAGCATGAAGACGTTAACGCCCTTCTTGCCGCGCATCGCGTATTCAGCAGCGCTGCCGGTATCACCCGAGGTCGCACCAAGGATGTTCAGCGTCTCGCCGCGCCGGCCCAGTTCGTACTCGAACAGCGCGCCAAGCAGTTGCATGGCCATGTCCTTGAAGGCCAGCGTCGGGCCGTTGGACAGGCCTTCCAGCGCGATGTGGTCGCCCAGCCAGGTCAACGGCGTGATCTGCTCGGTGCCGAAGACCTCGGCCGTGTAGACCTTGCGCGTGATGGCGTGCAGATCGTCGGCCGGGATGTCGTCGATGTAGAGCGACAGGATCTCGAAGGCCAGGTCGGCGTAAGCCAGCCCGCGCCAGCGCGTCAGCGTTAGCGCGTCGACACGCGGGTAGGTCTTTGGCAGGTAGAGGCCGCCGTCGGGCGCCAGGCCTTCGAGCAGGATCTCGCAGAAGGCCCGCTCGGTCCTATCACCTCGGGTGGAAACATAACGCATCAGGCCAACTCCTCCTTGCGGATGCGCACGATGGGCGCCAGCACGGTCGGCAGGCCCTGCATCTTGGCCAGCGCCTCGTTCATGCGCCCCTCGGACGTATCGTGCGTCAGGATGATGAGGTCGGTCTGGCGCTCGCCCTCGGCGGATTCGCGCTGCAGCACGGCATCGATAGAGATGTCATGCTCGGCCAGGATGGTGGTGATGCGCGACAGCACCCCGGCCTGGTCGGCCACCACCAGGCGCAGGTAGAACGCCGTCTGCACGTCGGCCATCGGCAGGATGGGCGTGTCGCTCATCGCGTCGGGCTGGAAGGCCAGATGCGGCACACGGTGGTCCGGGTCAGCCGTGGCCAGGCGGGTCACGTCGACGAGGTCGGCCACGACCGCGGAGGCGGTGGGTTCGGCGCCGGCGCCCTTGCCGTAGTACAGCGTGGTGCCGACCGCGTCGGCCTGCACGACGACGGCGTTCATCGCGCCCTCGACGTTGGCGATGAGGCGGCTGGACGGGATCAGCGTGGGATGAACGCGCAATTCAATCCCGTTGTCTCGGCGGCGCGTGATGCCCAGCAGCTTGATGCGGTAGCCGAGCTGCTCGGCGTACTTGATGTCGGTTGCCTGCAGGCTGCTGATGCCCTCGACATGGGCCTTGTCGAACTGCACCGGCACGCCGAACGCGATGGCGCTCATCAGCGTCAGCTTGTGGGCGGCGTCGACGCCTTCGATGTCGAAGGTCGGATCGCTCTCGGCATAGCCCAGGCGCTGGGCCTCCTTCAGCACCACGCCGAAGTCCAGGCCCTTGCCACGCATCTCGGACAGGATGAAGTTGGTTGTGCCGTTGATGATGCCGGCGATCCACTCGATGCGGTTGGCCGTCAGGCCCTCGCGCAGCGCCTTGATGATGGGGATTCCACCGGCCACGGCCGCCTCGAATGCGACGACCACGCCCTTCTCACGCGCGGCCTCGAAGATCTCCGTGCCGTGCAGCGCCAGCAGCGCCTTGTTGGCTGTGACGACGTGCTTGCCGTTAGCGATCGCCTGCAGCACCAGCGAGCGCGCTGGCTCAATGCCGCCGATCAGCTCCACAACGATATCGATGGCCGGGTTATTGACGAGCTGCTGCGCATCGCCGGTGCACGGCACGCCGTCGCCCACGATGGCCTGGTAGGCCTTGGCGCGCTCGGCGTTGCGCGCGGCAACCATCGCGATCTCTATGCCCCGGCCGGCTCGGCCGCGAATCTCGGCCTGGTTGCGCTGCAAGACGTGGAAAGTGCCGGCACCGACGGTGCCGAGGCCGATCAGGCCGACTTGGATCGCTTTCATGGCGGGGCTCTCAGGGACGGGATTCAAAAGGAGTTCCGGCGGCGATAGCCCGCCAGGAAACGGTCGATGCGGCCTACGGCTTCGCGCAGGTCGTCGACATTGGGCAGGAAGACGAGGCGGAAGTGGTCGTGTGCCGGCCAGTTGAAGCCAGTGCCTTGCACGATGAGCACCTTCTCCTCGGCCAGCAGCTCGTAGGCGAACTGCTGGTCGTCGGCGATGGGATAGATCTTGGGGTCCAGACGCGGGAACATGTACAGCGCCGCTTTCGGCTTGACCACGCTGACGCCCGGGATCTGAGTCAGCAGCTCGTAGGCCAGGTCGCGCTGGTGACACAGGCGCCCAGTCGGGCTGACCAGGTCCTTGATGCTCTGGTAGCCACCCAGCGCCGTCTGGATCGCCAATTGCCCCGGCGTGTTGGAGCACAGCCGCAGCGAAGCGAGCATGTTCAGCCCCTCGATGTAGTCGCGGGCGTGGCGCTTCTCGCCGCTGACCACCATCCAGCCAGCACGGTAGCCGCAGGCACGGTAGTTCTTGGACAGTCCGTTGAAGGTCACGAACAGCACGTCGTCGGCCAGCGAAGCCATGCTGGTGTGGACGTTGCCGTCGTATAGCGTCTTGTCGTAGATCTCGTCGGCGAAGATGACGAGCTGGTGGCGGCGGGCGAGCTCGATGATGCCCAGCAACAGGTCCGTCGGGTACAGCGCGCCGGTCGGGTTGTTGGGGTTGCAGACCATGATGCCGCGGGTGCGCGGGCTGATCTTGGCCTCGATGTCGGCAAGGTCGTGCAGCCATCCGGCACCCTCATCGCAAAGGTAGTGCACCGGGCGGCCACCCGACAGGCCGACCACGGCCGTGTACAGCGGGAAGTCGGGCGCCGGAATCAGGATCTCGTCGCCGTCGTTGACCAGCGCGTTGATGGACATCTGGATCAACTCGGACGCCCCGTTGCCGAGATACACGTCGTCGACCGTGACGCCCTTGACGCCCTGTTGTTGCGTCGAATGCACCACCGCCTTGCGTGGCGCGAACAAGCCCTTGCTGTCCGTGTAGCCGCCGGCGTCGGCCAGGTTGCGGATCATGTCCTGCACGATCTCGTCAGGCGGCGTCAGGCCGAACACCGCGGTGTTGCCGATGTTCAGCTTGATGATCTTCTGGCCCTCTTCCTCCATCTGGCGCGCCTTGTCCAGCACGGGGCCGCGGATGTCATAGCTGACGCTGGCAAGCTTGCTGGACTTGGCGATGGGTTTCAAAAGAGGCTCCGCGCAGCGTTTGCTGCAGTGCAAAAAGGACGGTCTTGGAGTTTAAGCAAGGGCCGGGCACGCGGCCTGCCGTTCTGCGCGACACTCGCGCCCGGTTTTCTGCCTCTTCTCCGATGAAGTTCCAGCTCGACGAGCCGCAAGGCGGCAACAGCATCTCCCGCCATGACGCCCGGGGCGTCTGGGTCAACGGCCAGCCGCACACGGCCAGCGTTCTCGTGCCCTGGAAGGGTGACGTCGTTGCCTGGGCGCCTTCGCGCTTCGAGGAACTTCAACCCGCGCATTTCGAAGCAATCAAGGCGCTCAACCCCGAGCTGGTGGTCTTCGGCAGCGGCGCGCGGCTGCGTTTCCCCGGCCCCGCACTGTGGCGAGGGCTGGTCGAAGCGCGCATCGGTTTCGAGGTCATGGACCTGGCTGCGGCCTGCCGCACCTACAACGTGCTGGCCAGCGAAGGCCGCAATGTGCTCGCCGCGCTGCTGATCGAGGGATGACCTGGCGGGGCCGGGAGTAGGACAAGGCCCTATAATCACTGGCTATTGCTTGCGGGCGCCCGCGTGAAATGCTTCACAACAGCGCTCACGAACCGGAGACCCCGTGAGCGCAACTTGCCGCACCCCCCAATGACGCCTGCGCTCAACAAACCCCTGCCGGAAATTGAGGCTCAAGCCACCGGCGGCGTGAAGTTCACCGGCAACGCCTTCCTGGGCAAGTCGGTCGTGCTGTATTTCTATCCGAAAGACAACACGCCCGGTTGTACCACCGAGGCGATGCAATTCCGCGACCGCCACAAGGACTTCGTGAAGGCCGGTGCGGTGGTGCTGGGTGTTTCGCGCGACAACATGGCTTCGCACGAGAAGTTCAAGCAGGCGCTGGAGCTGCCGTTCGAGCTGATCGCCGACACCGAGGAAAAGCTCTGCCACATGTTCGGCGTGGTCAAGAACAAGATCATGTATGGCAAGAAGGTCAAGGGTATCGAACGCTCGACCTTTCTGATCGCCCCGAACGGCATCCTGGTGGGCGAATGGCGCGGCATCAAGGTCGCCGGCCACGTCGACGAGGTCCTCAAGGCCGTCAAGGGCCTGAAGAAAGAAGCCGCCTGAGGGCCTGGCTTCAGGTTCTTCCCTGAGGCGGACAGGCCGCCGCGGATGTGCATAATCAGCGCATGCCCCGGGTCGAATCCATGCCTCAGACTTCAAAAGCCGCACTCATCCTGTGCGGCTTTTTGCTTTCTGGCACCTGGATGTCGTGGGGCCCACCCCCTGCCGCCTAGCCGTACATGCCACTGCCCAAGCCCCCTGCACAACGCGCCAGCCGCCTCGAATCCGCCGCCTACTCGGCCACCCTGACCCCCAGCAAATCCCGCGCGACGCCGCCCGCCGTCGCCGCACCCGCCGCCAAGGCCGTGGTGCCGACAGCCGAAGTGCTGCGCCTCCCCACCCCAGCATCGGCGCCCGCCGCCAGCAAGCCAGCCGAGCCCTCCCGCCCCGCTGCCAAGGTGCCGGCCCGGTCCGTAGCGCCCAAACGCACACGCAAACTGGCCGAGGTGGCCAAGCTCTTCGTGCTCGACACGAATGTGCTGATGCACGATCCGATGTCGCTGTTCCGCTTCGAGGAACACGACGTTTACCTGCCCATGATCACGCTCGAAGAGCTGGACGGGCACAAAAAGGGCATGACGGAGGTCGCCCGCAACGTGCGCCAAGTCAGCCGCGAGCTGGACCAGTTGGCCGCCAGCCTCAAGACCAGCAGCCTGGAGGAAATGGCCAAGGGCCTGCCGTTGGCCGGCACGGGCCACCGCGAGGCCGAGGGCCTGCTCTTCTTCCAGACCGAGCTGATCGACGCGCCGCTGCCGCAAGGCCTGCCGCAGGGCAAAGCTGACAACCAGATCCTGGGTGTCGTGCAGGCCTTGAAGGGCCGCTACCCGGGCCGCGACGTGGTGCTGGTGTCCAAGGACATCAACATGCGCATCAAGGCACGCGCCTTGGGCCTGCCAGCGGAGGACTACCGCAACGACAAGGCGCTGGAAGACTCCGACCTGCTCTACACCGGCGTGCAGGCGCTGCCCAGCGACTTCTGGGACCGCCATGGCAAGACCATGGAGAGCTGGCAGCAGGGCGGCACGACTTTCTACCGCATCAGCGGGCCGCTGGTGCCCACGCTGCTGATCAACGAGCTGGTCTACCTGGAGGCGCCCGGCGCGACCCCGCTGTACGCCAAGGTCACCGAGATCACCGGCAAGACGGCCGTGCTGCGCACGCTCAAGGACTACGGCAACCAGAAGCACGCCGTCTGGGGCGTGACGTCGCGCAACCGCGAGCAGAACTTCGCGCTCAACTTGCTGATGGATCCGGAATGCGACTTCATCACGCTAACCGGCACCGCCGGCACCGGCAAGACACTGATGACGCTGGCCGCCGCGCTGGCCCAGGTGTTCGATGACCGCCGCTACAGCGAGATCATCGTCACCCGCGTGACCGTGCCCGTGGGCGAGGACATCGGCTTCCTGCCCGGCACCGAGGAAGAAAAGATGGGCCCGTGGATGGGCGCGCTTGACGACAACCTGGAGGTGCTGGCCAAGGGCGGCTCGTCTGCCGGCGAGTGGGGTCGGGCGGCCACCAACGACCTGGTGCGCAGCAAGATCAAGATCAAGAGCCTGAACTTCATGCGCGGGCGCACCTTCCTGAACAAGTTCGTCATCATTGACGAGGCCCAGAACCTGACGCCCAAGCAGATGAAGACGCTGATCACGCGCGCCGGCCCTGGCACCAAGATCGTCTGCCTGGGCAACCTCGCGCAGATCGACACGCCCTACCTGACCGAAGGCAGCTCGGGCCTGACCTTCGCGGTCGACCGTTTCAAGGGCTGGGCCCACAGCGGCCATGTGACGCTGGCGCGCGGCGAGCGCTCGCGGCTGGCCGACTTCGCGTCCGAAGTGCTCTGAGCCGCTCCACTCCAGCGCGACCCCACACGGCCCCTCACGGGGCCGTTTTCACTTCAGCGGTTCAGCAGACCACCCAGCATGCCGGCGATGTCGCCCAGGCCGCCGGCGCCGAGGTTGGCCGGCAGTTGGCCGTTGGGCGTCAGCCGGTCGACGATCTGTGGCAGCAACTGGCTGAGCTGGTCGCCGGCCTCAGCATGGGACACGCCTGCCTGGCTGGCCAGTTGACCGAGCAGCCCGCCGGCCCCGCCCAACGCGCTGCTGAGCTGATCGCCGGACACGGGCTGGTTGGCGCCGGTGGAAATCCAGCTCCGGACCTGGTCGCCCAGGCCACCCGCCTGCAATTGCTGCAACAGCCCGGACAGCCCGCCCTGCAGCGAGCCGTTAGCCATCAGTCCGGAAATCAGCCCCATCCAGTCCGGGCCGCTGCCAGGCTGCCCCTGCGCGTTCATGGCTTGCGTTGCGGCGCCGAGCACGTTGTCCAGAAGTCCCATGGTGATCTCCATTGAAGTGACTCGCGCCACGGTAGATGCCCGTATCGGGCGCTGCCCGGCAGTCTAGGCCCGACAGCCTGCCCAGTGAAGAAAGCTGCCCGGTGGAAAATGAGAGCGCTATCAACGACACTGCGCGACACTTCATCCGCGCCTCACCATGCTCTACCGTCCCCTCGGCCGCACCGGCTGGAACATCTCCGCAATCGGCTTCGGCGCCTGGGCCATCGGCGGCACCTGGGGCAGCACGGACGACGAAGCGGCCGTGGCCGCGCTGCATCGCGCACTCGACCGCGGCGTGAACTTCTTCGACACGGCTGACGTCTACGGCGATGGCCACAGCGAACGCCTGCTGGCACGGCTGAGGCGCGAGCGGCGGGGCGATGCCTTCCATGTCGCCACCAAGGCCGGCCGGCGTCTGAACCCGCATGCGGCCGAGGGCTACCGCGACCTGCGCCCCTTCATCGAGCGCAGCCTTCGAAACCTTGAAGTCGACGCGCTGGACCTGTTGCAGCTGCACTGCCCGCCGTCCGCCGTCTACGCCATGCCCGAAGTTTTCGGCGCGCTGGACGACCTGGTGCGCGAGGGCAAGTTGCGCCACTACGGCGTCAGCGTGGAGCGCATCGACGAGGCCATGGCCGCGCTCAAGTACCCAGGCGTGCAGTCGGTACAGATCATCTACAACCTGTTCCGACAGCGACCGGCTGAGGTCTTCCTGCCCGCCGCCCAAGCCGCGCAGGTGGCTGTGCTGGCCCGGCTGCCGCTGTCCAGCGGCATGCTCAGTGGCAAATTCACGCGCGACAGCCGCTTCGGCGCCGACGACCACCGCGGCTTCAACCGCCAGGGCGAGGCCTTCGACAAGGGCGAGACCTTCTCCGGCGTGGACTACGAGCAGGGCCTTGCCGCAGTGGAGGAGCTGCGCGCACTGCTGCCGAAGGGCGTGAGCCTCGCGCGGCTGGCGCTGCGCTGGATCCTGATGAACGAGGCCGTCACCGCCGCCATCCCCGGCGGGCGCACGTCCGCACAGGTGGATGAGAACGTCAGCGCTGCCGACCTGGCCGCCCTGCCCGCGCCGCTGATGCAGGCGCTGGCGGACGTCTACCAGCGCCGCATTGCGCCGCAGGTGCACGGCCAGTGGTGAACCGAGGGCGTCAGTCGCCGCGCTGCACGGCCCGAGAGAAGCGCTTCACGGTGGCGTCGGTGGCAGCGGCCTGGCGCCCGGCGGCAATGAGCCGGTCGACCTGCTCGGCCGGCAGCTTGAGCCGTGTCGGGATCGCGTTGAGCGCCAGCTCCTCGGGCTCGGGCAGATCCGCGAAGCTGATCTGCGTGACGCTGAACTTGATGTCCTCGCAGCGCCACTCCGGGTTCTGCGCACGCAGCGCGGCCTTGCGCTCGTCACTGAGGCTGCAGCGGTAGGTGACGAGGTCGCGCTCCCAGTTGCGCACCATGGGCAGGAAGCCCGCATAGCTCATGCGCATGGTGCTCTCGATGGCGGTGTCAACGGCACCGGCCGCAATGTCCACGCCCGAAGGCCCCGCCACCTCGCGGGCCCAGTCGGCGCTCGGGCCCTGGCCAGCGTCGACGACGATGAACAGGAGCCGGCGCATCGTGGTCGCATCCTGCTCGGGGATGGGGCCGTAGGGGGTGTTCAGCAGCACACGGCTTTGCAGGATGGCCACCAGGCCCAGGTTGTCGGTCAGCCCGCCGTCGACCAGCTTCAGAAAGCGACCGGCCTTGGGGTCGGCGTTGTCACGGAACAGGCGGGTGAGCGCCAGCCGGAGGCGGTACTGGTCGTCGCGGTCGTCGCGGCGCGCGTTCAGGCCCGGCGGCAGCTGGACCTGGCAGCGCTCGGGGAAGCGCTCCAGCACGACCGGCGCAAAGAACAGCGGCACGGCCATGGACGCGGCCACCGCCTCCGACACCGGGTAGCTCGGCAGGTCGCTGCACAGTGCGTCGAAGGCCCGCTCGTGGAACGGGAAGGCCAGCCGGTACTGCACATTGCTCGCGCTGATCCAGACAACCGGCCGCGAGCGCTTGAACATGTCGGCGAAGGTCGCACCCTTGAAGACGTCTTTCTCCAGCCAGTCGTTGAAGTCGCTGCGGTCGTTCAGCCCGCCGGCAAATAGCCGCCGCAGGTTGTTGGGGTTGAGCAGGCTGAAGCGCAGGTTCGCCTCGCCGTCGCGCAGCAGCACCTTATCGCGGAACTCGCGCAGGCCCTCGTTGCCGTGCAAGCCGAAGTAGGCAGCCGTCAGCGAACCACCCGACACGCTGGTGATGAAGCTGACCTCGTCGAGCAGGGTGCGTCCACGCGCCGAGGGCTGCTCGCGCAAGCCCTCCAGCACGCCGTAGGAAAACGCCGCCGCGCGCAGGCCGCCGCCGGAGAAGCTGAGTGCCACGAAGGTGTCAGTGTCCTGCGGACGGGCCGTACGCTGCAGCGGCTGGTCCACGGCCGGCTTGTTTCGCGGCGGGTTCATGGGAGCGCTGGCGCAGGCGGCCAGCAGCAGGCTGGCGCAGCACGAGAGCAGCAGCCTCATGTGTGGGCCTCGCGCGCGGAGTCGACGGTCTTCAGTCACGGTCCGGTCCGATGAAGTGAGAGGGCACGGCCGCCGCGCAGCCGTGTCGCCATCATCGCGCCAAGACTGGCGCCACTAGCCCGCAGGGGCATCGCGATGCAGGGAGCGCGCCGCCTATTTCAGCTTCAGCGCGGTCGCCAGGAACTCCCGCACCGCTTTGATGACCTCCGCGTGGGCCTGCGCGTCATAGGCCACCGTGACGCCGCGCTCGACGCAGGCATCGCCGGCATAGCTGAACGGCCGCCGCGTCTGGCTGTTCACCAGCACGCCCTCGGCGGTCTCCTCGATGAGCGGACAGGCCCGCGTGGTCTGCCCTTGCGCCAGCCGCACGGGTGGCTTCAGCGCCGGGTTGTCGAAAACATGGTGGGCGCCCGGGTACTCGGTCAGCGCGATGTCGGCCCCGGCCCGGCGCATGCGGTCGACATAGGCGCGGCAGCTGTCAATGGGGATGTAGTCGTCGGCCGTGCCGTGGAAGAGCCGGATGGGTTTGTCGACGGTGCTCTGCCCGTCACGGAAGACGCGGTCGCAGGTCGGGTACAGCGCCACGAAGGCGGCGAACCCCATGCCGTCGCCCGGCCCGTAAAGCGCGGCAAAGCGCTTCAGCGCTGCGTAATGGGCCGCTCCGCCACCGCGGGAAAAACCCATCAGCGCAATGCGCGCCGGGTCGATGCGCGGGTGGCGGGATAGGCGGTCGAGCGCCCGGTAGGCGTCGACGATCATGGCCCAGCGGCTGAGCTGGTCCTGATCGCTCACCGTGCTGACGATGCCGCGCCCGCTGAAGCTGTCGATCATCAGCGTGGCCAAGCCCATGGCCGCGAACTCGCGCGCCCACGCGTCCTGGGCGCCGACGATGCCGCCGGAGCCATGCAGCATCACCACCGCGGGCAGGCGGTCGCTGCCGCCGCGCGGCAGCCTCAGCTCGGCCGCGATGCTGGCCGGCTTGGCGTTCGGGCTGCCGAGCAGGAATTCCTGGTCACTGGGGCTGGTCGTCGGCAGCACCCACAGGTCGACCTTGGCGAGCTGCGCCCCGGCCGCACCTGCCCACAGCCCGACCGAGCAGGCCAGAAACAACCGACGCCAGCTGCCAATGCCCATGAGTTTCCTCGCCTGGTGATGTGATGGGCCCATGGTCGCCCCCGCCGTCGCGGCACGCATCCCCAAAACAAACTGGACCAGCGCTGACGGCGGGGCCTGTCGCCACCGTGCTGACAGGCGCTGACCTGGGGATGGACACAATCCGCCCATGCAACAGCCCGACCGCTGGATCGCCCACCTCGACATGGACGCCTTCTATGCGTCCGTCGAGCTGCTGCGCTATCCGCAGCTCAAGGGCGAGGCCGTCGTCATCGGCGGGCGGCGGGCGGATGCGCCGCAGCAACTGGCAGACGGCAGCTGGCGTTACGCCCGCCTGCGCGACTACACCGGCCGCGGTGTCGTCACCACCAGCACCTACGCCGCGCGCGACCTGGGCGTGTTCTCGGCCATGGGGCTGATGAAGGCGGCCCTGCGCGCACCCGATGCCATCCTGCTGCCGGCGGACTTCGACTCGTACCGCAAGTACTCGCGCCTCTTCAAGGCCGCCGTCGCCGAGGTGGCGCCCGTTATCGAGGATCGCGGCATCGACGAGATCTACATCGACCTCAGCGATGTGCCCGGCGTGCGCGATGCCGTGGGCCACGACCCGCTGGGCGGCGTGAAGGCGGTGGCCCGCGAGATCAAGAACTCGGTCGGCCGCGCGACGGGGCTGACCTGCTCCATCGGCGTCACGCCCAACAAGCTGCTCAGCAAGATCGCCAGCGAGCTGGACAAGCCCGACGGCATCAGCGTGCTGACGCTGGACGACATCCCACGGCGGGTCTGGCCACTGGCCGTACGCAAGATCAACGGTATCGGCCCGAAGGCGGGCGACAAGCTGGCGACGCTGGGACTGGCGACCGTGGGTGACATCGCTGCGGCCGACCCGGGCTGGCTGGTTGCGCAGTTCGGCGAGAGTTACGGCCAGTGGCTGCATGCCGCCTCGCACGGCCGCGACAACCGCCCCGTCGTCACGCACAGCGAGCCCGTCTCCATCAGCCGCGAGACCACCTTCGAGCGCGACCTGCACGCGGTGCACGACAAGGCGCTGCTGGGCGGCATCCTGGACGAGCTGTGCGAGAGCCTGGCCCGCGACCTTGCCCGCAAGCGCTACGCGGGCAAGACGGTGGGCATCAAGCTGCGCTTCGAGGGTTTCGTGACCGTCACGCGCGACCAGACGATGAAGCTGCCCATCACCAGCGCCGCCGACATCCGCGCGGCGGCAGGCCTATGCCTCAAGCGCGTCACCTTCGACAAGCGCCTGCGGCTGATGGGCGTGCGCATCGGCAACCTCGTCCATGCCAGCGAAGTCCTGGCCGTCCCGGCAGCCACGGGCGCCGCGAATGCAGGCGCTGCCTGGATGCAGGCCGAGCAGAACCTCGACCTGTTCTGACGGCGCCGTTGCCGCGCCGCGACGCTCAGACCCAGCCCTGCCGCCACACCGCCGGGTCGCGCAGCGCGCGCCAGGCCAGCCGCTGCACGCGCCTGGAGAACAGCGCCTCCAGCTCCACCCACGCCACCGCGGCGTCGGGCGGGTCAGGCTCGATGACCTTGACGACGACGAAATGCTTGTCCTTGCCCACCGGCTTCACCGCCGTCCACTTGCTCAGCAGCAGCTTCTTGGGGTGCAGCGGGTTCATGGCGACGGCACGGCCGGTAGCGCGTGCTGCTGCAGGCGCGCCAGCG
>JACPYV010000161.1 GCA_016195825.1 Burkholderiales bacterium | reverse complement strand
GAAGACCGATGCCAGCATCTTCAAGGAGATGGGCGAGCTGGGCCTGCTGGGCCCGACTATTCCCGCGGAGTACGGCGGTGCCGGCCTGAACTACGTGTCATACGGGCTGATCGCCCGGGAGGTGGAGCGTGTGGACTCGGGCTACCGCTCGATGATGAGCGTGCAGTCGTCGCTGGTCATGGTGCCCATCAACGAGTTCGGCAACGAGGCCACCAAGCGCAAGTACCTGCCCAAGCTGGCCAGCGGCGAGTGGATTGGCTGCTTCGGCCTGACCGAGCCCAACCACGGCTCCGACCCGGGCTCCATGGTCACGCGCGCCCGGAAGGTCGACGGCGGCTACGAGCTGACCGGCAGCAAGATGTGGATCACGAACAGCCCGATCGCCGACGTGTTCGTGGTCTGGGCCAAAGACGATGGCGGCCAGATCCGCGGTTTTGTCTTGGAGAAGGGTGCCAAGGGCCTGAGCGCCCCGGCCATCCACGGCAAGGTGGGCCTGCGCGCGTCCATCACCGGCGAGATCGTCATGGACAAGGTGTTCTGCCCCGAGGAAAACGCCTTCCCCGAGGTGCGTGGCCTGAAGGGCCCGTTCACCTGCCTGAACAGCGCGCGCTACGGCATCGCCTGGGGCGCCTTGGGCGCGGCCGAGGACTGCTGGCACACGGCCCGCCAGTACGTGATGGACCGCAGCCAGTTCGGCAAGCCGCTGGCCGCCAACCAGCTGATCCAGAAGAAGCTGGCCGACATGCAGACCGAGATCACGCTGGGCCTGCAAGGCTGCCTGCGCCTGGGCCGTATGAAGGACGAGGGCACGGCGGCGGTGGAGATCACGTCCATCATGAAGCGCAACAGCTGCGGCAAGAGTCTGGACATCGCCCGCATGGCGCGCGACATGCTGGGCGGCAACGGCATCTCGGACGAGTTCGGCATCGCCCGCCACCTGGTCAACCTCGAAGTGGTGAACACCTACGAAGGCACGCACGACATCCATGCACTGATCCTGGGCCGGGCGATCACGGGGATCGCTGCGTTCTGAACACCTGGCGGGAGGGACCTGGCTGTCAGGCCAGCGCCCTCCTCAACTGGTCCGGCGGGTTACTTGAGACACGGGGCGTGGCGCGCGGCATGCTCGCGGCTTTCCAGCCGAGGAGAGCCGATGACCACCCGCCGCCACGCCTTGCTCGCCGCCGCCACGCTGCCCACCGCCGCTTCGGCCGCGCCGCTACCCGGCTGGCCGTCGGCCGACGAGATCGCCAGGCGCGTGTCCGAGGCCCGCGCGGCCGAGACGGCTTTCGCGGCTGCCTTCGCGGCGCGTGACGTGGCAGCGTTCAGGAGCCGGCTGGCGCCCGACACGATCTGGATGGGCAAGGCGCCGCTGTACGGCCCCGACGCGGTCATGGCGGCCTGGACGGGCCTGCTCACGTCGACCCAGCCGCCGTTCAGCTGGTCACCCGACCTGGTGCTGGTGTTGCCCAGCGGCGACCTGGCCCGCACCACCGGCCCGGTGCTGGATCCCGATGGAAAGCTGACCGCGCGCTTCCAGTCGGTGTGGCGCCGTAAGGCGACGGGTGACTGGGAGATCGTGTTCGACTTCGGCACCGAGGTGTGCCGCTGACCTGAAGCCCTTCGACAGCGGGTACGTGGTCGGTTCCCCACGGGCACGGCGATGCGAGCCGCGAGCACATCGCCTAAGGCTGGTCGGCTTGGGGCGGCCCGGCGCTAGTCCCGCGAGTTCACCGCGGCGCCGTCAGCTCGATCTCGAACAGTCGTGGCCACAGCTTGCCCGTTACGAACAGGCGCTTCTTCGCAGCGTCGTAGGCAATGCCGTTTAGCACGTCGTCGTTACCGGTGCGCTGGTTGGCCGGCAGCAGGCCGGTGAGGTCGATCCAGCCCACCACGTTGCCGGTCCTGGGGTCGATGCGCGCGATGCGGTCGGTCTGCCAGATGTTGGCGAACACCTGGCCGTTGACCCATTCCAGCTCGTTGAGCTGGTCCACCGGCCGGCCGCCCGCCGTCACGCGCACGCGCTTCAGCTCCTTGAAGGTCAGCGGGTCCAGGAAGCGCAGCTCGGCCGTGCCGTCGCTCATGATGAGCTCGCGCTCGTTGTGCGTGATGCCCCAGCCCTCGCCGGGGTAGTTGAACTTGCGCCAGAGCTTGAAGCTCTTGAGGTCCAGCACGAAGGCCGTGCCCTCCTGCCAGCTGATGCCGATGATGCGGTCGCCCCATTGCGTGATGCCTTCGCCGAACACCTCGGGCGGCAGCTCCACGGCCTGCAGGACGCGGCCGGTCTCGATGTCCACCTTGCGGATGCTGGAGCGCCCGCGCAGGCCGGTGCCTTCGAACAGGAAGCCGTCGTGGAAGAACAGGCCCTGAGTGAACGCGTCGGGGTCGTGCGGGTAGCTGTGGACGACCTTGTAGCCGTGGACGGGGACTGCCGCGGGTGCGGCCGAGGCCATCGGGGCGGCCAGGGTGCCGGCCAGCGTGGCCAGCAGCGCGCGCCGGCGTGAATCAAATAGCGAACTCATGCCGTCAGCGTAAATCAAGCAGCGGCGGCACAGCTGTCTGCAACAGTTCCACCAGCTCCGGGTCCATGAAACGGTAGTCGTCGGGTATGTCCAGCACGTGCAGTGGCTTGCCCGCCAGCAGCTCGGCGTGGTCCTGCATCAGCCGCGACCGGTGCTTGCCTTCCATGACAAGGATGATGTCGGCCCAGGCCAGGTCGGCTGCGCCGACACGGCGACGCGCATTGGCGCTGGTGCCGGCCGAGCGCACAGCCAGCGCCGGGTGACGGCGGAACACCTGCTCGGCCGTCGGGCTGCGCCACTGGTTGCGGCTGCAGATGAACAGCACGTTCAGCTTTGGACTCAAGCGCCACCCAGCGACTTGAACAGTGCCGCCTGGCGCAGCCACTGCGTCAGGCGCAGGCGTATGCGGGTCTGCTCGGCGTCGAGCACGGCACTGCGGGTCTGCAGCCAGTCGGCTCGCGCGATGGCGCCGACCTCGTAGCGCAGCGCAGCCAGGCGTTCGTTCTCGGTCGCCTCGCGCAGCCGGCCGGCGTTGGCTGCCAGCTGCTGGGCTGCGCGCTCGGCTTCGATGCGCTGAGTCTCGATGTCGGCCAGCGCCTTCTGCAGCGTGTCGCGCAGCGTCAGCGCGGCGGTGTCCAACTCGCTGCGGGCGCCGTCGCGCTGCAGGCTCAGGCGCTGCCAGTCGATCAGCGGCACGGCGAGGTTGGCGGCGAAGGATGCCAGCGGCTGCGACAGCCAGTCGCTGGCGCGCGTGCCGCCGGTGCTGACGCTGGCCGAGAAGGACAGGCGCGGGTAGCGGTCGGCCTCGCTGCCGCGCAGCCGGGCCAGCGCCGCGTTCACACCCAGGCGGGCGCGCTGCACGTCCGGCCGGCGCGCCAGTTGGTCGGCGGGCTCGGCCAGGCGCCAGCGCGGCGGCTCGCCGGTGGGCAAGGCGGCCTGCGGCGCGGGGCCGGGCAGGGGCTCGTCCAGCAGCAGCGCCAGCACGTGGCGCTGCAGTTGCGCATCGGCAGTGAGGTCGGCCAGGCGCGACTCGGCAGCCTGAACGTTGACGGCGATCTTGTCGAGTTCGATGGGCAGCAGCTTGCCCTCGCGCACGCGCTCACGCGTCAGCGCCAGGGTCTCGCGGGTTAGCGCGAGCTGGTCCTGCGCCAGCGGCTGCTGCGCGCGGATGGCGGCCAGCTGCCAGTAGGCCTCGGCCACCTGGCTGCAGATGGACAGGCGCGCGGCTTCGATGTCCGTCCGGGCGGCCTCGGCCTGGGCACGCTGGGCGGCCTCGGCGTGGGAGAGGCGGTTCCACAGGTCCAGCTCGTAGCCGGCGCTCAGCGAGGCGCCGTAGCTGCGGCTCCAGCCGGTCGATGTGGTCACCGGCACCGTGACGCCGCCGATGTCGACGTTGCGGGTGGAGCTTTGCGTCTCCAGCGGGCGGCTGGCGTTGGCCGACCCGCCGGCGCCCAGCGTCCAGCGCAGCGCGCTCTGGTCGGCCAGCAGTTGGGCCTGCTTCCAGCGCTGCGCAGCCAGCGCAATGTCGCGGTTCGCGTCCAGTGCGCGTGCCTGCAGCGCGGCCAGCGTCGGGTCCAGCAGGCCGGCCCAGTCGGGCGCGGCGTCGCCGCCGGCCAGGGCCCAGGTGGTGGGCGACGCCACATCGGGTGCGCGGGCGGCCGGGCCCAGCGCGCAGCCGCTGAGCACCAGGCTCAGCACCAACAGATTCAGTTTCATCGTCTTCATTCCCGTGCCAGTGCATCCACCGGGCTCAACGCCGCCGCGCGCCGCGCCGGCAGTGTGCCGAACACCAGGCCCACGCCACTGGACACGGCGAATGCCACGCCCAGGGCGGCCCAGCTGATGTCCACCTGCAGGTGCTGCTGCGCCGCGTTGACGCCCTGCGCCGCCAGCCAGCTGAGCAGCACGCCCACCAGGCCACCCAGGCAACACAGCACCACGGCTTCGATGAGGAACTGCAGCCGCACGTCGCCCTGGCGCGCGCCTACGGCCATGCGGATGCCGATCTCGCGGGTGCGCTCCGACACCGACACCAGCATGATGTTCATGACGCCCACGCCGCCCACTAGCAGCGAGATGGCCGCCACGCCGGCGAACAGCGCTGCCATCGCGCTGGTCACGCTCTGGAACTTGCGGAACTCCTCCTCGCCGTTCCAGGTGCCGAAGTCCTCGCGGCCGTGCAGCGCCTTGAGGCGGTGGATGATCTGCTCGCGCACCTGCTGCGGCGGCACGGTCAGATCCAGCAGCACGTCGAAGTTGTCGACGTCGGCGCGCGCATCCAGCTTGCGCGAGAAGGTGGTGTGCGGGATGTAGAGCTGGCCCAGCCAGCTGCCGAAGCTGAAGGCGCCGCCCTCGGGCGCCACCACGCCCACGACGGTGAAGGGCAGGGCGGCGGTGGGCGGCGGCGGTGCGCCGGGGGCGGCGGGCTGGGCCTCGCCGGGGTTGCCTCCCATGGGGTTGACGAACACCAGTTGCCCCAGCGGCGACTCGCCCTTCTTGAACAAGGCATCGCGCGACTTCTCGTCGATGACGATGACTTGGCTGCGGGTCTCGTAGTCCATCGCGCTGAGGTAGCGGCCTTGCACGAGCTTGAGCTTGCGTGCCTTAAGCGTGGCGGGGTCGCCACCGATGGCCTCCAGCATCGCGTCGCGCGACTGGTGGCGGGCGGTCAGCTGCATCTGCCGGTTCAGCGTGATGCTCTTGACGCCGGCGAGGGCCCGCAGCGAGTCGATCTCGTGCGGCCTGAACGGCTGCGGCACGGCGCCGGGCGGCAGGCCCGGGTTGCCGCGCCAGACGGGGATGCGACCCGAGATCAGGCTGCTGAGGTCGGTCTCGATGGAGGCACGCGCGGCGGAGGTCAGCGCCACGATGCTGACGACCGAGGCAATGCCGATGCTGATGCCCAGCATGGACAGCGCCGTGCGCAGGCGGTTGCCCTTGAGTGCCAGCAGCGCGGTGGCGACGGCCTCGCGCCACTGCACCTGCAGGCGCCCCAGCCTGCCGCCTTCCTTCACCGGCGGCGCATCGCTGGGCAGCTCGGCGGGTGCCACGTGGCCGGCCGGTGTGCCGTTGTCGGCGACGACCTTGCCGTCCTTCAGCTCGATGACGCGGCGTGCGTGGGCGGCGACGGCGGCGTCGTGCGTGACCAAGATGATGGTGTGGCCACGCTCGTTGAGTTCCTTTAGCAGGCGCAGCATCTCGGCACCGGAGGCCGAGTCCAGCGCGCCTGTGGGTTCGTCGGCCAGGATGATCTGGCCGCCGTTCATCAGCGCCCGCGCGATGGACACGCGCTGCTGCTGGCCGCCGGATAACTCGTTAGGCCGGTGGTGCAGGCGCTCGCCCAGGCCCAGGCGGTCCAGCAACGCCTTGGCTCTTTCGCTGCGCGGGCCAGTGCCGACGCCGGCGTAGACCGCCGGCAGCGCGGCGTTGGCGCGGGCGTCGAGGTGGGGCAACAGGTGGTAGCGCTGGAAGATGAAGCCGAAGCGCTCGCGGCGCAGCGCGGCGAGCTCGTCGGGTCCCAGCTTGCCGGCGTCGTGGCCGCCGATGAGAAACTGGCCGTGCGTGGGGTTGTCCAGGCAGCCCAGCACGTTCATCAGCGTGCTCTTGCCCGAGCCGGACTGGCCCATGATTGCCACGAACTCGCCGGCCTCGATGGCCAGGCTGACACCGTCCAGCGCGGGCACGTCGATCTCGCCCAGCTGGTAGTGCCGGGCGACGTTCTTCAGCTCGATGAGGGCCATGGTCAGCGGCGCCCGGCCGCCCGAAGGCGCTGACGGGCCCCCGTGGGGGGCAGGGAGTGAAACGAGCGTGGGGACTTCATATCAGGTCGATGCAGCGCTGGCTGCCGACGCCGCCGCATCCGCCGCACTCGGCGGCGCCAGCAGCACCTTCTCGCCGGCTTTCAGGCCGTCCAGCACCTGCACCTTGGCGCCGTCCTGCAGCCCGACCTTCACCTGTCGGGGCACCTGCTTGTTCTCGGCATCCAGCACCTGTACCGTGAAGCGTCCGTCCTTGCCGCGCTCGCCCAGGGCCACGATGGGCATGGTCAGCGCCTGCTTGACGGCGCCGGTCTCGATGTCGACCTGCACCGTCATGTCGCTGAACAGCGAACGGTCGCGGTTGTCCACCTCGAACAGCACGTTGTAGAACACCGCGTTGCCTGCGCGTTCCGGCACTGGCTGGATGACGCGCACCTTGCCTTCGTAGCGCTTGCCTTCGCCCGACAGTGTCGAGAAGCGCGCCGCCTGGCCCACCTTGATGGCCTGCACGTCGGCCTCGGGCACCTTGGTACGCACGGTAATGGTGTCCAGGTCGGCCAGCGTCAGGATGACGGGGGTGATCTGCACCGAGATGACGGTCTGGCCCACCTGCACGGGCAGGTTGACGACGGTGCCGTCCATGGGCGCGGTGATGCGGGTGTAGGAGAGGCTGACCTTCTTCTTGTCCAGCTCGGCCTGCAGGCGCGCCAGCGTGGCTGCCTGGCCGCGGATGTCAGCTTCCAGCTTGGCCAGGTCGGTCTCGGCCTTCTCCGCCTCGTTGGCCGCCGTGGCCTGACCAGCCAGCAGGCGCTGCTGGCGCTTGAGTTCGCGCCGGGCCGCCTCGGTGTCGATGCGCAGCCGGTCCAGCGTGGCGCCAGCCTGAGCCACGGCCGCTTCGGCCTGGGCCACGTCGCTGCGCGCAAGCTCGGGGTCCAGGCTGACCAGCAGTTCGCCCTTCTTGACCTGCTGGCCCAGCTCCACGTGCAAGGTCTGGATCTGGCCGCTGACCTGGGCGCCCACGTCCACGCGGGTCTTGGCCTGCAGCACGCCGGCTGCCTGCACGGTCTGGGTCACGTCGGCCAGCGCCACGACGCCGCTGGGCGGGGGAGGGGGCGGCGGCGGGCGGTGGGTGAACCACCAGGCCGCACCGGCAGCAGCGAGCAGGGCGACGACGATCAGGCGCGTGCGCCAGCGCTTCAGGAATGCTTTCATGTCCCTCCCAGGACCACAGGGTCGGTGCCCCGTCTGGCTGAGTTCAGTGTGTGTGGTCGAGCCGCGTTCAGCGTATCAGGCGGACGGTGGCGCGCCGACCTGGAACACCTCATCGTCGTGAGTGAAACGGGCCCTGGCGAAAGTCACGCCCCGGCGCAGGGTCAGGACTTGCGCATCAGCGGCTGTGCGACGTCAGCCGCGCCAGCGGTGACGCGAGGCTCACGCCCGGCGCCGCCGTGCTGGCGCCGCGCACCGGCTTGGCCTCGTCGTCCTCGGCGCTGGCCGACAGTGCGGCGATGCTGTCCGGGTTGCGCCGCATGGCCACGCCCACGGCCAGGATGTCGATGACCAGCAGGTGCAGGATGCGGCTGACCATGGGCAGGTGCGTCGCGATGTCCTCGATGTGGTCGACGATCAGCGTCGCGTCGGCCTTCTTGGCCAGCGGGCTCTGGCTGGCTGTGATGGCCACCACCTTGGCGCCACGCTCCTGGGCCTTCTCGACGACGCTCAGGAGCTCCGGCAGCCGCCCGCCGCTGCTGATGACGACGGCCACGTCGCCCTCGCGTAGCACGTCCGCGGCCAGCAACTGCAGGCGCGGGTCCGTGTAGGCGCCGCAGGGCATGCCGAAGCGCAGAAACTTGAACTGCGCGTCTTGCGCCACGACGCCGTAGTGGCCCAGCGCGAAGAACTCGATGCGGTGGGCCGACAGCAGCATGTCGATGGCGCGGTCGATGGTGTCGCGGTTCAGGTGGCTGCGCACCTGCAGGATGGCGCTGGCGGTGTTGCCCAGTACCTTGGCGCCCAGCTCCAGCATGGAGTCGTTGGTGTTGACCTGTGTGTGCGTGACCGGCACCGTGCCCGTCAGCCCTGAGGCCAGGCGCAACTTGAAGTCGGACAAGCCCTCGCAGCCCAGCGAGCGGCAGAAGCGGATGACGGTGGGTTGGCTGACGCCGGCGGCGCGGGCGATCTCGGCGATGGGGTCGTTCAGCACCGAGCGCGGCTGGGCCAGCACCAGGTCGGCCACGCGCAGTTCGGCCGGCGACAGCTCGCTGCGGGCGCGGCGGATCTGGCCCAGGATGGCCGAGCCGGGCGAAGCCTGCAGGTTGCGCAGCTGGTTCTCGAGGATGGCTGACGCGCCCTTGAAGGTGGCGTGCTCGGCGGTGATGACGAAGGTCGGGATCGCCGACACGTAGTCGTGGAAGCGTCCCTTGTCTTCGAAGCGCGCGCGGAAGGGGCTGCGGTCGAAGTACTCGCCCAGCCGCGGCACGATGCCGCCGCCGATGTAGATGCCGCCCAGCGAGCCCAGCGTCACGGCCAGGTTGGCGGCGGCCGTGCCCAGCAAGCCGCAGAAGACCTCCAGCGTCTCCAGGCAGAGCTTGTCGCCATCCTCCAGCGCGCGCTGCGTGATGGCCGGCGCCTGCAGCGGCGGGGTGTGCACGCCATTGCGGTCGGCCAACGCGCGGTAGATCAGCTCCAGGCCGGGGCCGGAGATCAGGCGTTCGTAAGAGACGTGGTCCAGCGTCCGCCAGGCGAACTGCAGGATGTCCATCTCGCGCTTGTCGCGCGGGCCGAAGTTGACGTGGCCGCCCTCGGTGCCCAGTGCGATCCAGCCTTCGCCGGCCGGAATCAGCCCCGACACGCCCAGGCCCGTGCCCGCGCCCAGCAGGCCGATGACGCTGGGCCGGCGCGCCTGGCCACCGCCCACCTGGCGCACATCCACTTCCGCCAGCCGCGGCAAGGCCATGGCCAGGGCGGTGAAGTCGTTGACGACCACCAGCGTGTCCAGCCCCAGCCGCTGGCGCATCTCGTCGATGGAGAACTGCCAGTGGTAGTTGGTCATGCGCACCTGGTCGCCCTCGACCGGGTTGGCGATAGCGATGGCCGCGTGAGCGATCTGCTGCAGGCTGCCGTCCTGCCAGCTCAGGCCTTGCAAGTAGGCCCGCACGGCGGCATGGAAGTCGGCATGGTCGGCGCAGCGCAGCGAGGCCATCTGCGTGAATTCGCCCGGCCCCATTTCCAGCGCGAAGCGGGCATAGGTACCACCAATATCAGCAAGCAGGCGGGGGCTGTCGAAACGGGGCATGGGCGCTGGCAATGAAACTGCGGAGAAAGGGACCGGCGGATTATTCAGCAGCCGCGCAGGTGGCCCGGCGCGCGGCGCGGCCGGGGCCGGGCGTCGAGAGGGGTTGTAGCTTCACTACAGCCGCGCGGCAATCGAGTTTCCCCAGGGAGATGCAGTACTGATGAAGGCCTGAAAGCGTTTTCTCTTCCGAGTCGGCGGGCCTGGGGTGAGCGTGTATTGTCGAATTGATGTAGTTTTGCTACCGTCCGCCGCGACCGCAATTTCACCTATTTCGTCCCTGTGTTTGCCAAAGCCCGACTCCTGAATATTCGCCGCCCGTCATTCCTTTCGCCCGGAGCCCGGGCATGAGCGCCGCCTACCCCTGGCTGGTGGCTGACGTCGGCGGCACCAACGCGCGCTTTGGCACTGTCGCCGGCCCTGGTGCGCCGGTGGAGGATGTGCGCGTGCTGCCGGTCTCGGCTCATGCCGGCCCGGCCGCCGCGGTGCGCGCCTACTTGGCCGCCCAGGCTTCCGGCCGACCGGCGCCGCGCAGTGCCGCCTTCGCGCTGGCCACGGCGCTTGATGGTGACCACATTGAACTGACCAACGGCGCCTGGAGCTTCTCGCGCGCTGGCACGCAGGCAGAACTGGGACTGAGCACGTTGCTGTGCCTGAACGACTTCGAGGCGCAGGCCTTGTCTCTGCCGCGCCTGCAGCCGCACCAGTTGCGGCCCTGGGGAGAGGCGCCGCCAGCCGCCGAGGCTGTGGCCACCGGCACGGTGCTGGCCGTCATTGGCCCTGGCACCGGGCTGGGTGTGGGCGGCGTCGTGCGCGCACCGGGCCGCTGGCTGGCGTTGCCGGGTGAAGGCGGCCATGTGACGTTGGCGCCCGCCGACGATTTCGAGAGTGCCGTGCTGAGCCAGGCGCGGCGCGAGTTCCCGCATGTGTCGGCCGAGCGCTTCCTGTCCGGCATCGGCCTGCCGGTGCTATGCCGCGCTGTCGCGGCAGTGCTGGCCGAGGGCGAGGACGTCGCCGCGCTGCCCACCGAGCAGATCGTCGCCCGCGGGCTGTCGGGCGAGTCGCAGGCCTGCTCGCGCACGCTGGACCTGTTCTGCGCCATGCTGGGCGGCTTTGCTGGCAATGTCGCGCTGACACTGGGTTCGCGCGGCGGCGTCTTCATCGGTGGCGGCATCGTGCCGCGCCTGGGAGAGCGCTTCTTCCGGTCGGAGTTCCGCAGCCGCTTCGAGGCCAAGGGCCGCTTCCAGTCCTTCCTGGCGGGTATCCCCACCGCTCTCATCACCGACACGCTGGCCGCGCTGTCCGGTGCCTCCCTGGCGTTGGAGCAGGCTGACGCCTGACGCGCGGCAGTCCGGATTCCGCCGGGCTGCCTGAACTCGCACTGCGGCAGCCTTGGCGCTGCCGCGGCGCTCTGCCTTCCCTGTTGCCCGCATGGCCGGCGCCTCGGCGCTCCGGTCGCCTTGGCGTGCCCGCATGCACCGTGATGTGGATTTCTTCACGGCTTCAGTGCCTGTTGGGTGAGGTCGCCTGACGCTGTAGTTGCGCTACAAGTTCGGTCGTTCTTGGGAACAACCCGAGCTTCTCAATGCGCGCAAGTATCAATTCCACCCTGGTTTACCCGCGGTATTGGGCTGAAATTGGGTCGTATTCGCGCAACGTCTAGGGTTTACGCAGGTGCGGAAGAAAATCTAGTTTTGATACAAACATGGTCGAGACGTTGGGTTCTCGCCCACGAGTGGTGCGCCGTCAGCCCCGGCTGCGCGCGACGGGCCAAGCCGTTTTCCAATGAACCAGAGGAGACATTCATGACCATGAGCAAAGACAAGCGCGGCGCGGCTGCCGCAGCGTCCTTCCGCATCAGCCCGGTGGCCATCGGCTGCACGCTGCTGATCGTGGCTGCAGGCGCCGCGGCGCAGACGCAACCGGCCCAGCAACTCGAGACGGTGACCGTCACCGGCATCCGCAAGGGCATCGAGGCCGCCATCTCGGTCAAGCGCAACAGCGACTCCATCGTCGAGGCCATCTCGGCCGAAGACATTGGCAAGCTGTCTGACTCGTCCATCGCCGAGTCCATCGCCCGCCTGCCAGGCCTAACCGCGCAGCGCGTCAACGGCCGTGCGCAGGAAGTGCAGATCCGTGGCCTGGCCGGCCAGTTCGCCACCACGCTGCTGAACGGCCGCGAGCAGGTCAGCACCGGCGACAACCGCTCCGCCGAGTTTGACCAGTACCCGTCCGAGCTGCTCAGCGGCGTGACCATCTACAAGACGCCCGATGCGGCGCTGGTGGGCCAGGGTCTGTCCGGCACGATCGACCTGCAGACCGTGCGCCCGCTGTCGTTCTCTGGCCGCACTATGGCCGTCAACCTGCGTGGCGAGAAGAACTCGCTGGGCCGCCTGAACCCGGGTGCTGCTGGCGACAAGGGCAGCCGCTTCAGCTTCTCCTATGTCGACCAGTTCGCCGACCGTACCGTGGGCGTGGCCCTGGGCTATGCGCGCCTGGATTCGCCCAACCAGAACAACTACTTCCGCAACTGGGGCTACCCGCAGGGCAGCGGCACGATCGGCGCCAACACCTACAACGACGTCCGCGTGCCGGGTGGCGTGCAGCTGCGCAACGAGTCGGCCTCGCAAAAGCGCAACGGCCTGATGGGCGTGCTGCAGTGGAAGCCGTCCAAGGACTTCGAGACCCTGGTCGACGTCTACCACTCGACCTACGAACGCAATGCACTGCAGCGCGGCTTCGAGGCAGGCCTGGCCTGGTCCGGCGCGCAACTGACCAACCCGGTCGTCGAAGGCGCCACGCAGACCGGTCCCAACACCTACACCGGTGGCGTGCTGACCAAGGGCGACTACGTCGGTGTCAAGCCGGTGCTGCGCCACGACGTCAATGACCGCAACGACACCATTTCGGCCGTGGGCTGGAACAGCAAGCTGGTGCTGAGCCCCGCCATCACGCTGGTGGGCGACCTGAGCTGGTCCAAGGCCAAGCGTGAAGAATCCATCATGGAGCTCTACGCCGGTACCGGCCAGGGCGGCGCTGGCGCGACGGACACCTTCAAGGTGGTTCTGCCCGTGGGCGGCGGCTTGCCGAACATCACGGCCGGCCTGAACTACGCCGACCCGTCGCTGATCAAGTTGGTGGACTCTGGTGGCTGGGGCCAGGCGGGCTACCTGAAGAAGCCCGAGGTGCAGGACGAGATCAAGTCCGCCCGCGTCTCGGCCAAGTACACGCAGGACTTCGCCTTCTTCAGCGGTGCCGAAGTCGGCTTGAACCTCACGCAGCGCCAGAAGTCGCGCGATGTGCCGGAATGGTTCCTGGATCTGAAGACCTCGCCCACCACCATCCCGGCGAACCTGCTGTCGGACCCCAACAGCATGAGCTATGCGGGCCTGGGCAACTTCATCTCGTATGACGCCCGCGCCGCTGCGGCGCAGTTCTACAACCTGCGTGCCAACCTGGGCAACCACGACATCATCAACAAGGACTGGACGGTCAAGGAAGACATCACGACCGCCTTCGTCAAGGCCGATGTCGACACCGAACTGCTGGGCATGCCGCTGCGCGGTAACCTGGGTGTGCAGGCTGTCCACGCCGACCAGCGCTCCAATGCGTTCAGCATCCAGGGCGGCACCACCAACCCGACGACCCGCGGCACGACCTACACCGACTGGCTGCCGAGCCTGAACCTGTCCTGGCAAGTCGCCAACAACCAGAATGTGCGCTTCGCTGTGGCTCGCCAGATCACGCGTCCGCGCATGGATGACCTGCGTGCCACCCAGAGCTACGGAGTCGACAACACCCGCAAGATCTGGACTGGCGACGGCGGCAACCCAGAGCTCAAGCCCTGGAAGGCCGACGCGCTGGACCTGTCCTACGAGCTGTACTTCGGCAACAAGGGCTATGTGTCGGTCGCTGCCTTCTACAAGGACCTGAAGACCTTCATCTACAAGCAGAAGCTGAACATCAACTTCAAGGACCGTTTCGGCACGCTGACGCCCCCGGGCGCTGTGACGCCGACGTCCGACATCGGCGAGTTCGAGACTCAGGCCAATGGCCAGGGCGGCTCGATGTCTGGTGCCGAACTGGCGGTGTCGGTGCCGCTGGATCTCGTGACGCCGATGCTGAGTGGCTTCGGCGTGCAGCTGAGCTACGCCTACGTCGGCAGCAAGATCGCGCCCTTCGGTCCCGGCGACACCCGCCCGCTGCCGGGCCTGTCGCCCAACACCTACAACCTGACGGCCTACTACGAGAAGTCCGGCTTCTCGGCGCGTATCAGCACGCGCATCCGTGACGGTTTCGTGGGTGAAGTGACCGGCTTCGGCGCTGACCGCACCTTCGAGTACGTCAAGAAGGAAAAGGTCACCGACATGCAGTTGGGCTACGAGTTCCAGAGCGGCATGGCCAAGGGCCTGTCGGTGCTGTTCCAGGTCAACAACCTGGGCAACGAGCCCTATGTCGAGTACTACAACAATGACCTGACGCAGACCAAGCAGTACACCAAGTACGGCAAGACCTACCTGTTCGGCGTGAACTACAAGTTCTGATCCACCGGACCGGTGCTAGTGTGACGACCCTTGCCGGAGCGATCCGGCAAGGGTTTTTTCTTGAGGTCAGAGATGAAGCCCCTCGTCCAAGGAGTGTCTCGGTCGGTCCTGCAGAGCGCGCCGCGGCTTGCGCTGCAACTCTTCGGCAGGCACAGCGTGCCCACTGGGCCTGCTGTGTCCGGCTTCAGCGCCCAAGGGGACGGCGATGCTCGCGGCGTTGAGCCGCGAGCACATCGCCGGCGCGGGCCGGCTTGGGAGCGGCCCGGCGCTCGGCCCGAAAGCTCTTTTGTGCTTTGATGATCAGCCTCTTCAACCCCCAACCGCGCGTGCAGGTGCTGGAGCCGGCGCCGGGTCTGTGCTGCGTGGTGCTCGACGACGTGTTGCAGGAGCCCGAGACCCTGGTGAGCTTTGCTACCGACCGACGCTTCGAGTCGCCCGAGGGCAATCTCTACCCAGGCCAGGTGATGGGCCTGTCGACCGAATTCGACCAGCGCTTGCGCGACCTGTTCTGGCAGCACGCGCGCGGGCCGCTGGCGCTGCGGCGCTGCCATGCGGCCTATGTGCGGCTCGCCTTGGCGACCACGCCCGTCGATCAGCTGCAGCCTCTGCAGTGGCTGTGTCACCGCGACCGCATCAACGATGACGACCCCGAAGCGATGTTCGCTGCCTCGGTCCTCTACCTGTTCCGCGACCCCGCCCTGGGCGGCACACGCTTTTTCGCGCCCCGGCGGCCGGCGCGGGAAATGGCCGAGCTGTTTCGGGATGCCGAGCTGCTGGCGCCCGCTGACTTCTCCGCGCGGCATGGCATCGCGCCGGGCTACCCGGCCGAAGACTCGCCATATTTTGACTGCGTGGCGACCGTGCCGGCCGCCTGGAACCGCATGATCATCTACGACGGCGGCCGCTATCACTCGGCCGCCATCGACCGCCCCGACCTCCTAAGTGACGACCCTGCCAGGGGCCGGCTCACCTTGAACGGTTTCTTTCCATGCCGGCGCCAGGCCGCAGCGAGACTTGCATGAATTCTCCCCAGATCCAGGACATCGTCATCGTCGGCGGCGGCACAGCCGGCTGGATGGCCGCCGCCGCCTTGTCGACCGTGCTGCGCGGGCGCTATCGCATCCGGGTGGTCGAGTCCGACGAGATCGGCACGGTGGGCGTGGGCGAGGCGACCATTCCCATGATCCAGCGCTTCAACCGGGTCGTCGGCATCGACGAGAACGAGTTCGTCCGCGAGACGAACGGCAGCTTCAAGCTGGGCATCGAGTTCGTGAACTGGGGCCGCGTGGGTGACCGCTACATGCACGGCTTTGGGCGGCTGGGGCAGGACCTGTGGACCGTGCAGTTCGAGCAGTACTGGCACCGCATGCGCAAATTGGGCCGGGCGCAGCCGCTGGAGCAATACAGCATCTCGCGCATGGCGGCGCTGGCCAACAAGTTCATGCCACCTCGCACCGACCTGGGCAACTCGCCGCTGGCCGAGATCGCCTACGCTTACCACTTCGACGCCAGCCTGTACGCGCGCTACCTGCGCAAGCTCAGCGAGCAGCGCGGCGTGCTGCGCACTGAGGGCAAGATCACCCATGCGACGCGGCGGGGCGAGGGCGCCCATGTCGGGCATGTGGACGCCGTCGTGCTGGAGAGCGGCGAGCGCATCGCGGGCGACCTCTTCATCGACTGCTCGGGCTTTCGCGGCCTGCTGATCGAGCAGACGCTGCAGACCGGCTTCGAGGACTGGACGCACTGGCTGCCCTGCGACCGTGCGCTGGCCGTGCCCTGCGAGTCCGTGTCGCCACTGACCCCGTACACGCGCTCCACCGCTCACCGGGCCGGCTGGCAGTGGCGCATCCCGCTGCAGCATCGCACCGGCAACGGCCACGTCTACTGCAGCCGGCACATCAGCGACGACGAGGCGGCGACGATCTTGCTGGCCAACCTTGACGGCAAGCCGCTGGCCGACCCGCGCCCCATTCGCTTCCAGACCGGCATGCGCAAGCTGGCGTGGAAGGAGAATGTCGTTGCTGTCGGCCTGTCCAGCGGCTTCCTGGAGCCGCTGGAGTCCACCTACATCCACCTGATCCAGACGGCCATCCAGCAGCTGATCGACTTCTTCCCGGACCGCGGCTTCAGCGCCAACGACATTGCCGAGTTCAACCGCCACAGCCGCTTCCACTACGAGCGCATTCGCGACTTCGTCATCCTGCACTACCACCTGAACCAGCGCGACGACTCCGCGTTCTGGCAGGACTGCGCCCACATGGCCGTGCCGGATTCGCTACAGGAGAAGCTGGACCTGTACCGCGGCCACGGCCGTGTCGTGCGCCGCGACAACGAGTTGTTTGCCGAGGTGGGCTGGATCCAGGTCATGGAGGGCCAGAACTTGATGCCCGAGCGCCACCATCCGCTGGCCGACCTGCAAAGCGAGCAGGCCACGCACGACTACCTGGAGGGCGTGCGCGAGGTGATCGCCAAGTGCGTGGCCGTTATGCCTGACCACGCCGCCTACATCGCCCAGCACTGCGCTGCAAAGCGGATGTGAGCATGGCCGCCCCGCTGATCCAGGACATCGTCATCGTCGGCGGCGGCACTGCCGGCTGGATGGCGGCGCTGGGCCTGGCCAGCGTGGTGGGCGACCGCTACCGCATCCGGCTGGTCGAGTCCGACGAGATCGGCACCGTGGGAGTGGGCGAGGCGACCATCCCGCTGATCCAGCGCTTCAACCGCATCGTGGGCATCGCCGAGGCCGACTTCCTGCGCGAGACCGGCGGCAGCTTCAAGCTCGGCATCGAGTTCGTCGACTGGGGCCGGCTGGGTGACCGCTACATGCACGGCTTCGGCCGCGTCGGGCAGGACTTGTGGACGGTCGGCTTCGAGCAGTACTGGCACCGCATGCGCCTTGCTGGCCGCGCCCGCCCGCTGGGCGACTACGCCATCACCCAGGTGGCCGCGCGCGCCAACCGCTTCATGCCGGCTCAGCCGGAGCCAGCCAACTCGCCGCTGGCCGACATCGCCTATGCCTACCACTTCGACGCCGGCCGCTACGCGCGCTACCTGCGCCGGCTGGCCGAGGCGCGCGGCGTGCGGCGCACGCAGGGGCGCATCACGCACGCGACGCTGGGCGCCACCGGTGACGTCGACGCTGTCGTGCTGGCAAGCGGCGAGCGCATCGCGGGCGAGCTGTTCATCGACTGCTCGGGCTTTCGCGCACTGCTGATCGAGGAGACGCTGAAGACCGGCTTCGACGACTGGAGCCACTGGCTGCCCTGCGACCGCGCGCTGGCCGTGCCCTGCGAGCCGGTGGCGCCGCTGACCCCGTACACGCGCTCGACCGCCCACCGCGCCGGCTGGCAATGGCGTATCCCGCTGCAGCACCGCATCGGCAACGGCCACGTTTACTGCAGCGCGCACGTCAGCGACGACGAGGCGGCTGCCACTCTGCTGGCCCACCTGGACGGCCGGCCGCTCGCCGATCCGCGCCCGCTGCGATTCATCGCCGGCATGCGGCGCCAGGCCTGGAATCGCAACGTGGTCGCCATCGGCCTGGCGGGCGGCTTCCTGGAGCCGCTGGAATCCACCAGCATCCACCTCGTGCAGCAGACCATCCAGTTGCTGATCGACTTCTTTCCCGACCGGGCGTTCAGCGCCGCCGACGTTGCCGAGTTCAATGCGCAGAGCCGTTTCCACTGGGAGCGCATCCGCGACTTCATCGTGCTGCACTACCACGTGAACCAGCGCGACGACTCGGCCTTCTGGCGCTACTGTGCCCACATGGCCGTGCCCGACACGCTGCGCGAGAAGATGGCGCTCTACCGGGCCCATGGCCGCGTGACCCGCTTCAACGGCGAGCTCTTCACCGAGACTGCCTGGCTGCAGGTCATGGCCGGGCAGAACCTCGTGCCCGACGGCTTCCATCCCCTGGCCGCGCTGCAGCCCGAGGACAGCGTGCACGCCTACCTGGAGGCCGTGCACCGCTCGGTCGCGGGCAGCGCGGCGCGCATGCCCGACCACGCCGACTACATCGCCCGCCACTGCGCGGCACACTGACGAGAACCCCATGCCCACCCGCCGCACCGTGCTGACAGCCGCTTCCGCCCTTGCTCTGCCCACCATGAACGCCACCGCCGCCGCCGACATGCCCCATCTGCCCTGGTCCCGCCAGGCCGTCATCTACCAGATCAACATCCGCCAGTTCTCGCCCGAGGGCACATTCAAGGCCGTGCAGGCTGACCTGACCCGGCTGAAGAAGCTGGGCGTGGACATCCTGTGGCTGATGCCCGTGCAGCCCATTGGCAAGCTCAACCGCAAGGGCAGCCTGGGCAGCTACTACTCCATCAGCGACTACACGGCCGTGAACCCCGAGTTCGGCACGCTGGCCGACGCCAAGGCCTTCGTGGCCGAGGCTCACAGGCTGGGCTTCAAGGTCATCCTGGACTGGGTGGCCAACCACACCGCCTGGGACCACCCCTGGGCCACGGCCCACAAGGACTGGTTCAAGCTCAATGCCAAGGGGGAGGTCTACGCCGTGACTTTCAACGAAGGCCAGCCCACCGAGGAGCACTGGGACGACGTCATCGCGCTGAACTACCAGAGTGAGGGGCTGCGCGCCGCGATGATCGATGCGATGAAGTTCTGGGTGCGCGAGACGGGTTTAGACGGCTTCCGCTGCGACGTGGCCAGCCTGGTGCCCACCGATTTCTGGGTGCGGGCGCGCAAGGCGCTGGATGCCGTCAAGCCCATGTTCATGCTGGCCGAGTCCGACGCCGTCGACCTGCACGCCAGCGGCGCCTTCGATATGACCTACTCCTGGGACCTGACCGACCAGGTGTTCAAGAAGATCGGCAAGGGCGAGTCGGGGGCGCTGCTGCTGAAGGAATGGCTGGCCCGGCAGCAGAGCCCGACGAATGGCTACCCGGCCCATGCCTACCGCATGCGTTTCACCAGCAACCATGACTTCAACTCCTGGCATGGCACCGACGCCGACCTCTACGGCGATGCCTACCTTGCGTTCGCGGTGCTGACCTTCACGCTGCCCGGCATGCCGCTGATCTACAACGGTCAGGAGTCGCGGCTCGTGAAGAAGCTGGCGTTCTTCGAGAAGGACGCAATCGACTGGAAGCGCTACGAGCTGACCGAGTTCTACGCCGGCCTCACCGCGCTCAAGCACGCGCACCCGGCGCTGGCGGCGGGCCAGTACGGCGCACCGGTCAAGCTGCTGGACGGTCCGCCGGACGTCGTCGCCTTCGAGCGCAAGCTGGGCAGCGACGCCGTGCGCGTGGCCGTCAACCTGTCCAAGGCGCCGCAGGTGTTTGCCGGCAAGACGCTGCCAGCCTGGGGCTGGTCCATCGCATGAGCGAACAGTTCCGCCCGCGCATCCACTTCGCGCCGCAGCGGAACTGGATCAACGACCCCAACGGGCTGGTCTTCGACGCGGCCACGGAGCTGTACCACCTGTTCTTCCAGCACAATCCTTTTGGCAACGTCTGGGGCCACATGAGCTGGGGCCACGCAACCAGCGCTGACCTGCTGCACTGGACCGAACTGCCGCTGGCCATCGCCGAGGACGAACATGCGTCCATCTTTTCGGGCAGCATCGTCATCGACCACGGCAACACGGCCGGATTCGGCCTCGGCGCCTGGGTGGCCTGCTACACCGGCTGCCTGCGCCGACCGGAAGGTGGCCAGGCCCAGGGGCTGGCCTGGAGCCTGGACCGTGGCCTGACGTGGACGAAGTACGCCGGCAACCCGGTGCTAGACCTGGGCCTGCGCGAGTTCCGCGACCCCAAGGTGTTCTGGTATGAGCCGACCGGTCGCTGGGTCATGGCCGTTGTCCTGCCGGATGAGCGCCGCGTCGCGTTTTACGGCAGCGCCAACCTGCGTGACTGGGCGCTGTTGAGCCACTTCGGCCCCACCGGTTGCACGATGGCGATCTGGGAGTGTCCGGACCTCATCCATTTCCCCGCCGCAGGCGAAGCGACGGACCGCCCCCTGGCTTCGCCAACTCCCTTGGGCGGCGGTGCGTCGCCAGATGCGTCCGCCGGCGCCATTGACCGTTGGCTGCTGAAGGTGGACACCTTCGAAGGCCACCCCGCCGGCAGCGGCGCGCAGTGTTGGGTGGGTCGGTTCGACGGCACGCGCTTCCAGGACGAGACAGAAGCTTTCTGGGCCGACCATGGCAGCGACTTCTACGCCGCTCTGTCCTTCGCCCACCTGCCCGCCGGACGCGCACCGGTGTGGCTGGCCTGGATGAACCAGCATGCCTACGCCAAGGACACGCCGACAGCGCCCTGGCGCGGCGCGATGAGCCTGCCGCGTGAGCTGGCGCTGTGCAAGACCGGCGATCGCTGGCGGCTGCAGCAGTCGCCCGTGTCGACCGAGGTGCTGCGCGGCTCGCCGCGCCACCTCATCGGTGCCGGCCTCGTCGACAAGGCCGGTGACGTGCTGGAACTGCGCTGGGAGTTGGACCCCGGCGATGCCGACACATCGACGCTGGACGTGCGTTGCGGCCCGGTGGGTGAGTCCACCCGCATCGCCATCGACCATCGCCGCGGCCTCGTCTGGATCGATCGCAGCCGCAGCGGCCTCGTGCCCAGCGCGGCGCACTGGGAGGGCCGCCGCGAGCAGGCCTGGGGCGGCGCCACCGGACCGCTGGTGCTGCGCGTCATCGTCGACCGCTGCTCGGTCGAAGTCTTCTCGGGCGACGGTTACGTCGCGCTGACCGAGGTGATTTACCCTGGCGAGCGCAGCCTGGACCTGGCCGTGTTGAAGCAAGGCCGCGGCGACTGGCGGCGCAGCGAGTTGACCCTCTGGACCCTCTCATGAAGATTCTCATCACCGGCTTGAGTGGCACGCTGGCACCTCGCTTGGCCGAGGCCGCGCGCGCGGCGGGTCACACCGTCGTCGCCTGGGACCGCACCGCGGTGGACCCGGACAACGAGGCCTTGTCCGCCGCCTGGTTGTCAGCGCAATCGGTGGACGCCGTGGCTCACCTGGGCATGGGCTCGGCGCGCTTTGCCGGCTGGCTGGCGTCGCGCTGCCCCAACTTCCTGTTCACCAGCACGGCCATGGTGTTCGACCACCGGCCCGATGGCCCGCACGACGTGGCCGATGCGCGCACCGCCAAGGACGACTACGGCCGCTACAAGGCCGACTGCGAGGACGCGGTGCTGCTGGCCAACGAGCGGCCCGTCATCGCCCGCATCGGCTGGCAGATCGACGCGACCCAGCCCGGCAACAACATGCTGCCGACGCTGGACCAGTGGCAGCAACGCGACGGCTGCGTGAAAGCGAGCAACGCCTGGACGCCGGCCTGCTCCTTCATGACCGACACGGCCGCAGCCTTGCTGGGTCTTCTCGATCGGCCTCTGCCCGGCGTACATCACTTGGACAGCAACGCCGAGGAGGGCTGGCGCTTCGACGAGATCGCGCGTGCGTTGGCTCGTGCATTCGGCCGCGACTGGCGGGTGGAGCCGCACGAGGACTACCGGCATGACCAGCGCCTCGTCGGCGGGCCCAGCAGTCTGCCGCCACTGTCTGCGCGCTTGGCGCGGTAGCCGACGGCCCGACAATCGGGGGATGAAAGCACCCCCGCGCCTGCAGGCACTGATGGATGAAGGCCTGATCGACAGCGTCGTGCGGCAGCTCAAGAGCGGCAAGGAAGCCGATGTCTACGTCGTGCGCTGTGGCGACGACACCTGCGCCGCCAAGGTCTACAAGGAGGCCAACAAGCGGGGCTTTCGCCAGGCCGTCGACTACACCGAGAACCGCAAGGTCCGCAACAGCCGCCAGGCCCGCGCGATGACCAAGCGCACCGCCTATGGCCGCCAGCAGCAGGAGGCCGCCTGGCAGAGCGCCGAGGTGGATGCGCTGTACCGCCTGGCGGCGGCTGGCGTGCGCGTGCCGCAGCCCGGCAACTTCCATGACGGCGTGCTGCTGATGGAGCTGGTGGCCGACGAGCACGGTGACGCCGCGCCGCGGCTGAACGACCTGAGCTTCACTGACGCCGAGGCCCGCCAGCACCACGCCACGCTGATCGACGAGGTGGTGCGCATGCTGTGCGCTGGCGTCATCCACGGTGACCTGTCGGAGTTCAACGTGCTGCTGGCCGCCGACGGGCCGGTCATCATCGACCTGCCGCAGGCCGTGGATGCCGCCGGCAACAATCACGCGCCGCGCATGCTGCTGCGCGACGTGGACAATTTGCGCAATTTTTTCGGCCAGCACGCACCGGCGCTGCTGGCCACGCAGTACGGCCCGGAGATCTGGGCGCTGTACGCGGCCGGCCTGCTGGTGCCCGGCATGCCGCTGACCGGCCGCTACGAGCACAAGGCGGGCGAGGTGGATTTGTCCGGCGTTCTGCGCGAGATCGAGGACGCACGTCTGGAAGAGGCGGCGCGGCTGTTGCGCATGAGCTGAACCATCACTAGGCCTGCTCGCCCGGCTGCAGCCACAGCTCGCGGCGCTGCAGCGGGGTGTCTGGTGGCAGCAGCGGGTTGCTTAGCCTCAGCACGCGGTCGCGGCTGACCGCGTGCGCCCGCATCTGGGCGCCGAAATAGGCTTGGTGCAACTGCTGCAGCGCCCCTTCGGCCACTGCCATTTCCAGCCCCACGCGCAGCAGCTCGGCCAGTTCCGGCCGGCGCGGCGACACGAAGAGATAGGCCGCCGCCGGGTAGTGCAGCATCAGGTCGGGCACGACCGCCAGCTCGGGGTGGCGGTTGTTGGCCAGCTCGGCGTCCACCTCCAGCACGGCGCGCGGGAAGTAGTCGAAACGGCCAGAGACCAGCATGCGGAACAGCGCTTCGTAGCCGCTGCTGGTGCTGACGCGCAGGCCGTTGGCGCGCAGGATGGCGGTGTCGGGCCAGTCGTGGCCCTGGCCGGCCACGCGCTGCCTCAGCTCGTTCAGGCTGTGCAGCCGGGCCCAACGGGGCAGGTCGTTGCGGCGCACCAGCAGCACCCGCCAGCCGATCAGGCCGCGGTCGATGGGGATGCGCACCGGCAGCAAGCCCGACGACTCCCGTTCGCGGTCGGTCATGGTCCACATCAGGTCGATGGGGCTGCTGCCGCGCGCCAGTTCCACCAAGCTGCGGCCCTGGTACATCTCCAGGTTCACCAGCTCGACATCGGCGCTGGCCCCGGCCCGCTCCAGCCCCAACACGACGAGGCGGTGCACATAGGGCAGCTGCGGGTCGGCGGCGCTCATGTGCCGGGGAAGCCAGACGCGCACGGACGCCGCACGCGCCACAGGCGCGGCCAGCGTCCCGAGCATCAAGGCCCGCCGGGACAGGTCGGCCGAGGTGTGAGACATGTCGAACCATCATGCCAGCCGCTCAGGAATGGAGGGGGTGGTGAGTTCCCTCCCGCTCTGCGATGGCGGACGGGTGCGGCCGGCCGGGGTCAGGCCACCGGCTCTCCCGGCTGTAGCCAGAGCTCCCGCCGCTGCAGGGGTGTCTCGGGCGGCAACTGCGGGTTGCTCAGCCTCACCACCCGGCCGGGGCTGAGGGGGTGGGCCTTCAGCAGGGCGCCGTACTGCTCTCGGTGCAGGCGCCGGAAGATGCCGTCGGCGACCGCCACCTCAAGCCCGGCCTTGAGCTCGGCGGCCAGGTCCGGCCGGGTCGGGCTGACGAAGAGATAGGCCGCGGCCGGGTAGTGCAGCATCAGCTCGGGCGCGATAGCCAGCTCCGGGTAGCGGCCACCGGCCATCTCGGCGTCGATCTCGAGGATGGAGCGGGGGAAGTAGTCGACACGGCCGGCGGCCAGCATGCGAAAGAGCGCCTCGTAGCCGCTGCTGGTGCCGACCCGCAGGCCATTGGCGCGCAGGATGTCCGTGTCCGGCCAGTCGTGCCCCTGGCCGGCGAGGTAGGGCCGCAAATCCTTGAGGCTGCGCACTCGCTGCCACTGCGCCAGCTCGCTGCGGCGCACCAGCAGCAGCCGCCAGCCCATCAGCCCGCGGTCGATGGGGATGCGCACCGGCAGCAGGCCCGAGGCTTCGCGCTGGCGGTCGGTCACCGTCCACATTACATCAATGGGGCTGCGGCCCGCGGCCAGCTCCACCAGCGTGCGGCCCTGGGCCATGTCGAGGTCGACAGGGCGTATCTCCAGCTTGCTGCCTGCGCGGCTCAAGGCCAGCTCGACGACGCGGCGCACATAGGCCAGTTGCGGGTCCGGCATGCTGATGTGGCGCGGCAGCCGTACCGGCTTGCCCGGCTGTGCCAGCAGGGGCCGGCTGGCCAGCAGCAGGGGCAGGGCCAGCAGGGGCCGGCGCCGCAACAACGTCGGGGTCTCGCGCATGAGCTCGCATCATGCGGTAAGCGGTGAAAGCAGGGCGCTGGCGTCTACCCCAGGACTGGCAGGCCCGTGCCGAGCGCTCAGTGCCGCTGCCGCTTTGCCTGAATCCCGTCGGGGCGACTGCAGCGGGCCGGGGCTGGCGTCAGATCAGGCCCGGCCAGCCGGCGCCCTGGCGGGTGAAGGTGTCGCGCAGGGTCGCAGCCAGCGCGGCCGGCAGCGGGCCGCGCCCGATGGCCGCCAGGTTGAGGCGCAGGTTGGCCGGTTTGGCCGTGCCGACGATGGCGCTTGCCGCGCCGCTGTGGAAGGCGACGAAGCGCAGGGCCACATCGGCCCAGTCACCCTGAGTCTGCAACCCCATCTCCTGGAAGCGATCCCAGTACTGGCCTTCGGCGACGTCGCCGGGCCTCTGGGCAAAGCGCCACACGGCGCCGGCCAGCGGGCGCTTGGCGATGACGCCAATGCCGGCATGGTCCGCGCGCGCGGCGCGGTGCTGCAGGTGGGCTTGGTCGCACAGGCTGATGGAGGTCTGGACGCTGCCGAAGACGCCGCCGGCCCCATCCGAAATCGCAAAGTCGATCTCGGCGTTGTCTCCGGAGTAGGCCGCCACGCGCAGCTTGCCTGCCGCGCGGCAGTCGGTCAGCGCGCGCACCACATCGCCTTGCTGCAGCACCGGCAGCGGGCAGGAGTGCAGGTGGACGATGTCCAGCCAGTCGGTCTTCATCAGCCGTAGCGCGCGCTCCACGCCGTGGACGATGCAGTCGTACGTCCAGTCGGGCACGCCGTCGACGCCGTAGCCGACCTTGGTGGACAGCACGAAATCGGCGCGGCGATGCGCGAGGTGGCGGCCGATGCGGGCCTCGCTGAGCCCGTAGCCGCGCGCGGTGTCGACGAGGTTGATGCCGAGATCCAGCACCTGGTTGAGCAGCTCGCCGGCCTCGGCCTCGGTTGTGCGCTCGTCGTTGATGTGCATGGCGCCAAAGCCGAGGGCCGAGACGCGCAGGCCGGTGTGGCCAAGGTCGTTGAGGATCATGGGGCGACGAGGACGCGGCCGAACAGGGGAGGCACGGTCAGCTGAATCTGGTTGTTCTTCACGAGGACGTCGGCGCCGCCCAGCGCGTCCCGCAGGCGAGCGGCCTCGAAGGGCACGAAGAAGGTGACGGTCCTGGCCTCGGTGCTATTGTTGGTCGCGGTGACGGCCCAGGTCTTGCCGTCCTGGCGGCCGAGCACGACGACGTGGTCGTCCACGTGCAGCGGCTCGCTCAGGCGACCGTGGCGAAGCACCGGCAGATCATGACGCAGCCGGATCAGGCGCTTGAAGTCGGCCAGCAGCGCCTCGTCGGGATGGCCACCTTCGTCGGCCCAGGGGTAGGGCGCGCGGTTGTAGGGGTCGTCGCCACCGCCCAGGCCCACCTCGTCGCCGTAGTAGATGGTGGGCGAGCCGGGGTAGGTCATCTGGAAGAACACCGCCAGGCGCAGCCGGCGCTTGGCAAGCTTCAGGTCGCGGTCCTCTTCGAAGTGATGCAGCGCACGCGGCTGGTCGTGGGAGGACAGCAGGTTCATCAGCGCCGAGAAGGCCTGGGGCGGATAGGCCTCGCGCATCAGCTCCAGGTTGGCGGCCATCTGCTGCCCTTGCTTGCCGGCGGCGTAGTCCAGCACCGCGTTGCGGAAGATGTAGTTCATCGTCGAGTCGAACATGTCGCCGAGGAAGTACTTGCTGGCATCGAACCACGTCTCGGCCACCGTCAGCGCGTCGGGCTTCTTGCGCTTCACGGCCTGGCGCCATTCGCGCCAGAAGTCGTCGGGAACCCAGGGGGCCACGTCCATGCGCCAGCCGGCCGCGCCGCGGTCCAGCCACAGGTTGGTGACTGAGTCGGCGTCGCCATACGCGTAGGCACGGAAGGATGGGGCGTTCTTGTCGATCTCGGGCAGGTCGGCCACGCCGACCCAGCCCTGGTACTGCTTGTTCGGGTCAGTCTCACCCGGCTTGAACTTGAACCAGGTGGCGTAGGGCGATGTCGGGTTGACCTTGCCGCCATCAAACGCGCCGCCCGCGGGGAAATTGGCATACCGGTTGAAGTAGGGCGAGTCCGCGCCGACGTGGTTCAGCGAGGTGTCGGGGATGACGCGGATGCCGCGCTTGGCCGCCTCGGCGCACAGCCGCACGAAGTCGTCGTTGGTGCCGAAGGCCGGGTCGATGTTCTTGTAGTCGGCCGCGTCGTACTTGTGGTTGCTGGGCGCGCGGAAAACCGGCGTCAGGTAGAGAGCGTTAGCGCCCAGGCTCTTGATGTAGTCGAGCTTGCTCGTGATGCCTGCCAGGTCACCGCCGAAGAAATCGTTGTTGTAGAGGGCGTCCGACCCGTCGCCCGTACCGGGCTTGAAGGGCTTCTCGTTCCACCGGGCGTGGTGCTCGACGTCGCGGTCCTGGTAGCGGTCCTGCGGCCGGCCGCCGCCGGGGCGCGGGTCGTTGGTCTTGTCGCCGTTGCGAAAGCGCTCTGGGAAGACGTAGTAGTAGACGATGTCCTGCGCCCAGTCGGGCACCTTGAAGTCTGGTGCGTAGATGGTCTGGCGATAGCGGCGCACGCGGTTGAGGTTGGCGGGCAGGCGCTCGATCGAGGACTCCCCCATCGAACCCTTCTCGCGGGTCCAGTAGATCGTGTCCTTGTTGTTCTGCAGCGCGTAGCGGCCGGCGTCGGTCTCGATCTCGAACCAGTAGCCGTAGATGCCGATGGTGTCGAAGCGGTACTTGGCCGAGAAGCCGGTACCCAGTCCGCGCGATTGCGGCGCCATCGTGATACGCGCGAGCGGCTCGTAGGCCAGCTGCTCCTGGTTGCCGGTCATCTGCCGGCGCTCGATGACCAGGGTGGCGCGCTTCAGGCCTGGCACGTCGTTGCCGATGCTGAACTGGATCTCCGTGTCCGCTGGCTGCGCCCCAAAGGGGGTCTTGGTCTCTTCGCTGCGCGAGCTGAAATGGGTGGTCAGCGCGGCCTTGTCGGTGATGGGCTGGGGCGGCGATGGCCTAAAGGTTCTGGGGCCAACGTCCAGCGTCGCGTTGCCGTCAGGGGTCAGGCTCAGGCGCAAGCTGTGCTCGCCGCTGAAGTCGCGTTTGATGTTGCCGACGACAGCCGCGCCGCGGGCGAGTTTGCCCTTGTTGTCGAAGCCGAAGGTGAGGGCGGCCGTCCAGTCCTCGTCGGCGAGCTTGAACTCCTGCGTGCCCTGGGCTTTGAGGTTCAGGTAGTAGGCGTCGCAGCGGTATTCGAAGGCCTGCGCGTCCTGCGCCGCCCAGTTGTTCAAGCCACCGCGCAGGTAGAGCGTGGCATCGCCCAGCGGCGCGGGCTTGCAGTCGGCAGCGCGCGCCGCAGGGGCGAGCGACAGCAGCGCCGTGAGCAGCGCGATCGTCTTGATCATGTGATTCAGCCCTTGACGCCGCCCGCAGTGAGCCCGGAGACGATCCAGCGCTGGGCGAGCAGGAAGACCAGCGTGATCGGCAGGCCCGACAGCACGGCCGCAGCTGCGAAGTCGCCCCACAGGAAGCGCTGGTCGTGCAGGAAGTATTTGGAGCCCACTGCGAGGGTGAGGTTGCCCTCTTCGCGCAGCAGGATGGAGGCGACCGGGTACTCGATGATGGTGCCGATGAAGGCCAGCACGAAGACCACCATCAGGATGGGCACGGCCATGGGCAGCAGCACGCGCGAGAAGGCCTGCCAGTGGGTCGCGCCATCGACCTTGGCGTTCTCCTCGATCTCTACGGGGATGGTCTCGAAGTAGCCCTTGATGGTCCACACGTGCGTGGCGATGCCGCCCAGGTACGCGAGCACCAGGCCGGCGTGCGTCTCGATGCCCAGCGCCGGAACGTAGGTGCCGATGGTTTCGAAGATGGCGTAGATGGCCACCAGCGCCAGCACCGGCGGGAACATCTGCAACAGCAGCATGCCGTTGAGCACAGGCCTGTCGAAGCGAAACTTCATGCGCGCGAAGGCGTAGGCCGCGGTCGTCGAGATGGCCACGATCAGGAAGGCCGAGATGGTGGCGATCTTGATGGAATTCCACAGCCAGGTCAGCACCGGAAAGGGTGGTTGCACAAGGCTGCCGTCAGCGGCCTGGTAAGGGATGCCCAGTGCCAGCTTCCAGTGCTCCAGGCTGATCTCTGTCGGGATCAGGCTGCCGGTGGCGAAGTTGCCGGGCCGCAGCGATATGGACACGACGGCAAGCAGTGGGAAGATGGTGATGGCGATGAACAGCCACATCACCGCGTGGCCGATGAAGGTGCGCCAGCGCGCTTGTTTGCCGAGGACGATGGCCATTCGGATTACCTCTGTGCCTTGGCGCTCATGCGCAGGTTGATCAACGACAGCGCCGCGACGAGGAAGAATATCAGCGTCGAGATTGCTGCGGCCAGGCCGAAGTCCGAGCCCGAGTCCTTGAACGCGATGCGGTAGGTGTAGCTGACAAGGATGTCGGTCTGGCCCGCGGGCAGCTTGGTGGACAGGAAGTCCGGCCGGCCGTCGGTCAGCAGCGCGATCAGCACGAAGTTGTTGAAGTTGAACGCGAAGGCACTCACCAGCAGTGGCGCCAGCGGCTTGATGATCAGCGGCGCTGTGATCCTGAGGAAGTTGGTCGCTGGGCTGGCGCCAGCCAGCGCCGAGGCTTCGTACAGGTCCGCGGGAATCGCCTTCAGGAGCCCCGAGCACAGGATCATGATGTACGGGTAGCCCAGCCACACGTTGACGATCAGCAGCATCGTCTTGGCCAGCAACGGGTCGGCGAACCAGGCGGGCTTGACGCCCAGGGCCGCGTTCAGGATGGCGTTGATCTCGCCGAAGTTCTGGTTGAACAAGCCCTTGAACACGAGGATGGAGATGAAGCCCGGCACCGCGTACGGCAGGAAGAGCAGCGTGCGGTAGGTGGTGCGGTACTTCATGCCCTCCCAGTTCAGAAGCACGGCGAACAGCATGCCGATGGCGGTGGAGAAGACCACGGTCAGCGCCGAGAAGATGACCGTCCAGCTGAAGATGGACAGGAAGGGGCCGCGGAACTCGGCGTCGAACAGCATGCGCGTGTAGTTCGCCATGCCGATGAAGGCCTTGAAGCCGGGCTGCAAAGTCTCTCCCGCCTCGGTCTGGAAGAAGCCCGTGTCGCGGTTGGCCTTGAACACGGCGCCGTCCAGCGCGCGGGTCAGGCTGCCGTCGGCATTCGCCGTCCACTGCGGCTTGACGGGGCCGAACTCGCGCAGGCCGAGGTAGTGCAGCTCGGTCTTGTCGGGCAGGGCGAGTGTCAGCTTGGCGAGGGCGTCGCGGTGTTTGATCAGCTCCGGCAGGGGGAGGGCCGCCTGCAGCGGTGCGGTCAGCGGCAGGTGCTCGGCGTCGGCGACGGCCAGGTCCACGCGCACCGGGCGGCTGACGCTGCGCAACGCCAGCGGCGGCGACACCCAGCGCGGCGCGGCCCCCCCCTCGGGCTGCAGCACGAGGCGGAACTCGGCGCCATCGGCGTGCAAGGTGTAGGCCAGCACCTGGTCTTCCACCGCGTCGTGCTGCTCCAGCAGGTACTCGCGCACGCGGCTCTCGCTGAGCAGATGGGTGCTGGAGTAGTTCGTCAGGCCGATCTGCGCCGTGTATACCAGCGGGAAGGCGATGAACACCAGCATGCCCGCCACGCCGGGGAACAGATAGCGCCAGGCAAAACCACCGCGGCTCAAGTACACGTAGAAGCCGGCCGTGAACAGCACCAGAAGGCCAGCGGCCCAGGCGGCCTGGCCGGTCGTGTAGACGACGAAGACGAGATACAGCGCCGCGATCATGGCGACGCCGGCCAGCGGCCAGTGCAGCAACTTCGACAGCTTCTCGGTGAGCGTGGGTGGCAGCGTCGTGTAGCTGCCTTGTCCAAGGGTGGAGGTCGCAGCGTTCATTTGTTCAACAGCATCCGTGCGGCCGCGCCGTCCAGCGCGTCCTTGGGGCTTTGCAGGCCGTTGGTGATGGCTTCCAGCGCCGCGTCCATCGCGGTCCAGAAGCGGCCCACCTCGGGAATGTTGGGAATGGGGGCGCCGTTGCGCGCATTAGTCATGCTGGCCGCGATCAGCGGGTTGACCGACAGCTCGGCATAGAAGGCCTTGTTGGCCGGCACGCCGATGGGCACGTTGGCGTCCAGTACCTTCAGCGCCTCGGGGCGCATCAGGTGGTTCTCGATGAACTCCTTGGCGATGTCCTTGTTCTTGCTCGGCGCGGAGATCATGCAGCCCAGCACGCCAACGAAGCTCTTGCTGGGCTTGCCGGCAAAGACGGCGGGAATGGGGGCCACGCCGATGTCGATCTTGGCCTTCTTGGCGTTGTCCCAGGCCCAGGGGCCAGAGATCATCATGGCCACCTCGCCGCGGGCGAAGGCCGCCTCCATCTCGGAGTAGCGCGCGCCCTTGGGCATGTGGCCGTCCTTGATGAGACGCTCGATCATCTGGGCGCCCGCCAGCGCCCCGTCGTTGTTGACGTCGACCTTGCGCGGGTCGAAATCGCCCTGGGCATCGCGCCCGAAGATGACGCCGCCGGCGCCGGCAATCATGGGCCAGCTGAAGAAGCTCTTGTTGTAGTCCCACAGCACGGCGTGCTTGCCGCTGGCCTGGAGCTTCTTGTCGAGGGCGATCAGTTCATCCCAGGTCGCGGGGGGCGTGGGCACCAGGGCCTTGTTGTAGATCAGCCCCGTCGTCTCGATGGCGATGGGGTAGCCCCAGATACGGCCGCGGTAGCTGAGGGCATTCCAGGCCTGCTCCTCGGACTCGGCTTTCAGCTTGGCCGAGGGTCGCAACGGCGTCAGCAGGCCGGCCTTGGCCCATTCGCCGACGCGGTCGTGCGGCCAGCAGAAGATATCCGGGCCCTTGCCTGCGCCGGCAGCCTGCTGGAACTTGTCGGTCGGGTCCACCGGGTGTTCGACGACAACCTTGACGCCCGAGGCCTTCTCAAAGGCGTCGCCCACCGTCTGCAGGCCCCCATAGGCCTTGTCACCATTGATCCAGACGAGGAGTTTGGGTGTCTCGGCGAGTGCCGGCGCAGCGACCAGCGCAGCCACCAGGGGCAGCCACTTCATGCTGCGAGCTCCGGCGCTGCCAGCCGGCGCAGCGCCAGGCCGTTGGCGTCGAACACATAGAGCGCCTCGGCCGGCAGGTGCAGGTCCAGGTCCTGGCCGCTGCGAAGGCGGTCGATGCCGTTGCGGCCTTCGAACTGGCAGGTCAATGCCTCCTCCACGCCGGGATAGGGGCAGTAGGCGAAGGTGATGCCGCCCAGCGACTCGACGAAGGCCACGTTGCTGTGCAGCAGGTTGCCCTGGCCATGGTCGCCGCGGCGGATGTGTTCGGGCCGCACGCCTAGAGTCACCTTGTCACCCACCTGGGCCGCGCTGCCATCCACCCGCGCGCGCAGGACGACCTTGCTGCCCGATAGCTTCACGTCCACGTGGCCCGCGTCGATGGCGATCAGTTCCGCGTCGATGAAGTTCATCTTCGGGCTGCCGATGAAGCCCGCCACGAACAGGTTGCGTGGGTGCTCGTACAGCTCCAGTGGCGAGCCGACCTGTTCGATCCGGCCTGCTGACAGCACGACGATGCGGTCGGCCAGCGTCATGGCCTCCACCTGGTCGTGGGTCACGTAGATCATGGTGGTCTTCAGGTCCTCGTGCAGCTTGGCGAACTCGTAGCGCATTCGCACGCGCAAGGCCGCGTCGAGGTTGGAAAGCGGTTCGTCGAAAAGGAACACCTCGGGCTTGCGCACGATGGCGCGGCCGATGGCCACGCGCTGGCGCTGGCCGCCGGACAAGTCCTTGGGCTTGCGGTCCAGCAAGTGCTCGATATGCAGGATCTTGGCCGCGGCCTGCACGGCCGTCTCGATCTCCGCTTTGGGTACCTTGGCCAGCTTCAGTCCGAAGGCCATGTTGTCGAACAGATTCATGTGCGGGTACAGCGCATACGACTGGAACACCATGGCGATGCCGCGCTCGCTGGGGGGCACGTCGTTGACGATGCGCCCGCCGATGGTCAGCTCGCCCCCGGTGATCTCTTCCAGGCCGGCGATGGAGCGCAGCAGCGTGGATTTGCCGCAGCCCGACGGACCGACGAAGACCATGAACTCGCCGTCGCGGATCTCCAGGTCGATGCCGTGCAGGATGCGGATGTCGCCATAGGCTTTTTCCACGCCGGTCAGTCGAACGTCTGCCACTTCTAACCTTTCAGTCGCCGGTGCTGTGCAGCGGCTTGTCTCAACGTTTGAGGACGCAAATTTCATCTCTGCGACCATCTTTGTAGACAATATACAGCTCGCCTACGGCAAGAACAACAGCGACTACCCGATAGAATCTTCATGAAACCCTTATGGATCAAGGGGTTGCAAAACGTTCCGGGTTTTCCCGATGTAGTCAAACTACACAACGACTCGGAGCTGTCCGATACTTCGCCCAGCGCTGCCGCTCGGGTAGCATTCTTGCCCTCGTTGCCGGGGGCCGGCACTGATGAACACCCCAACCCGCCTCAGCTCCGCGCTGACCGTTCAACGCAAGCCCAAGGCCAAGGCCGCCACCGCGATGAAGCCGTCCGTCTCCCCCGCCGTCTCGCCCGAAACCCTGGCCTTGCGCGCGGCGTTCGAGACCGCCTATGAGCGCGAGCTGTCCCAGTCCAGCCATGGCGCCACGCCTCAGGCTGCCCTGCATGCCGCGGCCATCGCCTGCCGCGAGACGCTGGCCACCCGCTGGGCTGCCACGCAGGCCGCCGACGCCAGGCGTGGTGACGGTGCCGACGTGCGCCGCGTGCACTACCTGTCGATGGAATTCCTGATGGGGCGCGCGCTGTCCAACGCGCTCGCGGCCCTGAAGCTCACCGAGCCGCTGGAGGCCAAGCTGGCCGAGCAGGGTGTGGCCCTGGGTGACGTGCTGGAGCGCGAGCCCGACGCGGCCATGGGCAACGGAGGCCTGGGTCGCCTGGCGGCCTGCTTCCTGGACTCGTTCGCCGAGCTGGAGCTGCCGTCCTTTGGCTACGGCCTGCGCTACCGCTACGGCACCTTTGCGCAAGTCATTCAGCAGGGCCGCCAGTTGGAGCAGCCCGACGACTGGACGCGCGACTCGCCCGCCTGGGAGCTGCCCCGCCATGACGTCCGCTTCCACGTGGGCTTTGGCGGCCGCGTGGAGGTGGATGCCTCCGGCGTGCGCCGTTGGCAGCCGGCCGACAGCATCGAGGCCCAGGCCTATGACTTAATCGTGCCCGCCAATCACAGCGAGCGCGTCTCCACGCTGCGCCAGTGGCAGGCCACGGCCGCTCCCATCGCCTTCAAGCCCTTCTGCGAGGGTGATTACGCCCGCGCTGCGCGCCACCAGGTGCTGGCCGACGCGCTGAACTGGGTGCTCTACCCCGACGACTCCACCGAGGCCGGCCGCGAACTGCGCCTGAAGCAGGAGGCCTTCCTCGTCAGCGCGTCGCTGCAGGACTTGATCGCGCGTCACCTGCGCGAGTTCGGCTCGCTGCACAACCTGGGCAAGACCAACGCCATCCACCTGAACGACACGCATCCCGCGCTGGCGCCGGCCGAGCTGATGCGCCTGCTGCTGGACGAGCACGGACTGGGCTGGGACGAGGCCTGGAAGATCACGCGTCAGGCGGTGGCCTACACCAACCACACGCTGATGCCCGAGGCGTTGGAGACCTGGCCGGTGCGCATGTTCGAGAACCTGCTCCCGCGCCATCTCGAAATCATCTACGAGATCAACCACCGGTTCCTGGAAGAGCTGCAGGCCCGCTTCCCCGGCGACCATGCCTTCGCTTCGCGCGTGTCCCTCATCGACGAAGGCAGCCACGGCGGCGAACGCCGCGTGCGCATGGCCTCTCTCGCGCTGGTGGCCTCGCACCGCGTCAACGGTGTCGCCGCGCTGCACTCCGAGCTGATGGTGCAGACCATCTTTGCCGACTACGCCCGCGTCTGGCCCGAGCGCTTCCACAACGTCACCAACGGCGTCACGCCGCGGCGCTGGCTGGAGCAGGCCAACCCGCTGCTCTCCGGGCTGCTGGACAGCCGCATCGGCGACGGCTGGCGCAAGAACCTGGCCGAGTTGGGCGAACTGGCGCCGCTGGCCGCCAACCGCGAGCTGGGCGAGGAGTTCCTGGCCGTCAAGCGCGCCAATAAGGAGCGTCTGGCCGCCGTCATTCGACGGGAGCTGGGCCTGGCGGTCAACGTGGACAGCCTGTTCGACATCCAGATCAAGCGCATCCACGAGTACAAGCGCCAGCTGCTGAATCTGCTGCACGTCATCAGCCGCTACCAGGCCATCCGCGACAACCCGAACGCCGAGTGGGTGCCTCGCACGGTCATCATTGCCGGCAAGGCGGCGTCGGCCTACCAGACGGCCAAGAGCATCGTGCGCTTGGCACACGACGTGGCCCGCGTCATCAACAGCGACCCGCGCGTGGGCGACAAGCTCAAGCTCGTGTTCCTGCCCAACTACAGCGTCACGCTGGCCGAAAGCATCATCCCGGCGGCCGACCTGTCCGAGCAGATCTCGACGGCCGGCACCGAGGCCTCGGGCACCGGCAACATGAAGTTCGGCATGAACGGCGCGGTGACCATTGGCACCTGGGACGGCGCCAACATCGAGATGGCCGAGGCCATGGGCGTGGAGAACATGTTCGTGTTCGGCCTGCGCGCCGACGCGGTCGCCAAGATCAAGCAGCTGGGCTACGACCCGCGCCTGTATGTCGAAGAGAATCGCCAGCTCAAGCGCGTCATCGACGCCATCTCGGCCGGCGTCTTCAGCAACGGCGACACGGAGCGCTATCGCCCCTTGGTCGACAGCCTGCTGCACCGTGACGTCTACCTGCTGATGGCCGATTTCGCCGATTACGTCGCCACCCAGGCCAAGGTCGATACGCTGTTCGCCGACCGCGCCGCCTGGGCTGAACGCGCCCTGCGCAACATTGCCGGCATGGGCCCGTTCTCGTCCGATCGCACGATCGCCGAGTACGTGGACCGGGTCTGGTCCGTAAAAAGTCTCACCACCTGACGATGCTCACTGACGCCGACGTTGACGCCCTGCTGGCGGGCCGCCATGCCGACCCCTTCGGCCGGCTCGGCCTGCATGCGGATGAGAACGGTCGGCTGTGGGTGCGGGTGCTGCTGCCCGGCGCCGACGAAGTTGCGCTGCTGGACGCGGGCAGCAGCAAGCGCATCGTCGAACTGGAGCGTCGCCGCGACAGCCTCTGGGAAGCGCTGGTGCCGCGGCGCAAGCACCGCTTCGACTACCGTCTCGCGGTGCGTTGGACCGGCGGCGGGGAGGGCGTGTATGCCGACCCCTACAACTTCTATCCGCAGCTCAGCGACGATGAGCTGACGGCCCTCGCCGAGGGCCGCAACATGCGGCCCTACCTGAGCCTGGGGGCTCATGTCGTGCAGTACGGCGACGTCAGCGGCGTGCGCTTCGCGGTCTGGGCGCCGAACGCCAGGCGCGTCAGCGTGGTCGGCAATTTCAACAACTGGGATGGCCGCCGCCACCCGATGCGGCTGCGCCACCAGGCCGGCGTATGGGAGATCTTTGTCCCGCATGCCACCGAAGGCGACCTCTACAAGTTCGAGATCGTCTCCAGCGGCGGCACGCTGCTGCCGCTGAAGGCTGACCCCTATGCCCGCCGCGCCCAGCTGCGGCCCGACACGGCCAGCGTCGTCGCGGCCCTGCCCGAGGTGACGCCGCTGCCGCGCCAGCGCGAGCGCGCCAATCGCCGCGAGTCGGCCATCAGCGTCTACGAGGTGCATGCCGCATCGTGGCGCCGCGGCGTGAGCGGCGAGTTCCCGAACTGGGACGAACTCGCCGAACACCTGCCGGCCTACGCCGCCGACATGGGCTTCACGCATCTGCAGTTGATGCCCATCACGGAGTACCCGTTCGATGGCTCCTGGGGCTACCAGACGCTCAGCATGTACGCCCCCAGCGCGCGCTTCGGCCCGCCCGAGGGCTTTGCGCGCTTCGTCAAGGCCTGCCACGACCAGGGCCTGGGCCTGCTGCTGGACTGGGTGCCGGCGCACTTCCCGATGGACGCCCACGGCCTGGCCGAGTTCGACGGCACGCGGCTGTACGAATATGCCGACCCCAAGGAAGGCTTCCACCGCGACTGGAACACGCTGATCTACAACTTCGGCCGCACCGAGGTGCGCCAGTTCCTGATCGGCAGTGCGCTGTACTGGATCGAGCGCTGGGGCGTGGACGGCCTGCGCGTGGACGCCGTGGCCAGCATGCTCTACCGCGACTACTCGCGCCCGGCGGGCGAGTGGTTGCCCAACATCCGCGGCGGCCGCGAGAACCTGGAAGCCATCTCGCTGCTGCGCGAGATGAACGAACATGTCGGGGAGGTCGAGGGCGCCATCAGCGTGGCCGAGGAAAGCACCAGCTTTCCCGGCGTCTCGGCCCCCACCTACGCGGGTGGCCTGGGCTTTCACTACAAGTGGAACATGGGCTGGATGAACGACACCTTGCGCTACATGGCCGAGGACCCGATCAACCGCCGCTGGCATCACGACAAGATGACCTTCGGCCTGATCTACGCGTTCAGCGAGAACTTCATGCTGCCCATCTCGCACGACGAGGTGGTGCATGGCAAGGGCTCCATGCTGGCCAAGATGCCGGGAGATGACTGGCAGAAGTTCGCCAACCTGCGCGCCTACTACGGCTTCATGTGGGGCCACCCGGGCAAGAAACTGCTCTTCATGGGCCAGGAGTTCGCTCAGCGCCGGGAGTGGAACCACGCCGAGAGTCTGCCCTGGGGCCTGCTGGACGATGACCGCCACGCCGGCGTGCAGCGCCTGGTGCGCGACCTGAACAAGCTCTACCGCGACCACACGGCGCTGCACCGGCTGGACTGCGAGGCCGGCGGCTTCGAGTGGATCAGCTCGCATGACGCCGAGCACTCCATCTACGCCTGGGTGCGCCGCGACGGCACCGGCCGCATGGTGCTGGTCGTTTGCAACATGACACCAGTTCCGCGCGAGGGCTACTCGCTGGGCGTGCCCGACGGCGTGACCGCCTGGCGCGAGGCGCTGAACACCGACTCCGCCTACTACGGCGGCAGCAACATGGGCAACGGCGTGGCAGCGGCTGGCCTGCCGGTGCAGGCGCAGCCGGCGCACGGCAAGCGCCTTTCCATCACGATCAACCTGCCGCCGTTGGCGACGCTGTTCTTCGTTCCGATCTGATCAGCCATGTTTCCCGGGCATTGCACTTGCTAGTCCGTCTCTGATGGCCCACCTACCCGACCTCCAACCCGGCTGGCACGAGCCGCTGGGTTCCCTCGCCCGCGACGGCGGCGTGAACTTTGCTGTCATGAGCGAGAACGCGACGCGCGTCGAGCTGTGCGTGTTTGACGGCGAAGGCCAGCGCGAGCTGCGCCGCTACGAGCTGGCAGGCCCGTTTGATGGTGTTTTCCACGGCTTCCTGCCTGGTGTCGGCCCCGGACTGGTCTATGGCCTGCGCGCACACGGCCCCTACCTGCCCGAGCAAGGCCACCGCTTCAACCCGCACAAGCTGCTGCTGGACCCGTGGGCGCGAGAAATCGTCGGTCACTTCGGCTGGCGCGCCGAGCACCACGGCTATGAGCTGGGCCACCCGGACGGCCCGCGCTCGCTGGACACGCGCGACAACGCCACGCAGGCGCTGAAGGCCCGTGTTGCGCCTCCGCCGGTCACGCATTCCCGTGCCCACCACCCGCGCCGAGCCCCGGCCGAGGTCGTGTTGTACGAAGTGCATGTCAAGGGCTTTTCAAAGCTGCTGCCCGGCGTGCCCGAGGACTTGCGCGGCACCTATGCCGGCCTGGCGCATCCGGCGGCCATCGCCCATCTCAAACGCCTGGGCGTGACGACGCTGTCGCTGCTGCCGGTGCAGTACTGCATCGACGAGCCTCACCTGGCCGAGCGCCGCCTGCACAACTACTGGGGCTACAACACGCTGGGCTTTTTCTGCCCCGACCCGCGCTGGGCCCACGTTGGCCACCGCCAAGACCCGACCGCTGTGACGGCCGAGTTCCGCCACATGGTCGACGCACTTCACGCCGCGGGGCTGGAAGTCGTGCTGGATGTCGTCTACAACCACACGCCCGAAGGCAACGAGTTCGGCCCGACGCTAAGTTTCCGCGGGCTGGACAACAAGACCTGGTACCGGCTGGTGGCGGACGACAAGACCCGCAACGAGAACCTGACCGGCTGCGGCAACACCGTCAACTGCGCCCACCCGCGCGTGACGCAATTCGTGCTGGATTCGCTGCGCTACTGGGTCGCTGAGATGGGCGTGGACGGCTTCCGCTTCGACCTGGCGCCCGTGCTGGGCCGCACGAGTCACGGCTACGACGCCAACGCCGCCTTCTTCACCACGCTGCGCCAGGACCCGGTGCTGGCTGGCGTGCACCTGATCGCCGAGCCCTGGGACGCGGCCTACGACGGCTACCAGGTCGGCCGCTTCCCAGGCCGCTTCCTGGAGTGGAACGACAAGTTCCGCGATGCCGTGCGCGGCTACTGGCTGAAGGCCGGCCCGGGCGTGGGACGCGGCGAGTTCGCGCGGCGCTTCATGGCCTCCAGTGACGTCTTCCACCACGGGCAACGCCTGCCCACCGCGTCGGTCAACTTCGTTGCGGTGCATGACGGCTTCACGCTGGCCGACCTGACGAGCTATTCGACCAAGCACAACCAGGCCAACGGCGAAGACAACCGCGATGGCCGGGACGGTGAGCTGGCAGCCAACTTCGGCGCCGAGGGGCCGACGGTCGATGCGGACGTCAACGCCGCCCGCGTGCGCGTGCGTCGCGCGCTGCTGGCCACGACCTTGCTGGCCCAGGGCACCCCCATGCTGTGCGCCGGCGACGAGATCGGCAACAGCCAGGGCGGCAACAACAACGCCTACTGCCAGGACAACGCCACGACCTGGCTGAACTGGGATCAGGCTGATGGCCGCATGACCGAGCTGGTCGCTGAAGTGCTGGCGCTGCGTGCTGCCGAACCCCTGCTACGCCACCCGCGCTGGTTCGCCAGCGGCCCGGGCGAGGCCAGCATCGCCTGGTATGCCCCCAGCGGTCACGAGATGACGCCCAACGACTGGCACGACGCAGGCCAGCGCGCGTTCGGTGCTCAGCTGCGCGAGGCGGATGCAAGCGCGCCGCGGCTGATGATCGTCTTCAACCCCGACCCGGCGCCGCTGCCCTTCCTGCTCTGCAACGGCCCCTGGCAGCCGGTTTTGGACAGCAGCGGCGACTCGGCGCAAACCACCGTCCTCGCTGGCCAGCCGCTGAACGTGCCGGCCCGATCTCTTCTCGTCCTGCAACACGCACAGACATGAACCTGAACCAACGCTCCTCCGGTGTGCTGCTGCACATCACCTCGCTGCCCGGACCGCACGGCATGGGTGACTTCGGCCCCGATGCCTACCGCTTCGTCGACTGGCTGCAGTCCGCCGGGCAATCCGTCTGGCAGCTGCTGCCCACCACGCCCATCGGCCCCGGCGACAGCCCCTACCAGGGCGTGTCGGCCTTTGCCGGCAGCCAGTGGATGGTCGCGCTGGAGCCACTGATCGCCAAGGGCTGGCTTGCGCAACCGCAAGTGCCCGACTTCAACGGCCAGCATGTCGACTATGGCCGCGTGACGCCCTGGCGCGAGCAGCAGCTGCGCGCCGCCGCCAAGGGCTTCTTCGCCAATGCAGCGGACGCCGACCGTATCGCCTTCGGTAAGTGGTGCCTGGAAGCGCAGAGCTGGCTGGACGACTACGTGCTCTTCATGGCTATCCGCTCGCCGCTGAACGGCCAGCCCTGGTGGGAATGGAGCGAAGGCCTGAAGCGCCGCGAGACCAAGGCCATCGCCAAGGCGCGCAAAGATTACGCTGACGAGATTGCCTTCTGGCAGTTCGTGCAGTGGCAGTTCGACGTGCAGGCCGGCGCGCTCAAGAGCTACGCCAACGAGCGCGGCGTCCACCTGATGGGCGACCTGCCCATCTTCGTCGCCCACGACAGCGCCGACTGCTGGTCGCGCCCTGACCTGTACCACCTCGACGAGAATTTTCAGACCACCGTGGTGGCGGGCGTGCCGCCCGACGACCTGGGACCGCTGGGCCAGCGCTGGGGCAACCCGCTGTACCGCTGGGACAAGATGGCCGCCGAGGACTACGCCTGGTGGACGGCCCGCATCCAGCGCGCCCTCAGCCAGGCGGACGTCTTCCGCATCGACCACTTCCGCGGCTTCGCCGGCTACTACGAGATCCCCGCGAGCAGCCCCGATGCCAAGCAAGGCCGTTGGCTGACCGGCCCCGGCATGGCGCTGTTCGATGCGATCAAGAAAGCCCTGGGTCCGCTGCCCATCGTGGCCGAGGACCTGGGTTTCATTACCGAAGACGTGCACGCGCTGCGCGACGGCTGCGGCTTCCCCGGCATGAAGATCCTGCAGTTCGGCTTCGGCGCCGAGGGCGACCACGAGTTCCTGCCGCACATGTGGCCCAGGGCCTCGGTGGCCTACACCGGCACGCACGACAACGATACCGTGCGGGGCTGGTGGGACCAGGCCAAGTCCCGCGAGCGCGCCTTCGCGGGTTCGTATCTCGCCTGCAGCGAGCAGGATGTCCACTGGGCCATGATCCGCGCGTGCGCCAACTCGGTGGCCAATACGGCTGTCTACCCGCTGCAGGACGTGCTGGGCCTGGGCAGCGCCCACCGCATGAACGTGCCCGGCGTGCTTGGCGGCAACTGGGGCTGGCGCTTCCACTGGGGCATGCTGGGCAGCGAGCCGGCGCGCGTGCTCGGCTTGATCACCGCGGCCAGCGGCCGGGGGCCTTTCGAGCTGCTGAAGCTGCCGGTCTGAGGAGTCAAACCGCGACAGCCCCCGTGAACCGGGGGTGTTTTCGGGGCCTTCCTTTGCCGCTTTGACATGCTTTTCGCGGGCGGTTTGGCTAGTATCTGGCCCAGTTGACCGGGCCTCCGCCCCGGACCATCCGGAGAAATGACGATGCAGACGCTCAAGACGCTCGCCGCTGCCGCGGCCCTGGTGGTTTCTGGCCTGGCTTCGGCCACCACCACCTTCGACAACGGCATGTACAAGGTGTTGTACGACGAGACCACGAGCTTCGGCTGGATCAGCGGCTCGTTTACCAGTGCCAACAATGCCGTCGGCTTCAACTGGAACGTCCCCACCAGCGTCTCGCTGGCGCACAACGGCGGTCCCGCCGGCTCGGTCACCTTCGCGCTGCCGAGTTTCAAGCTGACCGCTGATAGCGGCTATTCGCTCGGCGGCGCGCTGCTGGGCAGCCTCGGCAACATCGTCTACACCGAGTTCAATGGTGCGACGAGCATCACGGCGAATGCCACCGTGAGCGTGAACGGCGGCCCGGATATGGTTCTGCCGGCCACGCCGCTGGGCAAGACGCCGAGCAACGCGTTCTCCGGGGTTTTCTCCGGCAGCGCCTCCGCGCCGCTGGCGGGCGTCACCAGCATCGAGGTGAAGAACGTCTGGATCACGCTCAGCGCGTCGGCCGACAGCTTTGCCACGATCACCGGCCAGACGCAAAATCAGCTGAGCTTCTCGTTCCAGGCGGTGCCGGTGCCGGAACCCGAGACCTATGCGCTGCTGCTCGCCGGTCTGGGCGTGGTCGGCATGCTGGCACGTCGCCGCCGACAAGCCTGATTTCGCCGCGCTCAATCGACAAGGCCCCGTGGGGCCTTTGCTTTTTTTAGCGCGAGACTTGCAGGATCAATGGGCTGCGGGCCGGCGCGGTGAGCGTGGCGCCGAGCGTGAACTCCCGGCCGTCCAGCACGTCGCGCGCGCGCTGGCCCGGCGCAAGGCGCTCGGCGAAGCGCGACAGCGCGAGCTCCACCGGCTTCGGCCCCTTGTTCAGCACGACCATCACGGTGCGGCCCGCGTCGTAGCGGAAGAAGACGTAGCAGCCCTCGAGCGGCGCGTACTGCATCAGCGCGCCGTCGTGGATGACGGTGGCGCCCTTGCGCCAGGTGAACAGGCGCCGCACCCAGTTCTGCATGTCACGCTGCTCGGGCGTGAGGCCCGCGCCGGTGAACGCGTCGACCGCATCTCCCTTCCAGCCGCCGGGCATGTCGGCCCGCACCAGTCCGTCGTCGCGCTCGGTGGGGCTTTGCAGCAGCAGCTCGCTGCCGTAGAAGAACTGCGGGATGCGCCGCGTGGTGGCCAGATAGGCCAGTGCGATCTTGGTCAGGCCCACGTCGCGTTTCATGACCGAGAACAGGCGTGGCGTGTCGTGATTGCCATCGAACAGCACCAGGTTGGCCGGGTCGGGGTAGACGAAGTCGTGGGCCAGACCCTCGTAGAGCTTGGTCAGGCCGGTGTGGGGCCCATCGTCCTCGGTCAGCGCTGCGAGCAGGTTGGTCTGCAGCGGGAAGTCCATCATGCTTGGCGCGTGGGACACGTAGCCATCGTGGTTCTTCTTGCCGCGCTGCCAGTATGCAACGACGGCGGGATGCGGGCTCCACTCTTCGCCGACGATGTTCAGCCGCGGGTACTCCTGCATGATGCGGGCCGACCAGCGGGTCAGGAAGTCGCGGTCGGAATAGGACCAGGTGTCGGTGCGAATGCCTGAAAGGCCGGCGCTCTCTATCCACCACAGAGTCATCTGCGTTAGGTAGGTCGCAAGCTCGGGCCGGCGCTGGTTCAGGTCCGGCATGCCGGGCACGAACCAGCCGTCGGTGAAGCGCTTGCGGTCCTCGGTTGACGCATAGGGATCCTGCAGCGTCATGCGCGCGTGGTGGGTCTCGGTGTAGCCAGCGGGCCACTGGTTGACCCAGTCAGGCGCCGGCAGGTCGGCCATCCACCAGTGCCCGCCGCCGATGTGGTTGAGCACGATGTCCTGGATGACGCCCACGCCCTTGGACTTCGCCTCGGTCACGTAGGCGCGGAAGTCGTCGTTCGTGCCGAAGCGCGGGTCGGTCTTGTAGAAGTCGGTCGCTGCATAGCCGTGGTAGCTGTATTTGGCGCTGTTGTTCTCGACCAGCGGCGTGGGCCAGACCTGGGTGAAGCCCATGCCTGCGATGTAGTCCAGGTGCTGGCGCATGCCGGCCAGGTCGCCGCCATGACGGCCGCCAGGGTCGGTGCGGTGAACGCCTTCCTTCATGTCGGCCTGGCGGCCACTGCCGCCCTGGGCGAAGCGGTCGGGCACTACGAGGTAGATCGCGTCCTTGGGGCCGAAGCCCTGGCGCTCCGCCGAGCCCGGTGCGCGGGCCAGCAGCGTGTAGCGCAGCGGCTTGCCGGCCACGGTGAGCAGCAGGTCACCGGGCTTGGCGCCGGGGGCGATGTCGAGATCGACAAACAGGTAGTTGGGGCTGCTCGCGCGGTGGCTGGCTTTCAGCGTCACGCCGGGGTAGGGCGCCAGGCTGGGCCTGGCGTCGGCGATGCCGCTGCCGTGCAGCATCAGCTGCAGCGAGGTGTCGCGCATGCCGACCCACCAGTTCGGAGGTTCGACGCGGGGAGAAGGCTCGGCGGCCATCGTGGGCAGGCTCATCAGCAGTGCGGTGGCGAGGGTGATCAGGGCTTTCATGGCGCTTCCATTCTGTAGATGCGCAGGGACAGCGGCGGCACCGTCGTGCGAGAGGCTGCGGGCGGCTTCGGATAGAGCGGGCGGCTGCGCGCCGGCAGGTCGATGGGCGCCGGCTCGTCGCCGTAGTTGATGGCAACGAGCATTCGCTCGGCGCCTTGCACGCGCTGGAAGGTCCAGAGCTTGCCCTCGACGCGGTCGGCCTCGTAACGCCCCAGCGTCAGTGCCGGTGATGCGCGACGCAGCGCGATCAGCTCGCGGTAGAAATTGAACAGCGAGCCGGCCTCGCGCGTTTGCGTCTCGGCGTTGTGGCGACTGCGGTTCAGCGACAGCGGGCGGAAGGGCTTGTCGCTGGTCGAAAACCCGCCGGCTGGCGTCCAGCTCATTGGCGATCGCAACGGGTCGTCACCCTTGCCGTCGATGCCGGCCTGGCCCACCTCCTCGCCGTAGTAGATGAAGGGCGTGCCGGGCAGCAGCAGGTAGCTGGCCGCCGCCAGCCGGTAGCGGGCCTCGTCGCCGTGCAACTGGTCCCACAGGCGCTGGCCGGTGAAGATGTCATGGTTGTGCAGGAAGGTCGCCATCGTCGGCGACATGGTCCGGTAGTAGTCGGCCATCTTGTGCACGGCGGTGGCGTCACCCTTGGCGGCCTTGACGATCTCGTAGTTCTGGTTGAACGCGAAGGCGCCGCCGCACAGGCCAGGGTCGCCGTAGGCGATGGGTTCGGCCGTGGCCTCGCAGACGACGTAGCGGCCGGGGTAGCTCTTGATGAGGTCCTGGAAGTGTTTGGTCAGCACGCGGCTCTCGGGCTGGTCGTTCCAGTCCTTGGCGTTGTTCTCGATCAGATGGGGCACGGCGTCCAGTCGGTAGCCGTCCAGGCCGCGGTTGAGCCAGAAGCGCAGCGAGTCCTCGTGGTACTGCACGACGACCGGGTTGCGCAGGTTGAAGTCGGGCATGTGGGGCCCGAAGGTGCCGAAGAAGATGTCGGGCGAACCGGGTTTGATGGGGGGCAGGTCTTTCCGTTCGCCGGTCCAGTCCCAGGGTTTGGTGGCGCCGTCGTACCAGGGGTACTTGCCCCAGATGTCCCAGCCGGGGCCGGGCTCGGGGTTCCAGACGAACCAGCTGCGCCAGGGGCTGTTGCGGTCAGCCAGCGCCTGCTGGAACGGGGGGAACTGGTACGACGCGTGGTTGATGACGTAGTCCATCACGATGCCGATGCCGCGCTTGTGGGCTTCGCGGATCAGCACGTCGAAGTCCGCCAGCGTGCCGTACTGCGGCTCGATGCCGCGGTAGTCGGTGGTCGCGTAGCCGTGATCGTGGTCGGAGCTGGCGGTGATGGGCATCAGCCACAGGCCGCTGACGCCGAGTTTTTGCAGGTAGTCCAGCCGCTTCGTGAGCCCGCGCAAGTCACCGATGCCGTCGCCGTCGCTGTCCTGGTAGCCGCGCACGAACACCTCCATGAACACGCCGTGCTGCCAGTTCGCCGGCAGCGTGCTGGCGCGCGGCTGGGGCGGCACAGGGCGGGTGTCGATCTGGGCCTGGGCCGTCAGCGCGGAAGCCAGCGCTACTGTTGTTAGCAGCTTTGAGATGTTCATGTATTCAAACTACTTTGTCTCCGAGCCTTGAGCATATCGGCGTCCATGGGTGTGGCGCTAGAGCGATTTCCACTGATGTAGTTTTGCTACTATTTCGACACTGCAAAAGGAGACTGCCCATGTCTGTACGCGTCGCGCCGTGGGCGCTGCTGGGCCTCGTGCTGGTGGCTGGCGCCGCCCAGGCCGGTGACCTGGAGGATTGCAACGCCGCCGTGCCCACGCCCGACGCTGCCGCGAGGCCGCTGGCCGAGGCCTATTGGCTGGACGCGCACACGCTGCAATGGCCGGGGCTGGCGCTGAAGCCCGGCGAGCGGGTGCGCCTGCATCACGCTCGGGCTGCCGGCCTGCGTGCGGCGGTAGGCGAGGTCGTGGCGGGGTCGGAGGGCACCGTCGAGCTGGCGCCCAGCAGCGCCGCGCTGCCGACGCGCTTTCGCTTCATCGGCGAGGGGCCGCGTTTCGTGGTCGCGAGCGGCGTGGATAGCCGTGCGCTGCTGCGCGCGCAGGTGCTGCTGGTGCATGAGACGGCGGAGGGCCGTGTCATCGCAGCGACTGGCATCCAGATCCCCGGCGCGCTGGACGACCTCTACGCCCCTGCCGAGCAGGTCGCGGACTTCGGAGCCCACCCCGCCAAGGCGCAGACGCGCTTTGCCGTCTGGGCGCCCACGGCCCAGCGCGTGCTGCTGTGCCGCCATGCCGGGCCCGAGTCGCCAGCCATCGCGGTCGACGCGATGCGCCTGGAACCCGCCACTGGCGCCTGGCGTGCTGAACTGCCGGGCGATCTGAGCGGCCAGTCGTACCGATACCTGGTCGACGTCGTCACACCCACGCATGGCCTGGTGCGCAACCTCGTCACCGACCCCTACTCGGTCGCGCTGACCGCCGACTCGCAGCGCAGCGTAGTGGCCGATCTGGCGTCGCCGGCCCTCAAGCCCAAGGGCTGGGAAGCCGCGCCGCGCCCTGACCGCGTGAAGGTGGCGACCGACCAGCTCATCTACGAGCTGCATGTGCGTGACTTCTCCGTCAGCGACGCCACGGTCCGCCCGGCCTGGCGCGGCAAATACCTGGCCTTCACCGAGGGCGCCTCCAATGGCATGAAGCATCTCAAGGCGTTGGCCCAGGCGGGCCTGACCGACGTGCACCTGCTGCCGGTCTTCGACCTGGCCAGCGTGCCCGAGCGTGGCTGCAAGGTGCCAGCGGTTCCCGCCGGCGTGCCCGAGGGCGAAGGCCAGCAGGCCGCAGTGATGGCGGTCGCAGCCGACGACTGCTTCAACTGGGGCTATGACCCCTGGCACTTCAATGCGCCCGAGGGCAGCTACGCGACGGACCCGCTGCGGCGCGTCATCGAGTTCCGCCAGATGGTGATGGCCCTGCACCGGGCTGGCCTGCGTGTGGGCATGGACATGGTCTACAACCACATGTCAGCGGCCGGCCAGGCGCCCAGATCGGTGCTTGACCGCCTGGTGCCGGGCTACTACCACCGGCTCAACGCCAAGGGCGAGGTTGAGCGCTCCACCTGCTGCGACAACACGGCCACCGAGCACCGCATGATGGCCAAGCTGATGATCGACTCCGCGGCGCTCTGGGTGCGGGAGTACCGCATCGACTCCATGCGCTTCGACCTGATGGGCCACCAGCCGCGCGAGGCGATGGAGCGTCTGCAGGTGCGCGTCAACGCGGAGGCCGGCCGGTCGGTGCAACTGTTGGGCGAGGGCTGGAACTTCGGCGAGGTGGCCAACGGTGCGCGCTTCGTGCAGGCCTCGCAGCTGTCGCTCAATGGCAGCGGCATTGGCACGTTCAGCGACCGTGGCCGCGACGCAGCGCGTGGCGGCTCGGCCGGCGAGGGCGGCGACGACAGCGTGCGCCGCCAGGGCTGGCTCAACGGCCTGGTCTACGCGCCCAATGCGTTGGCCGCATTGAATCCCGCTAGGCCCGAGGACCTGCTGGCCGCGGCCGACATGATCCGCGTGGGCCTGGCAGGGTCGCTGCGCAGCTTCGAGCTGAGCACCTGGCGTGGCGAGACGAAGCGCCTGGACGCCATTCCCTACGGCGATCAGCCGGCGGGCTTCGCGTCCGAGCCCGGCGAGGTCGTCAACTACGTCGAGAACCACGATAACCAGACTCTCTTTGACGTCAATGCGCTGAAGCTGCCGCGCGAGACCCCGCGCGAAGACCGTGCCCGCGTGCAGATGCTGGGCGCAGCACTGGTGGCTTTCAGCCAGGGCGTGGCCTACTTCCACGCCGGCCAGGACATCCTGCGCAGCAAGAGCATGGACCGCAACAGCTACGACTCGGGCGACTGGTTCAACCGGCTGGATTGGCGCTACCGGACCAATCACTTCGGCACCGGCCTGCCGCCCCGGCAGGACAACTTCGGCAAGGATGGCCGCGACTGGGCGCTGGCCCGTGAGCGGCTGGCCGACCCGGGCATCGCCCCAGGCCCGGCCGAGATCGCCTGGACGCGTGATGTGTTCCGCGACCTGCTGAAGATCCGGGCTGGCACGCCGCTGCTGCGCCTGCGCAGCGCTGCCGAGATCAAGAAGCGCGTCAGCTTCCCCGGCAGCGGTCCGGGTCAGAACCCGGTGCTGGTCGCGACCCGCGTGGACGGCCAGGGCCTGCCCGGCCCTCGTGCCGTGATGACGCTGATCAACGTCGCGCCGACGGCCCAGGTGCTGGCGCTGCCTGAGGAGGCCGACGCGCGCTGGACGCTGCACCCGGTGCAGCGTCGGGGCGCGGATGCCCGACTGCGCCGCGAGGCCCGCTTTCGGGACGGGCGCTTCGAGGTGCCAGCCCGCAGCGCTGCCGTGTTCGTGCTGGACTAACGTAGATCTTCGGGCTGCGTCTTCAGCCCGTAGCGCTTGAACAGGCGCTCGACACTGCCATCGGCCAGCATGGCCTCGTGAGCGTCGCGCAGCCGGGCCTGCTCGGCCTCGGTGACGCCGCCTTGCGCCGCCAGCCAGATGTCGGCGGACTCCAGCGCCAGCCCGGTCTGCAGCAGGGCTGGGTTGCGGCCGCTGCGCCGCCAGGCGTCGGTGTGGATGAGCTCGCTGCCGTAGACCGCGTCCACGATGCCGCGCTCCAGCGCGCGCTGCAGGTCATGGACGCTGGTGGCCTGGTAGACCCGCTCGGCCGGGACCCCCAATTGGCGCAGCCGCGCCAGGTTGGACGAGCCGCGCAGGCCGCTGACGCGCAGTTCACGTGCCTGCTCCAGGGTCTCCACCCGGGGCTTGCCGGCCAGCGACATGAAGGCGAAACGCTGCGCGTAGAGCTTGACCAGCCATTGGAACCGCGCCTCGCGTTCCGCCGTGCGGTTGAGCGGCACGATGAGGGTGCGCGGCTTCTCGCCAGCCAGCAGCAGCGCGCGCGCCCAGGGGAAGAACTCGGCCTGCAGCGGCATGTCAGCGCGCTGCAGCAGCATTTCAACCAGGTCCAGCAGCACGCCGCGCTGGCCGGGCGTGCCCGGCATGGCGATGGGCGGCAGGTCGCCGGAGACCAGCTTCAGCGGCACCAGGCCCTGTGCCGACGAGCCAGCCCAAGGGCAGAGCAGGGCGGGGATGGCGGCGAGAGTGGCGCGGCGGCTTGGGTGGTGCACTGCAGCATCCTCTCAGCGTCGTGCCCACGCCGCAAGCGCGACGCAGGGAAAAGCGTTCTTTTTCGTCGCAGGCCGGCTCCGGCTTGCGCAAGGCAAAAGGCCCGGCGGTCAGCCAGGCCTGTTGGGAATGCAACGCAGCGTTCAGCAGCGGCGGTGGCGGCGCGTCTTTAGGCCGACGAGGCCCAGGCCCAGCAGCGCCAGTGCGGCCGTGGCGGGCTCGGGCACCGCGGCGGCGGTCACGTCGAGGGTCAGGTTGCCGCTGATCCATTGGCCCTCGACCACGCCGCTCGAGAAGTCCTTGAAGGCCTCGCTGAACTCGATACGAAGCTTGCCGTCGGCGCCAGCGCTGACGCCCAGGCCGGTCAGGTCCTGCGAGCCGGCGTAGCTGCCGCTGCCGCTGAAGGCGTCGGCGGCGCCTGGCGTGACGGTGATGAGGTCCAGCCCGCTGGAGCTTCCGAAGCTGAGCTGCATCTCTGACAGGCTGCTGGGGCTCAGGGCGTCGAGGTTCAGCGCCCAGCCCAGTGAGTTCACGACCGCATTGGCGCCGATGTCGACCAGCCAGACCGTGTTGCCTGTCTCGCCAAGCAGGTTGATGCTCTGTGCACCGCTGACGTCGACAACGATGGTTGCGGCCTGCGCGGTAAGGCCTGCCAGGGCGAGGGCCGCAGTGACGGCCACGTGTTTGAGTTTTTTCATGGATTGGGTCTCAGTTGGATGCGGCAGGGCGGACGACGAAGACCACGGCCGTGCGGGCCGGCAGGCTGAAGCTGCCGGTAGCGCGGTCGAAGGCGGCCTGCCGGGCGCGCAGGTCGGCCGCGGTGGCGGCAGTGTGTGCCGGGTGCAGCTCCAGTGCGTGACCGGCCAGGGCGGGGATGCTCAGCTGCTTGGCCGTCTTGTCGACGTTGATGAGGTAGACGAGTTCGTCAAAGTTGGCGCCCGGGTAGCCGGCGCCATTGACGCGGCCGACCAGCACGGTGGCCTCCTGCGCGGAGCCCGTGTTCAGGAAGCTCAGCCGCGCCTTGATGTCCTCGGCCGTGCGCAGGCGCAGCAGCGTGGTGCTCTTGCGGATGCGCAGCAGGTCGCGGAAGGCGTCGCGCGTCCAGGCGATGTCGGCCGGGGTGGGCTTGATCAGCGGGTTGGCGAGCAGCGGGCGGGCCAGGGCCCAGTTGTCGCTGTTGTCGCGCGCCGGCGGCAGGCCCACGCCGAAGTTGTTGTCGGCATAGCTCCAGTCCAGCCGGTTGAACCAGTCGCCGCTGTCGTAACTATTCTTGTCCAGCGATTTGCTGCGCAACGTGTCCACACCGGCGTGGAAGTAGGCCACGCCCTGGCTGAAGGCATTGATGGCGCTGGCCAGGATCTGCACGCGGGCGCGGTCCTCATGGCTGGTGGTGGAGGGCAAGCGGAAGGCGTTGTTGTCGAACAGCGTCAGGTTGTCGTGGTTTTCCACATAGTTGACGACCTCGCCCGGCTCCAGCACCCAGCCGGCCGGGATGCCGCCGACGTCGATCTGGTCCAGGCGCAGCTGCGCGTCCCAACTGGTCTGCATTTGGAAGCTGCGGATGGAGCCCGCCAGCGACGCCTTGATGCGGTCGGCCTGCCACATCAGCTCGCCGCGGCTCTGGCCGGAGGCGCTGGGGTTGGCGTCGTAGAAGAAGCCGTTGACATAGCCTTGCGCGGCCACGAGCGCGTTGCCCGAGTCGCAGCAGCCGCCGCCGCGCACGGCGTCACGGATCAGCGGGTTGAAGCTGCCGATGCCCGAGCCGTTCAGCGACAGCATCTCGGCCTGCACGAAGCGGGCGCCGTTGGCCACCTCGCCGAAGTTCCAGCCCTCGCCGACAATCTGAACGTCGCGGCCGGCGGCCGACTTGACGCGGGCCTTCAGCGCCTCCATCACGGAGCGCGGGTGGTGGCCAATGATGTCGAAGCGCAGTGAGCTGATGCGGTAGTCGCGCGTCCAGGTGATGGCCGAGTCGATCATCAGCTTGGCCATCATCAGGTTTTCGGCCGCAGTGTTCTCGCAGCAGGTCGAGCGCTCGATGCCACCGGTCGCGTTGAGGCGGTAGTAGTAGCCGGGCACGACCCTGTCCAGCACCGAGGTGGCGTTCTGGCCGGACGACGTGGTGTGGTTGAACACCACGTCCATGCCCACCCGCAGGCCGGCTGCGTTCAGCGCCTGCACCATGCGGCGGAACTCGACGACGCGGGCCAGCGGGTCGTTGGCGTTGCTGGCATAGCTGCCCTCCGGCGTCGTGAACTGCTGCGGGTCGTAGCCCCAGTTGAAGCAGTCAGTGCCGGCCGTGGCGGCGACCGTGGCCTGCTGCGAGTCGCTGTCCGGCGCGCCACTGGGGGCCGGCGTCACGCAGCCCTTCTCGTTGACGCTGGCGATGTCGAACACAGGCAGCAGGTGCACGTCGGTCAGGCCGGCGGCGGCCAGCGCGGCGAGGTGTCTCATGCCGTTGGATTGGCTTTCGGTGAAGGCCAGGTATTTGCCGCGCTTGGCGGCGGGCACGCTGGGGTCGTTGATCGAGAAGTCGCGGACGTGCAGCTCGTAAATGCTCAGGTCCGACGGCGCGGCCACGGTGGTGGGCGGCGCGCCCTGGTCCCAGCCATTGGGCTTGGTCGCCTGGGCCTGCAAGTCCATGACGACGCTCTGCTGGCTGCCCAGCGTCAGGCCCAGGGAGTATGGGTCGGTGACGAGGTTCTTCACCAGGCCCACGCCCTTGACGAACACCTGGACCTGGTATCGGTAACTGGCGCCCTGCAGGTGGCCTTGCTTGGTGAGCTGCCAGACGCCAGTGGCGGCGTCGCGGGTCATGGCATCGGTCGTCGTGCGGGTCAGGCCCGAGTTGCCCAGCGACGTGGTCAGCACCAGAGAGACGTTCTGTGCGGTGGGCGCCCAGAGCTTGAAGCCGGTGCTGCCGTTGCTGGCGACGGCGCCGAGGTCGGGCACATTGTTGGCCGCGGCGTAGAGGTCGTCGAGCGCGCCGGCGATCTGGGCTGTCGTGGCGTTCTGCACCTTGCCGTTGGCGTCTTCCTGGACCAGCACGAGCTGTTGCTGGTGCAGCGCGGACAGGCGGACGAGGTCGGCGGCGCGCACGCTGAAGACGGTGCCGCTGGCCACGTACTTGAAGCGCAGCGCATCGGCGGCCGGCACGGTGCCGGTGAAGGCGTCCAGCGTGATGTAGCCGTCGGCACCCTGCACAGCGGCGTCCAGGCCCACGCTGATCTGGCCGGTGGCTGAGTGGTACAGGCGCACGGGGCTGCTGGTGGCGATGCGCGGCCACTTCACGAGGCTCTTGTTCAGCCACACGGCGCGGGCATCGGTGCTGGAGACTTGGCGCAGGTCGGGTGCCGCCGTGTAGACCGTGGCATCGCGCTCCACCAGCCAGATGTGGCCGACCTGGTTCTGCACCGCCAGTGCTGAGTATTCGACGCGGATGTTGTTGTCGCGGCCGTCCTTGTCGTTCTCGTTGGGCGGCATGCCGTGGATGATGAATTCCAGGCCCTTGCGGTTGACGTCGCCCTGCGGGTTCAGCACGGGGATGTCGAACACCACCTCACCGTCGCCAGCGGCGTAGCCCGGCATCGCGCTCAGCGCGACAGGTTGGTTCCAGGTGTCGATGTTGACGCCGGCCGGCATTGCGGCGGCGTTCAGGCCGCTGCTGCCCCACAGATGCAGGCCCCATGCGCTGTAGCTGCCGTCGAAGCGCTTGTAGTGCACGCGCACGGTCTTGATGTCGGGCACCGGCAGAAGCAGCGGGTTGCTGGCGTAGTTGGTCCCGTCGTTCTGCAGGCGCCAGATCTCGTTGGCGCCGGCCTGCAGCGTGTAGCTCTGGTCCGCGCCGCCGTTGTCCTTGTTGTCGCCGTTGTGCAGCAGGAAGCCCACGGCGCCGGAACCCGCGGCCAGCGGTACGTCGTAGTACACGCCGAAGTCGTCGCTGCCGGCAGCGTTCCAGCCGGCGTTCCAGTTGGGGCTCTGGGCTGCGTTCCAGGTATGGATCTGCCAGCCGACGGCGTTGCCATCGGCGCGGCGGTAGTGCACGCGCAGCGAGGTGGCCGGCGCGCCGGGTGTGGCCACGGCGGCAATCCTGGCTCGCAGCGCCTGCGCGGCAGCGGGCACGCCGGCCAGCAGTTCGGTACCGGTGCCCTCGGCAGCAGCGCTGCTGATGCTGCTCATGGCGTCCTGCGGCGCGGCGCCGCCACCGCACCCTGCCAGCAGCGCCAGGGTGCCCATGGCCAAGACTGCCACCGCCCGACGCGCCCGCTGCATCCAGCCTGCCGTTGCCTTCATGTTCATGCACTCCTTTGGAATTGCGCGCATGCTAGTGAAGCAAAACTACATTTAGTAGTTGGTGGAATCCCGAGGAAAAGATCACAAATCAGCCGGGAGACTGCCGAAAAGTGGGACTTGTTCGTGAAATTGCGGAGACCAGCTGTAGTTTTATTTCATAGCATGCGCGCCATCGCCCGCAAAGACGGGATGGCATGCCGGAGACCTCATGACAGCCCTGAAACACAGCATCTGGACCTTTTTTCTTGCCGTCACGCTGGTGGCCTGCGGTGGCGGCGGAGGTGGAGGAAGCCCCCCTGCCGCTGACCCGGCGCCCGCGCCAACCGCAGGCTTGGAGGTTGGCAACGAGACGGCCTTCCAGAAGTTGCTGTCCGCGCAGGCCGCCAGCCCGGCCGCGAGCACGCCCGCCGGCACGCCCACGACGTTGAGCATCCACTACCGCCGCACGGCCGGTGACACCGTGGGCTGGCAGCTGCACCACTGGGGTGCCGCGGCGCCGGTGGACTGGAATGCCGGCCGCAACGCCGATGCGACCGATGCGTTCGGTCTGGTCTACAACGTGCCGCTGGCCGCGCAGACCGGCACGGTCGGCTACCTCTTCCACAAGGGCGACGACAAGGACCACGGCGGCTCCGACCAGAGCTATGTGCTCAAGGCCGGGGCCAACGAGATCTGGCGCATCCAGGGCGACCCGGCCACCTACACGGCCAACCCGCTGGGCGCCGCTGCGCCGGACCTCGCGACGGTGAGGGTGCACTACAAGCGGTTCGACGGCGGTTTTGCCGCCTGGGGCCTGCATCTGTGGGGTGGCAGCGGGCTGGACACGGCGCGCCTGGCCGCAGGCGTGACCCTCGGCGACTGGCCCAGCCCCGTGGCCTTCAGCAAGATGGCCAACTACGCGGCCGTCAACGCCGGCGAGGTGGTGTTCGACTTGCCGGTGCTCAACCCCAAGGACGACGTCTCGCGCAAGGCGCTGGAGTTCATCATCCACGGCGTCTCTCCCGGCCAAGACAACAAGGACGGCCGGGTCGACAACATCCGCGTCGATTTCGGCTCGCTGGCGATCAGGAGCCAGCTCGCCGAGGTCTGGCTGGTGCAGGGTGACGCCCAGGTCTACCTGGCCGCCCCGGACACGCGCAGCGTCTCGACCACCGACGCCAAGGCCTACTGGCTGAGCAAGGCGCTTATCAAGTGGCCACAGGTGGACGCCGGCGGCACGTTCAAGCTCTACCACTCGGCCACGGCGCAGATCACAGTGGTCAAGGATGGCAAGGTATCCAGTGCCGACGGTGCGCTCACGTTGGACCGCTTCACCGATAGCGTGCCCGCCGACATCGCAACGCGCTTCAAGTTCATCGGCGCGGGCGTCGTGCTAACGGTCAGGGCCGCCGACCTGGGCCAACTGGGCGATCTGCACAAGACGCAACTGCTGCTGGTGCAGGAGGATGCCGCCGGCAACGTGCAGAACGCGACCAGTGCCCAGGCGCCCGGCGCGCTGGACGACCTCTATGCCGCCGCCGCCGGCGTCAACGACCTCGGCGTGAAGATCGCCGACGGCAAGACGACGTTCAAGCTATGGGCGCCGACGGCGCAGAAGGTCAGCGTCTTCACCTACGACAGCGGCGCTGGCGACGCCAGGACCATCGACATGCTGGCTTTCGATGCGGCCACGGGCATCTGGCGTGTGGACAAAACCGGCGACCTGTCCGGCAAGTACTACCGCTTTGCCGTGGACGTGTTCGTGCGCGGCGTGGGCGTGGTGCGCAATCTCGTCACCGACCCGTACTCCATCAGCCTGACGACCGACTCCAGGCGCAGCTACATCGCCGACCTGGGCGCCGCCGCGCTGAAGCCTGCCGGCTGGGACGGCGCGCCCGTGTCCACCAGGGTGGCCGCGCCGACTGACATGGCCATCTACGAGCTGCATGTGCGCGACTTCTCGGCCAGCGACACCAGCGTCAGCGCCGCCAACCGCGGCAAATACCTGGCCTTCACCGAAGCCGGCTCCAACGGCATGAAGCACCTGAAGGCCCTGGCCGATGCCGGCCTGACCGATGTGCACCTGCTCCCTAGCTTCGACATCGCCTCCGTGCCCGAAAGCGGCTGCACGACGCCGTCGCCCTCCGGCGCGGCCGATGCCGAGACCCAGCAGGCCACGGTCGCAGCAACCGCCGGCACCGACTGCTTCAACTGGGGCTACGACCCTTACCACTACAGCGCCCCCGAGGGCAGCTACGCGTCGGACGCTGCCGATGGCGCCAGACGCATCGTCGAGTTCCGGCAGATGGTGCTGAGCCTGAAAAACGCCGGCCTGCGCGTGGGCATGGACGTGGTCTACAACCACACCACCGCCTCGGGCCAGAACGAAAGGTCGGTGCTGGACCGCATCGTGCCGGGCTACTACCACCGGCTGGACGCGACCGGCAAGGTCACCACCTCCACCTGCTGCGATAACACCGCCACCGAGAATCTCATGATGGGCAAGCTCATGAGCGACTCCGTGCTGCAGTGGGCGCGGGACTACAAGATCGACTCCTTCCGCTTCGACATCATGGGCCACCAGCCGCGCGCGGTGATGGAGGGCATGAAGGCCCGACTGAAGACCACGCTGGGTCGCGACATCCAGCTCATCGGCGAGGGCTGGAACTTCGGCGAAGTGGCCGACGGCGCCCGCTTTGTGCAGGCCACGCTCTACAGCCTCAACGGGTCGGGCATTGGCAGCTTCAATCCCATCATCCGCGACGCGGTTCGCGGCGGCGGCTGCTGCGACAGCGGCAGCGCGCTGGTCGGCAATCAGGGCTTCGTCAGCGGCCTGTTCTACGACCCCAACGCACTGGGCGCCGGACGCAGCAAGACTGACCTGATGTGGCTGGGCGACCAGCTCAAGGCCTCGTTGGCCGGCAGCCTGAAGAGCTACTCCTTCATCACGCACTGGGACGAGCTGCGTGCGGCCGGGAGCCTGGGCAATTTCATCGGCTGGAGCAGTCAGCCCGACGAGGTCGTCAACTACGTGGAGAACCACGACAACCTGACGCTGTTCGACGTGCTGGCCCTGCGCTTGCCCACCACCACCAGCCGTGAGGACCGCGCGCGCGTGCAGCTGCTGGCCAACGCCATCAATGCCTTCAGCCAGGGCGTGGCCTATTTCCACGCCGGCACCGACGTGCTGCGCAGCAAGAGCCTGGACCGCAACAGCTACGACAGCGGCGACTGGTTCAACCGCCTGGACTGGAGCTACCAGGACAACCATTTCGGCTCCGGCCTGCCGCTGCAGGGCGACAACGGTTCGGACTGGGCGCTGCTCAAGCCTTTCCTGGCCAACGCGACCATCAAGCCGGCGCCGGGCGACATCGCCTGGATGCGGGACGCCTTCCGCGACCTGCTGAAGATCCGCGCCAGCTCGACGCTGTTCCGCTTGCGTACGGCCGACGACATCCAGGCACGGCTGAAGTTCCTGAACACCGGCTCGGGCCAGAACCCCGTCGTGCTGGCCGCCACGCTTGACGGCAACGGCTATGCCGGCGCCGGCTTCAGGCGCGTGGTCTACCTTGTCAACGTCGACAAGAACCCGCAGGCGCTGACAGTGCCCAGCGAGGTGGGGCAGGCCTTGCAGCTGCACCCGGTTCACCGCGCCGCCGGTGCCGCCGACCAGCGCGTGGCCGCCGGAGCCGGCTTCGACCCTGCCACCGGCCGCTTCACGCTGCCCGCACTATCGGCGGTGGTGTTTGTCCTGCCCTGAACGCGTGAGGATGACTCAAGACAGGACGGCGGTGCGGGACTAAGCTTGTGTCAGGAGACTGACATGAACAAGATCCGCGCCCTGATCGCCATCCTGTCGTTCGCCAGCCTGGCTGGCTGCGCCGTCGAGCCCGTCGCCCCGCCCAGCTCCGGGGTTTTCCTCGACTCGGCATTCCGCCCGCCCAGCGTGCGTATCGACACCCAGTCCGCCCTGGCGCTGAGCCCGGCGATGCAGCGCTTCGCCGAGACCGAGATGGCCAGCGAAATCCGCAACAAGGGCTTGCGCGACGGCCTCATTGACGCCCTCTACACCAAGGGCCGGCTGCAGCTGGACTACGACAGTGAGACCACGCGCACCGCGGCCGAGGCCTTTGACGCCAGGCGGGGCAACTGCATGTCGCTGGTGCTGATGACGGCCGCCTTCGCCCGCCACCTCAACCTGCCGGTGCGTTTCAACAGCGTCTACCTGGAGGAGAGCTGGACGCGCTCCAACGGCATCTTCTTCGTGGCCGGCCACGTCAACATCAGCCTGTCCCGGCCGCTGGCCACGTCATCGCGCGTGACGGTCTTCGGGGACCCCGAGCTGCTGACCATCGACTTCCTGCCGCCCGAGCAGGTGAGCCGCCACCGCAGCCACCCCGTCGATGAGTCCACCATCCTGGCGATGTTCCTGAACAACCGCGCCGCCGAGGCGTTGACGGTGGGCCAGGTCGACGACGCCTATTGGTGGGCGCGTGCCGCCATCATGACCGACTCGCGCTGGCTGGCTGCGTACAACACGCTGGCCGTGCTCTACCGGCGCAAGGGGCTGTACCAGAACGCCGAGTCCACGCTGCGCCTGGTGCTGGGCCGCGAGCCGCTGAACGTGCAGGCCATGTCCAACCTCGTGCTGGTGCTGAGCGACCTCGGCCGGCAGCAGGAGGCGCAGCTGTATGCCAACCAGCTCGCGCAGATCCAGCCCGTGCCGCCCTACAAGTTCTTCGACGAGGGCGTGGCGGCGATGAAGGCCGGCGAGTACGCCGCCGCGCGCCAGCTGTTCCGCAAGGAGATCGCCCGCGCTGCCTACGTGCCGGAGTTTCACTTCTGGCTGGGGCTGGCGAACTTCGGCCTGGGCGACGTGCCCGGCGCCCGCGGCGAGATCGCCAAGGCACTGGAGAACAGCGCCACGACCAAGGACAGGGAGATGTACGGCGCCAAGCTCGCCTGGCTGAACGAGATGCGCGAGCAGCAGCGGCGCCGCGAGCCGCTGCGGGGTGCCGCAGGCTCCTAGAGCGGCGGCAGCCCGTGGCGCGCCCTCGCGCGGGCACAGGCGTCGTCCCCCATGCCCATGGGCGCCCGTTCGCCGAACTCCCGGCAGGGCGAGGGCCGCCATTCGTGGATGCCGCAACTGGCCTTCACGCCGACCTTGCCGCCCAGGGCGGCGCAGCGCGGCTGCGCATGGTCGGTGCCGCGCATGCGGACCAGGCGGCCGGTCAGTTCCACGGTCAGACCGTCCGGCACCTGACCGCCTTCGCTCAGCAGCTCGCTGCGGTCGAAGTCGACCCGAAAGCTCGCGCAGCAGGCGCCGCAGCTCAGGCAGGGGTTGTCACTCATCTCGCCAGTGTAGGCAGCGGTGAGACACTGGTTTGGTCGCAGTTCATACCTCCCGCACCATGCGCGCCACCCTGATCTCCGCCCTGCTGCTCCTGGCCGCTGTGGCCCAGGCCGCCGACCTGACCGTTACCGTGCTGGACCGCAACGGCAAGCCGCTGGCCGACGCCGTGGTACTGGTCGATAGCAACGTGCAAGGCCCGCGCCCGGCACCCGTCATGGAGGCCGGCATAGCCCAGGAGAAGCTGCGTTTCGTGCCCACGGTCACCGTCGTGGGCCTGGGAGCCAAGATCAATTTCAGCAACCTGGACAGCTGGGACCACCACGTCATCCTGGGCTTGATGGGCGCGGGCGGCGTGTACGTGGACCCCGGCCTGAACACGCAGATGCGGCTGGCCGGCCGCGTCGCCGGCAAGCCGCCAGCCGCGGACAGCAAGGTGCTGTCCCAGCCCGGCGCCTACCTGCTGGGTTGTCATATCCACGGCTCCATGCGCGGTCACATCTACGTGGCCGATACGCCCTGGGCCAAGCTGGGCGGCGAGGACGGCAAGGCGGTCCTGCAGAGCGTGCCGGAAGGCCCAGCCCGCGTGCGGATCTGGCACCCGGACCAGCTCGTCGACGGCACGCCCACGTCCGTGCAGGTCACGTCCGGCGGCAGCGCTGTGACCGTGCACACGCAGATCGCCCCGGCACGCAAGAAGCGGCCCGCGGGCGATCCGTACTTTGGCGGCTGAACCGCCGCTTGGCGCGTGACAGGATCTGCCCTCCTGGCGTGAATGCCTCGGACGGCCAAAAATTATGTAGCGCTTGTTAATTGATGTAGTAATCTCTACCGCATGCAATGGTTGCTACTCATTCTTTCCATGCCCACGCAAAATGCGACTGCCCGCATGCGGTGCTGGCGGGCGCTCAAGGGCTGCGGTGCCGCGGTGTTGCGGGACGGTGTCTACATCCTGCCGGCGGTGCCAGGCCAGGAGGCCTTGCTGGCTGGCGTGGCCGATGACTTGCGCCGCAACGAGGGCACGGCGCACCTGCTGAAGACCGAGGCACCCGCGGAGGACTTTGCCGCGCTGTTCGACCGCAGCGCCGAGTTCGGCGAACTGCTCGCAGAAATCCGTGGCGCCCGCGCGCTGCTGACCGAATCCCAGGCGCCCGAGGCCATGAGGCAGGCGCGCAAGCTGCGCAAGGCCCTGGAACAACTCGTCTCCCTCGACTTCTTTGCGGGCGAATCGCAGCGCCAGGCGCAGCAGGCCCTGGACGACTTCGAGCAGCAGGCCAACCGCCTGCTGTCACCCGACGAACCGGGCGCGGTCGAGCAGGCCATCGCGCGGCTGGATGCCAAGGACTACCAGGGTCGCATCTGGGCCACGCGCGCCCGACCCTGGGTGGACAGGCTGGCCTGTGCTTGGCTGATCCGCCGCTTCATCGACCCGCAGGCCCGTTTCCTGTGGCTGAAGTCGCCCGCCGACTGCCCGCAGAAGGCGCTGGGCTTCGACTTCGACGGCGCCACCTTCAGCCATGTCGGCGCGCGCGTGAGCTTCGAGACCCTGCTGGCCAGCTTCGGTCTGGAGACGCCGGCCCTGCTTCGCCTGGGCGTGCTCGTGCACAGCCTGGACGTGGGCGGCGTGCAGCCGCCCGAGGCCACCGGCGTCGAGCGCGTGCTTGCCGGCATGCGTGAAGCCATCACCGACGACGACCAGTTGCTGCTCATCAGCGCCGGTGTCTTCGAAGGCCTGCTGACCGCCTTCCAACGCCCCGAGGAGCCGCTATGAATGCCATCCCCCGCGAACTGCCTTTCGACGCCGCCAGCTTGCCGGGCCTGTCCGAGCGGCTGCTGCTCAGCCACCATCAGAACAACTACGGTGGCGCCGTCAAACGCCTGAACGCGATCCGCGCCAGGCTGGGCGCGGCTCCGCGCGGCACGTTGCCCGGCTTCGAGCTGAACGGGCTCAAGCGCGAGGAGCTGATCGCGGCCAACTCGATGCTGCTGCACGAGCTCTATTTCGACAGCTTGGCGGCGCAGCCGGGCGAGATGGTGCCGGCGATGGCGCTGGCGCTGGCCGGCAGCTTCGGCAGCGTGGACGCCTGGCGCGACGAGTTTGCCGCTATGGGCAAGGCCCTGGGCGGCGGCTCGGGCTGGGTGCTGCTGAGCCTGCTGCCCCGCGAAGGGCTGCTGGTGAACCAGTGGGCCGCCGATCACACGAATGCGCTAGTCGGCGCCATCCCCATCCTGGCGCTGGACATGTACGAGCACGCCTACCATTTGGACTTCGGCGCCGCTGCGGCCGGCTACGTCGAGGCCTTCATGGCCCGCATCGACTGGGCCAAGGTCTACGAGCGCTACCAGCAGGCGGTGCATGCCTGCAGCGAAGGCCTCGCAGCTGATGCCGATGGCCTCGACCTGTCGCAGACCACCGTGCTAGACGTGCGCCGCGCGGGCGTGTTCGCGCAGGCTCAGACCATGCTGCCCGGCTCCCGCTGGCGCGACCCGGCGCATGTCACCGACTGGGCCGGTGAAGTGCTCAGGGATCGCGACGTGCTCGTCTACTGCATCTACGGCCACGAGGTCGGTCGCGCGACGGCCATGAAGCTGCGGGCGCTGGGCGTGCAGGCGCGCTTCCTGCCCGGCGGCATCGATGGCTGGACGCGCGCGGGCCGGCCCGTGCAGGCCCGGGGCGGCGAGGCATGAGCGATGGCGTGGACGAGCCGCAGGGCGCTCCGCGCTACACGCTGGGTCAACTGGTGGCCTACATGGCGGGCCTGGGCAGCTGGGGGTTTGGCGGGCCGGTGGCGCTGGTCGGTTTCATGTACCGCGACCTGGTGGAGCGCCGGCAGTGGGTGTCCGAGGCGGACTACAAGGAGGGCATGGCCCTGGCCCAGCTGATGCCTGGGCCGCTGGCCGCCCAGCTCGCCATCTACCTCGGCTATGTGCACTACCGGGTGACGGGCGCGACGCTGGCGGGACTGGCCTTCGTGCTGCCGTCCTTCCTGATGGTGCTGGGGCTGGGTGTCGCCTACACGGCCTTCGGCGGCATCGGCTGGATGCAGTCGGTCTTCTACGGCGTCGGCGCCGCGGTCATCGGCATCATCGCGATGAGTGCCTACAAGCTGACGACGAAGAACATCGGCCGCGACAAGCTGCTGTGGGCCATCTTCCTGGCCAGCGCGGCGGTGACCGCCATCACCCGCTCCGAGGTGGTCTGGCTGTTCCTGGGTGCCGGCGTGCTGGTCTGGCTGCTGCGCGCGCCACCGCGACTCGGTGGGCGGCTCAACAGCTTCGCGGCTTCGGCGCCGTTGGTGGGCGGGCTGGTCTCGGCGGTGGAGTGGCCGCGCCTGGTCGAGATCGGCGCCTTCTTCGCCTATGCCGGCAGCTTCGTCTTTGGCAGCGGCCTAGCGATCGTGCCTTTCCTGTACAGCGGCGTCGTGCAGGAGCACCACTGGCTGACGGACCGGCAGTTCGTCGACGCGGTCGCGGTCGCCATGATCACGCCGGGGCCGGTCGTCATCACGACGGGGTTCATCGGCTACCTCGTCGCCGGCTTCTGGGGCGCCGTCGTGGCGGCCCTCGGCACCTTCGTGCCCTGCTACCTGTTCACGATCCTGCCGGCACCGTACTTCAAGAAGCATGGCAAGCGCCCGGGCATCGTGGCCTTCGTCGACGGCGTGACGGCGGCTGCGATCGGTGCGATCACGGGCGCCGTCATCGTCATCGGCCAGCGCTCGATCACGGACTGGGTCACGGCCGCGCTGGCGCTCGCCACTGTGGTGGTGCTGTGGCGCTTCAAGAAGCTGCCCGAACCGGTCGTCGTGCTGGCCGCCGCGCTGGTTGGACTGGTCGTGCACCCGCTGATGGCGGCGGGATGACCGTGGAGTTCAGCCTGCCGCCGGCTCGCGCACCACGGTGACCGTGCAGTCCGACTCCGCCACCACCTGTCCCGAGACGCTGCCCAGGTAGCGCCGCAGCGCCGACGCGCCTCGCGCGCCCATGACGATGTGGTCCACGCCGTTGCGGTGGGCAAAGTCGATGATGGCGGTCGCCGGGTCGGGCGCCTCCAGCACATGGAAGGTTAGTCGGCCGTCCTCCAGCGCCAGCGCCTTCCTGATGGGCCGCGCCCAGTGCTTGAGCGCGATCAGCTGTTTCACGTGCAGGCTCTGGCCGTGCTTGTCGGTCAGCTCGTCGATGCCGATGCGGTTGACCTTCATCACCGACACGCAGGCCAGCCGTGCGCCGACCTCGGTCTGCACGATGCGGCGCACCGTCTCGCAGAGCTGGGCCAGCAGCTCGGGCGTGGCGTGGTCGACGTCCACCGCTGCCATGACGATGGGGCTGCTGGCGAGCTGCTGGCCGGCCGGCGCGGCGGGTTCCGGCTCGGAGCCCAGTGCGAAGAACCAGCGCTTGAGCCGCCGCATCGCCCCGCTGACCTGCAGCTTTTCAGCGCGGGCCGTCAGCGCCACGCCGCTGGGCTCGCGCAGGTCCAGCGCCAGCTGGGCCGCGCTTTGGTAGCGGCGGTCGGGCCGCACCTCCAGGCAATGCAGGATGACCTCCTGCAGCCAGGGCGGCAGTTCCGGACGCAGTGCACGCGGCGGCACGGGCTCGACGAACAGGCGCCGGCGCAGGCCGCGCACGGAGTTCGGCTGCCCGAACGGCCGCTCGCCGGTGGCCAGGTGGTAGAGCATGACGCCCAGCGCGAACAGGTCGCTGCGCGGGTCGTTGCGCACGAACTGCACCTGCTCTGGGCTCATGTAAGGCCCCGTGCCCATGGGCAGCGTGAACTCTTCCTCCAGCAGGTCGGGCAGGTGCTCGTGGCGGCTCAGGCCGAAGTCCACCAGCACGGCCGTGCCATCCGGGCGGAACAGGATATTGCTGGGCTTCACGTCCAGGTGCACGACATGCTGGCGGTGCAGGGCCGCCAGCGCTGTGGCCACGCGGGCGCCGATGTGAGCCACTTCCTCGGGTGGCAGCGGCGCGTCGTCCAGCCGTGGGCGCAGCGTCTCGCCGGGGATGCGCTCCATCACGATGAAGGCCTGGCGGGTCCAGTCACCGCGCGCGACAAAACGCGGCACGTGCGGGCCGCTGAGCTGCGGCATCAGCATCTGCTCGACCTCGAAGCCGACGATGGTGGCCGGGTCCTCGCCGCCTTTGATGCGCGGCACCTTCATCAGCAGCTCGAAACCACCGTCGCTGCCGCCATCAGGGCCCGCCACGCGGCTGACACGCCATAGGTTGGCCATGCCGCCCTGGTGCAGTCGCTCTTCCAGCCTGAAGCCGTCCAGCACCTGGCCGACTTCCAGCGGGGCGGGAGGCGACGCGCTGGGGGTCATCATTCGCCGAGGGTTAGGCGGCGCGCCAGGCGCTCGGTGATGAGCGGCGGCATGGCCGTCGCACGTAGCGCCTCGCAGGCGGCGTCGACGTCGTAGGCCACGCGCTGGAAGCTGATGCGGGCGTCGTCCAGCTCCGACCGGGCCGGGTCCAGCAGCGCGTAGCAGGCGGCCGGGTTGCCGTCGCGCGGCTGCCCGCAGGAGCCGGGGATGGCCAGCCACTGCCGGTGCGCCGGCAGCGGCATGGGCACGCCGGCCACGGGGCGGAAGTCGCCCGCTTTGCCGGTGCCCGACAGGTGGAAGAGCATGGGCTCGTGCATGTGGCCGCAGACTTGCAGCCGCGCCGCGCTGGCGTGCAGGCTCTTCACGGCCTCGGCTCGGCCTTGTACGTACTCCCAGCCCTTGGGCTCGAAGGCGTTGGCATGCACGAACAGGACGTGGCCAGGCTCGCCATGGGCGGTCAGCGGTAGCCGGGTCAGGAAGCGCAGCTGGTCTTCGTTCAGCTGCGAGCGGGTCCAGTCGATGACGGCGCGCGCATCCGGATGCATGCTCGACGTGCTGCCGTGGGCCACGGCTTCGTCGTGGTTGCCCTGCACGGCCATGGCGCCATCGGCCACCAGGGCCATGACCTGGTCGATGACCCAGGCGGGGTCGGGGCCGTAGCCGACGAAGTCGCCCAACAAGGCGTAGTGCGTCGCCCCCTGGGCCTTGGCGTCGGCAAGGACGGCCTCGAAGGCCTGTCGGTTGGCATGAATGTCGGTAATGAAAGCCCAGCGCATGGACCGCAGCTTGCCATGAAGGGCTGACGCCGGGCCGACACTGGTTCAGGGGGCGGCGAGGTCGGGGCGGATACCGGCTAAGGATGCCAGCAAGCGCTGCGCCGCGGCCGGGTCATTCGGTGCCAGTGCTTGCGCGAGCCGGCGCAGCGGCTCGGCGGCGGGCTGGAAGTCGGGGCTGCGGCGCAGCACGGCCAGCAGTGTCGGGCCCACGCGGGTGAGCATGACAGCCGGGTCAGCGCTGGGCACGGTGCGGCGGCCCAGGTCGAGATAGCCCTGCCGGGCCTGGGCGTAAGCGGTCAGCCGCGCGGCCAGCGCCGGGTCCGGCGCGACGAGCAGGGTCGTCGCGTCGACGTCGACCTGACCCAACAGCGCCAGCAGGCGGTCCCGCGGCGCGGAGTCGGGCGCGTAGGTGATGCGTGGCGCGCGGTAGGCCACCCAGGGCCGGTCGTCGGTGTTCAACGGTACGCCAGCGGCCAGGCGATGCAGCGCGGCGCTGTCAGCCACGAAGCTGCCCAGCACGGCAAAGTCATCGGCCAGGCCGAATCGCACGGCCAGGTCGGGCCTGGGGCCGGGCTGGAAGCGGGTGACCCCGGCACGGCCCACCAGGCCCACGGTGGGTGTGTCCAGGCTGTTGCTGGCAAGGAGGGCTGCGCCATCGGGAAACGCCTGAAGGAAGGCGGCCGTGATGCTGCGCAGCGTGTCGATGTCGAGCTGGTGCAGCGGCAACCATTGGCAAAACAGGCCCTGCGGTGCCAGACGCTCGCGCACGGCCTGGAAGTGTTCGACGGTGTACAGCGCGCCCGAGCCACTGCGGGCCGGGTGGAAGTTGTCGGACACGACGACGTCGTAGCGTTGCGTGGCCGTGCGGACGTAGCGGCGCGCGTCGGCGGCGTGCAGGCGCGGAGCGGGGCCGTCGCCGAGGGGCGTGCGGAACAGGGCCGAGGCCGCGATGACCTCGGGCAGCAGTTCCACGGCGTCGACCTGTACGCCCGGCAGGCGCGCGGCGACACCGGCCGTGATGCCAGAGCCAAGGCCCAGGAAGAGCGCCCGGTGCGGCGCCGGGTGCAGCAGCAAGGGCAGCAAGGCCTGCCGGCCGTCGACCAGCAGCGTCGCGCTGCTGCCTTCCTGCTGGCGGTTGTTGATGCGTAGGCGCGCGATGCCGGTGTCGTCCTCCACGACGCTGACAGCGGCCATCGCGCCATCGCGGTAGCTGAGCAATTGGCCGCCCTCGGGCAGGTCGATGAAGGCCAGCGGCGGCGCGAGCACGGCCACGGCTGCCATCGCTGCAGCAGGCAGCCACCAGGCCGGGTTGCGCCACGCGGGTGCAAGTGCCAGGTAGCCCGCAGCGACGATCAGCAGCGCGAACTTCGGGCCCAGCATCGGCGCCAGCGCCACGCCGAACAGCGGCGCGGCCAGCGTAGCGCCCAGCGTGTTGATACCCAGCGCGCGGCTGAACGGAATGCCGGCCTCGGCGGCGTCCGAGCTGAGCTGGCAGAACAGGGCGCCCATCAGCAAGGTGGGCAACGCGAACACGGCCAACGCCAGCGCGGCCTCGGTGGCCAGGGCGCCGGCCAATGTCTCGGGCCGCAGGGCCTGCTTGATCGACTCGGCGCCCCACATCGCGGCCATGCCCAGCAGGATGCTGACGGCCAGCGCCTGCAGCAGCCGCGGCGTGCTGCGCAGCTTGGCCCAGCGCGCAAACGCCGAGGCGCCCAGCGCGCTGCCGGCCAGGTAGACGGCCAGCAGCAGGGCGAAGGTGTAGACCGTGTCCTCCGCCACCTGGCTGAGCACGCGCACGGCCAGCACCTCGTACGCGATGCCCAGCAGCCCGGTCGCGGCCAGCATCCACAGCGGGCGGCTCGACGTCACCGGGCCGAGCGCAGCGCCGGGCGTGGATTTCAGGGCGATGCCGGCCAGCAGCGCGCACCCGAGGTTGAGCGCCACGCACAGGCCGGTGCTGCGCGTGAGCCCCAGCTCAGGGATCAGCCAGAAGGCCGTTGCCAGAACGCCTGCGACGGCGCCCAACGTGTTGGCGGCGTACAGCGGCGCGAGCCTGGCCGTGCCCAGGCGGGCCATGGCCGGCAGCGTCGCGCCCATCGCCGCGGTGGCCGGCAGCAGCAGCAGGAAGCTGGCGGCGAAGGCCACGCTCCAGTGCCAGGCGGGCGTGACGTCCGGTCCGATCAGCGCCAGCGCCGCGTTGCTGACCGCGGGCATGGTCGCCATCAGCACGGCGCCCCACAGGCCGATCAACGCCTCGCAGCCGGCATACCAGCGCAGCGGCCTGGCGCTTGCCTCGATGCGCCGGCCCAGCAGCAAGGCGCCGAGCGACAACCCGCCGAAGAAGGCCGCAACGACGGCCAGCACGGCGGCCGACTCGTGGCCCAGCACCAGCCCCATCTGCTGTGTCCAAACGATCTGGTAGCCCAGCCCGGCAAAGCCGGAGGCGGCCATCAGCAAGAGTGCAAGTTGGCGCATGAACCCGTCGTGCCTAGAAGCGCGGACTGGCGCCGGGCCGCCCCAAGCCAGCCCGCAGGCGATGGGCTTGCGGCTCCATGCCGCATGCATCGCCGTCCCGTCGGGGGCTGAGGCCGGACACGGCAAGTCCTGTGGACTTGGCGTGCCTGCCGAAGAGCAGCCGTTTCGTCGGCTGCGCGGCCTGCAAGGCCGACTGGGCTCGCCCGCGTTCAGCGCGGCGAGACTGGACGTGGGGCATCATTTCAAGCGTTGAAGCTGAGTGTGTAGCCCCAGCTCTCCAGCCGCGTCGGGATGGCGTTGAAAGCCAGACTGATGCGCCGCCCGCCGGCGTTGGGCGGCACGGCGTGCATCAGATAGCTCGGGAACAACACCAGGTCGCCCGGGCTGGGCGCGGGGCTGACCCATTTCTCGGCGTTGTAGGGCCCGGTAACCACGCCGGCGTGGTCGTTTTTCAACGCGAAGTCATGCCCCCCGGGCGACTTCATGAACACGGTGCGGGCCGAGTCGTCGGTCTCGGTCAGGTAGACCACGCCGGACGCGAAGCTGTTGGCGTGGTTGTGCATGGCCTGGCGGCCGCCGGTGTCCAGCACATTGACCCACATCTCCTTGATGGCCCAGCCTAGGTTCTCCCCGAAGAGAAGGCGGCCGAGCTCGGCGATCTTGGGCGTGATAAGAGCCGCGGCCTGCACCAGGAGCGGGCTGTCCGACGGCTGCAGCATGCGCGTGTGCGACAGCGCCTCGGAGCTGTTGTTGGCCTGCAGCGCCTGGGTGCTGAAGTGGTCGACGAGGGCGCCCACCAGCGGCTGCGGCAGAGCGCCCGGGGCGCGCAGCAGCGGCACCGGGAACAGGCCAATGACTTCGTCGGTCATCCCAACCCTTCGTCCGACGAGTACATCGGCCGGTCCCCCGACGGGGCCACCGCTTGCTTGGGGCGGCGCGGCGCGGCGCGACTCATGCCAGCACCGCCGCGATGCGCAGCCAAGACCAGTACGCCGCCACGCTGCCGATGACGTAGAGCAGCAGCGTGCGCAGCCGCTGCGCCGCCGGCCAGCGTGCGGTCACGCGCCACAGGCACCAGCAGGCGCCCACCGTCATCAGCTGGCCGATCTCCACGCCGACGTTGAAGGTCAACAGCGCGACCAGCAGGTGATTCTCGGGCAGGCCGATCTCCTTGAGTGCGCCGGCAAAGCCCAACCCGTGGACCAGGCCAAACAGGAAGGCGACGACCGCCGGCCAGCGTCGCGCCAAGGTGTCCCGCCGGTGCAGCGCCTCGACGGCCACCAGCACGATGGACAGCGCGATGCTGGCCTCCACCGGTGCCGAGCGCAGCGTCAACCAGCCCAAGGCGCTGCTGGCCAGCGTGAGGCTGTGCGCGGCGGTGAAGGCCGTGATCGTCCAAACCAGCCGGCGCCGAAAGCCGACCAGGAACAGCAGGCCGATGACGAAGAGCAGGTGGTCGATGCCGCCCAGGATGTGCTCCACGCCGAGCAGCGTGTAGGCGCTGGCGATCTCGCCCATGCCGCGCGGGTCGTTGGCGGCGCCGTACAGCTGCACCGTGGGCTGGCCCTTAGTGAGGGTGTAGACGCGGCTCTCGCCGTCCAGCCAGAAGACCTTGATGACGGCGGCCGAGTAGCGCTCGCCCACGCCCTTGACCGCCAGCGTGCCGGACAGGCCGTGCTCGCCGCAGCGCAGCACGTTGGCCTCGGCCTGGCAGGCCTCGGGCCACAGTGGTGTCAGGTCCTGGGCGGCGGGGCGCTTCTCGGTGGCCATCCACTGCCAGATGAATTCGCCGCGCCGGGTCTCGCGCAGCTGCATCTCGGCCATGCTCATCTCGTGGGCCTGCGAGGGCAGGGCAGCCACAGTCAGCGCGAGCAGCAGCGCGGCGCGCAGCAAGATCACGAGGCGCTTCATTTCGCGGGTGCCTCGACCTGGACGGTGTATTTCCTGGCCAATGCCGCGACGGCCGCACTGCGCTGCTCAGACAAGGTCGCGTCGGTCCAGTCCTGCAGCACGACGCCGCGCAAGGTGTCGAAATTGGCCGGCTTGGGCGCGCTTGTGGCCTCCAGGCGCACAGCGCGCCAGCCTTCACTGGAGGAAAGCGCCAGCCACTGGCCGGGTGTCGCGGCCTCCAGCGCCTTGGCGAAGTCAGCGCCATAGCTCTGTACCAAGTTGGCGTGCGGGCGGCCCTTGAAGACGCGCAGGCCGGCCTTGGCGTCGCCCGGCGTGCCGGCGTTCAGCGCGTCGACGAACGCTCGCACGGCAGCTTCATCGCTTTCGCCGCTCAGCACGGCCTCCTGGAAGTCGAAGCGGCCTGGCTCTTCGTACTTCGCGATGTGCTGGTCGAACCACTCGCGCAGCAGCTTTTCGTTGACCGGCGGCAGCTTGGTGCCGCCGTCGACGACGCTGAGCGCCTTGAAGATAACGCGCTCGCGGATGGCAGTGTCGCCCTTGTCCAGTTGCAGGGCCAGCCCCTCGCGGTACAGCACCTCGTTGTCCAGCCAGACCTTGCGCAGCGCGGCCATCTCCTCGGCGTTGGGCTCGCGGTTGCGCGAGGCCTTGAAGACCTGACGCGCCTCTTCCTCGATCTCCGCACTGACGACGATCACGCTGGCATCGCCGGCGCGGCGGTTCAGTAGCTGGTCGGCCCCGAACAGCAGTCCGCCGAGCAGAAGGAAGTGCAGCAGCGGTTCGCGCGTCCAGGTGGGCAGGGGCAGGCGGGGCGGTGCCTGGGTGGCGGAGCTCAGGGGCAGTTGGGCGGACATGGGTCTTGGAGGGCGCGACGAGCGGCGGATGCTATCGACGCAGCAAGACAAAACGACGACAGGCTAGGCCTGCAAGGCCCAGAGCGAGGCGCAGGGCCGCGGCCGGCTCGGGCACGCTGGAAGCGACGACGAAGTCGAACCCGTAGCGCACCTCGCCGCCGAGTTCCTGTACCCAGACTGCGTAGGTGCCGGCAGGGGCGGGCACCGGGGATGTCCCGAACGCCAGCTCCGGGAGAATGTTTTGGCCGATCTGGTCGTTTCGGTAGTGGAGGAAGCCATACAGGGCCGTGACACCCGCGCCGCCGCCGGTGGGCGTCACGGTCACTTGCGGCCCGGCCTGGATGCCGATAAACGACGCGTCGCCGGAAACGAAGGTGTCGGGATGCAGCACGATGGCTTCAAGCACGGCACCGGCGGGCACGTCGAACCTGAAATAGTCGCGGTCGATGCCCGAGCCGGCGTTGCCCGTCGTGCCGAGCACCAAGTTGTGCCCCAGGCCCATGGTGACCGTCGTCGGCGCCAGCCGGTCGTTCGACAAGTCGTTGGTGCCGTCCGCCCCTTCCTGCCAAACGGTAGTGGCCTGGGCGCAGGCCGCAGCGACGGCCAGCAGGGCGGCCGCGACGGAAGTCCTCATGACGGTCTCCTGTTGCAAATGAAGAAGGGCGTCGCGATCGCGACGCCCTTCGAGAGGTTGCCTTGAGGCGGCCCGGTTTACTTCACGCCGGCGACGGCGGTCGAGTTGGCCACTTCGACGTAGATCGGGTTGCTGTAGAACCAGAGGTCGGACCAGGCGGCCACGTCAAACGACACGGCCTTCTGGCCGGCGATCGGGCTGGCGCCAGAAGCGGTGGCCAGGTGGCTAGGGCAGCCATCGATCGTGCCCTTGGCCTGGTCCCAGGTGACGCCGGCAGCCGGCACGTTGGTGCCCACCGTCGTGCACGGGATGCGCAGCATCGTCGTGTCGTTGGCGTTGGTGAAGATGTCGGCCAGCGGGTTGCCGTTGGCGTCGGTCTCGTAGGGCACGGCGGCCGGCAGGTTGGTGCCGCGCAGACGGATGTACTGCGAAGCCTGCACCGCCGGGATGCGGAAGCTCATCTTCAGGAAGACCGTGTTGTCCACACCGGACTGCACCTGCGTCCATGGCGTGCTGCCGTTGCCACTGAAGGTCTTCACGATGGCGGCTGACGTGTTCTTCGCGCCGTTCGGAACGCTGGCCAGGCCGGTGGTCGTGCCGTCGGTCTTCAGCCAGTTGGTGTTGCGCGGCCATTCGCCCGAGTAGTCGGCCGCACCCGGCGTCTTGTAGCCCGTCACCAGGCCGCGGATCAGGTCGACGTGGTCCAGCACCGGCTTGTTCAGCGGCTGGTTGATGCCAACCTGGGCCAGCGACGGATTGGGGAAGCTGTAGGGCGAGAAATTCGCACCCTCGGGGTCGCGCAGCACCACGGCGACGACGATCTCGGCGCCCGGGCGAGCAACGAGCTTTTCGCCCATGGTCGCGCAGCCGGTCTTGTCGATGTCGGTGCCAGCGGTGGCGGCGGCGACGGCCAGTGCTTCCACGGCCGCATTGCTGCGGGCGCCGACGCCGGGGTAGGACGTGCAGGCGACGAAGGCCAGGCGGTCAATCAGCTGACCCGAGGACGAGAAGGCGTTGCCGGTGCGCAGGCCGTCGACGATGGTCTGCGGGCGCAGCTTGTCGGCGCCGTTGCGGACCATGGCATAGGTGCGCTGGTATTCGCCGGGGTAGAAGTCCTGTGACGAGCGGCGGTCATCCGGGCCGAAGGAGCCGCGGTTGTGCCAGTCGGAGCTGGCGAAGAACCACCAGTTGCGACCTTCGCCGAGCAGCGCGTCCCACACGCCGCCGACCTGGGCCGCGTAGACGCCGGTGCCGCCGAAGGTTGTGCCGCCGACCGAGTCGACCAGGCCTGCCACAGCGCCGAAGTTGTTGCGCTTGACCTGGTATTCACCGCGGTTGGCCGAGGCGCCGTGGCCGGGCTGGGACTCGAAGCCGAAGGCGACGGTGGGGGCCGCGTTGTTGAAGTTGCGCAGGTGCTCGATGTTGAAGCCGTTGTTGCCGTCGACGTTGAACGGGCCGGCGCGCTCCAGGTGGGCGGGCACGTAATAGCTGCCCTGCCCGTGGAACTTGGCCATCCACTTCAGCGCCTCGACGGTCTTCAGGTGACCCTTGGTGCCCGTGCCGGCGCCGGTGGGCTGCACCAGCTTCTTGCCGGCAGCGCTCCAGCCCAGCGTGCTCGACGTGGAGTCGGCGCTGTCGGGGTTGCTGCAATCCCAGTTGTTGCCGGTGGTGGTGCCGGTCGTGTTGCCGCGGCTGGTGTCGGTGTCACCGCGGTCGAAGCAATAAGACCACTGGGCCAGCGCGTTGGCATTGCCCAGCGCGGTGTAGCCAGGCGTCGTCGGCAGCGTGGCGTTGTCCACGGCGGCAGGCATCTGGCCGGTGATGACGGACATGGAGGTGTGCTCATGGCCGGCCACGACGGACTCCATGCCGATGAACAGCGGCACGTTCTTTTGTGCCGACAGGTATTCGATGACGGGGTACTGGTACTCCTGGATGGACTGCCAGCGCCACATGTTGCCGTTGCCGCCGACGCCGCCACCATTGCCCTTGATGTTGGCTGCGCCGATGCTGTTGGCCCAGGTCGTTGTCGGACCCTGGCCGGAGACGAAGGGGTAGGCGGGCGTGGACAGCGTGGCGTCCTCGACCAGCGTGCAATTGCGGTTGCCGTTGCCGCCGTGGCCGGCTTGCACGAACCAGTCCAGACCCCAGGGGGTTTCGGTCTTGTCAGTCACCTTCTTGACCAGCTTCTGCATGGAGATGGAGCCGTCCGAGCAGGTGGTGTGGTTGTGGAAGTCTCCGGCCACGTATTTGCCGGGCGTCTTGCCGGCGGCGGTGGCGAGGTTGGGCGAAATGATCGCGACACTGCCGAGTGCCGCGACGGCGGCCAAGGCAATCTGGCTCTTGCTGAAGAGATGGTTCATGGGTGCGGCTCCAGGGCTTGTTGGAAGGGCTTGAAACGGGGCGGATGCTAGGAAGCGGGCGTGACCCTGGCGTGACGGCAATGCGACGCGGAATGGGCCGAACCGCCGGGCTTCAACGCAGGCCGGCGTAGTCGACGTTGAGCATCGCGTTGACCGGTTCGGCGGACTCGAAGATCAGACGCAGCGGGAAGCTGCGGCCGATCTGCAGTGGCTGTTGCAGGTCCAGCAGCTCGATGTAGAGGCCGTCCTCGGCGAGCGTCAGCGTCTCGCCGGCCGGGATCAGCAGTGACAGGTCTTGCGTGGCCGTCGGCGCAGCCGGCCCCGCCAGCCTGGCCCCCCTGGCTACGGGGGTCTCGATGCCGATCAGGCGGTCCGTTTTCTGGACCTCGTCGAAGCGCATGCAAAGCACGGCTGTCTCGGCGTTGACGCGCGTGGCCCGTGTCCAGGGGTGCCAGATGCGCAGGTGGCTGCTGAAGAACTCGCAGGCGCGTGCCGGGCGGGCCAGGCCTGCCGTACCGAGGGCGATCAACAGCTGGCGGCGGAGCAGGGAAGGGGTGGTCATGCGGCGCAGTACAGACGGGGGGGCATAGACCATCGCAGGCGCCGGTGACAGCGGCGTGACGCGCGCCGTCCGGCCCGGATCTGCCTTGGAGGCGTCACGCGGCTGTCGTCATTGCTCACCACACTCCGCCTCCGACCAAGACGCCGCGGCCCCGCCGCTCCAACACCTCAAGCTCTGGAGTTCACTCGATGAAGCTCGCCACCCTCGCCCTGGCCCTCGGCCTCGCATCGCCGGCTTTCGCCGCCGCCCCCTTGTCCGTCGACTTCGAAAAGAGCTGGATCTACGGCACCGATGTCGCCGACACCTACGCCGCCGACGGCGTGACCTTCACCAACGTGCTGGGCGTGTCTAACAACGACGGCCTGGGCAACCTGGCCAACGGCGCCTATTACGCCAGCGCGCCGTCGATGCTGGGCACGGCCTTCGTGCAGCTGGACGGCGTCACCAACACGACCGCCTACATGAACGTCGCCGCCGGCGTCAGCGGTGGCCTGAGCTTCTTCTACTCGTCGCCTGAAGCCGTGACCGGCGCGATCAAGGCGTACTCCGGCCTGAATGGCACCGGCACGCTGCTGGGCACGATCAGCCTGAACGCCAATTCGGCCGATTACTCGGCCTGGAACAAGGCCGTGCTGAGCTTCAGCGGCACCGCCAAGTCCTTCGACCTGACCGGCACCGCCAACCTGGTCGGCCTGGACAACATCGCCGCCGTGCCGGAACCCACCAGCGTCGCGCTGCTGCTGGCTGGCGGTGCGCTGCTGCTGGCCCGCCGCCGTCGCGGCTGATCGGCAAGGACCCAAAAGAAAAGCCGGCTGCAGGCAGCCGGCTTTTTCGTGGGTGCTGAATCCGTTCAGCCGATCCGGCCGAGCAGCAGGTACTCCATGAGGGCCTTCTGTACATGCATGCGGTTCTCCGCTTCGTCCCAGACCACCGACTGCGGCCCGTCGATGACGTCCGCTGCCACCTCTTCGCCGCGGTGCGCTGGCAGGCAGTGCATGAAGAGGGCGTCCGGCTTGGCGCGGGCCATCATGTCGCGGTCCACGCACCAATCGGCGAACGCGGCCTTGCGAGCCTCGTTCTCAGCCTCGTAGCCCATGCTGGTCCAGACGTCGGTGGTCACCAGGTCGGCGCCCACGCAGGCCTCGCGTGGGTCCTTAAAGACCTTGTAGCAACTGCTGTCCTTCACACCCGCCACCGCCGGATCGACGCCGTAGCCGCTGGGCGTGCTGACATGCACAGTGAAGCCCAGGATCTCCGCCGCCTGCAGCCAGGTGTTGGCCATGTTGTTGCCGTCACCCACCCAGGCCACGACCCGGCCCTTCAGGCAGTCCATGTCGATGGCGCCGCGCCGGTCCATGCCGCGGTTCTCGATGAAGGTGAACAGGTCGGCCAGGATCTGGCAGGGGTGGTACTCGTTGGTCAGCCCGTTGATGACCGGCACGCGCGAGTGCGCCGCGAACGTCTCGATCTTGCGCTGCTCGAAGGTGCGGATCATGACAATGTCGACCATGCGGCTGATGACGCGCGCCGAGTCCTCCACCGGCTCGGCGCGGCCCAGCTGGCTATCGCCAGTCGTCAGGTGCACGACTGAGCCGCCCATCTGGTACATGCCCGCCTCGAAGCTGACGCGGGTGCGCGTGCTGGCCTTCTCGAAGATCATCGCCAGCGTGCGGTCCTGCAGCGGCTGGTACTTCTCGTAGTTCTTGAAGCGGCGCTTGATGATGCCGGCGCGGTCGAACAGGTGGGCGTACTCCTCGGCACGCAGGTCCTTGAACTGCAGGTAGTGGCGAATCAGTCCATCTCCCGGCTTCATGGCTTGGGCTGGGCCAGCAAGGCCTTGATCAGCGGCACCAGGCGTGCAGCGATCTCGCGGGCCTCTTCATGCGTCAGGATCAGCGGCGGCAGCAGGCGCACGACGCGGTCGGCGGTCACGCTGATCAGCAGGCCCGCATCCAGGCTCTGCGTCAGCAGCGCGCCAGCCGGGCGGTCCAGCTCGATGCCCAGCATCAGGCCCTGGCCGCGGATCTCCACGACGCCCTGGACACCGGCCAGACCCTCGGCCAGCGCACCGCGCAGCGTGGCACCCACGGCCTCGGCGTTGGCCAGCAGGCCGTCCTCCTGCATGATGGTCAGCGTCTCGACGCCGGCGCGCATGGCCAGCGGGTTGCCGCCAAAGGTGGTGCCGTGGTTGCCAGCCTTCAGCACGCCCGCCGCCCGCGGGCCGCAGACGACCGCACCGATGGGCACGCCCGAGCCCAGGCCCTTGGCCAGCGGCATCACGTCCGGCTGGATGCCCGCCCACTGGTGAGCGAACCACTTGCCGGTGCGGCCGATGCCGCACTGCACTTCGTCCAGCATCAGCAGCAGGTCGCGCGCGGCGCAGACACGGCGCAGCGCCTGCAGGAACTCGATGCGGGCCGGGTTGATGCCGCCTTCGCCCTGGATGGTCTCCAGGAAGATGGCCGTGATGTTGGGATGGGCGTCCGGCGCGGCCTCGACGGCGGCAACATCATTCAGCGGCACGCGCACGAAGCCCGGCACCAGCGGCGCGAAGCCGGCCTGGATCTTGGGGTTGGCCGTGGCGGACAGCGTCGCGATCGAGCGGCCGTGGAAGGCGCCCTCGAAAACCAGGATCTCCGGCGAGGTGTTGCCGCGGTCATGTCCGAACTTGCGCGCGATCTTCAGTGCCGCCTCGTTGGCCTCCAGCCCGCTGTTGCAGAAGAAGACGTTCGCCAGGCCCGAAATCTCGCAGAGCTTGGCGGCGAGCTGCTCCTGCAGCGGCACGAGGTAATAGTTGCTCGTGTGGATGAGCTTGGCGACCTGGTCCTGCAGTGCCGGCACCAGGCGCGGATGGTTGTGCCCCAATGTGTTGACCGCGATGCCGCCCAGCCCGTCCAGCAGTCGTCGGCCCGTCGTGTCCCAGACCCAGCAGCCCTGGCCGTGCGAAAGCGCAACGGGCAGGCGGCCATAGGTCGGCATGACATGGGGCTCGGACGAGGAGGGGACAGCGTTCATCGGGTCTCCGCAGAGGGTTGAGAAAAAGTGGACTTTTGATTCTAGAGTCCGCGCGGTGACATTTGCTGCGCCGCAGCAGATGGGCCCGCGCCGAGGCACAATAGCAGTCTTTGGCAGCGGAGCTCCGCTGTACCGCGAAGCCTCCCTGTCCATGACCGTTGCCCCCTCGCCGCGTGAAGTCTTCATCCAAGGTGTGACCTTGGACGGACGCACCTTCCGCCCCAGCGATTGGGCCGAGCGACTGGCCGGCGCGATGTCATGCTTTCGGCCCGGCGGCATGCGACCCGGCATCGGTGCCCACATCGGCTACTCGCCGCTGTGCGTGCCCACCGTCATCAACGGCGTGAAGTGCGTCATCGTCAATGAAGAACTCCGGCGCCTGGAACCGATGGCCTGGGACTTCGTCATGAACTTCGCACGCGACAACAACCTCCAGGTGGCGGACGCTTGTCTGCTGCCGGACGGAACTGAAGGCAAGCCGGGCGTCTGATTTCCCACGCCTTAGCGACATTCCCGAGAGCCGCGGGCGCGGCAGGCCGTTATCCTCGCCGGCAACGTTTGGAAACATGCCGATGAACCTCAGCCCTGCCACTGGTGCAGCAGACCCGTCGCTCAATGCGCCTGCCCTGGCGCAGGTGCCGGCGCCGCGTCCGTCTGCACCGGTCTGGGTGTTGCTGCGCGGCCTGTCGCGCGAGAGCGGCCACTGGGGCGTGTTCCCCGAACATCTGTTGCGCGAGCTGCGCGCGCTGCAACCTTCCTCCGAGCTGTTGATGCTAGATCTGCCCGGCACAGGCACGCAGCGCCGGCAGGTCAGCCCGACGCAGGTATCGGCCATCGTCGACGCCTGCCGCGTCGAGCTGCAGCGCCGCGGCGTGACGGGGCCGGTGTCGCTGGTTGGTATGTCGCTGGGCGTGGCGGTTCTGAGCGACTGGGCCAATCGCTATCCAGACCAGATCGAGGCCGGCGTGCTGATCAACCCCAGCCTGCGCCCATTCAGCGAACTGTTCCGCAAGCCGCGTCCGCTGAATTACCTGGGGCTGCTGCTGCTGTCATTGAGCCGCTTCAGCGCCCGCATGCGCGAGGAGCGCGTGCTTAGCCTGACGACGCGGCTGACGCCGGCGCAGGCGGTCATCGACCGCTGGCTGGAGCTGCAGCGCCAGCACCCGCTGGGTGTGCGCAACACCGCACGCCAGCTGCTGGCCAGCGTGCGCTACCGCGCCAGCCGCACCCGACCGGCCGCGCCGATGCTGCTGCTGTGCAGCAAGGCGGACGGCTTGGTCGACTGGCACTGCTCCCAGGCCATCAGCCGTGCCTGGGGCGCGCCCTTGCGTCTGCACACCAAGGCCGGGCATGACCTGCCGCTGGACGATCCCCAGTGGGTCGCCCGCGCCGTGGCGGAGTGGCTGCGTGATCGCAGCATCCAGGGCGTCGGGCCGGGGGAGTGGCATTGACCGGCCCCTGAGGGGGCGGCGATGCTTTTGGCATTGAGTCGCGAGCTCATCGCCTTGGCGAGCCGGCTTGGGGCGGCCCGCGAAGAATGGACAGCCCAAATGCAAGAGGCCCGCGCGGGGCGGGCCTCAAAGCAAAAAGCCCGCTTTCGCGGGCCTTCTGCTTGCACCAGAGCTGGATTTGTAATCAGGCGGCGAGCGCCTTGATCTTGGCGGACAGGCGGCTCTTGTGACGAGCAGCCTTGTTCTTGTGGAAGATGCCCTTGTCAGCGACCGAGTCGATCACGGCCTGGGCAGCCTTGAACAGTTCAGCAGCCTTGGGCTTGTCGCCCGCGACCACGGCCTTTTGCACGTTCTTGACGACCGTGCGGAATTTGGAGCGCAGAGCCGTGTTGGCGGCGTTGAGCTTGACGTCCTGGCGGGCGCGTTTGCGGCCCGATGCCAGGCGAACCGTCTTCTTCTTGGCTTTGGAGCTGGTTGCCATGCTGTATCTATACCCAGTTGGTGCAAAGACGACGAGTATAGCCTGAAATCAGGTTTAAAGCCAAGTGCCCTCGCAGAGTTTCGAATTCGGCCTCAATGGCGGCACAGATAATCCCGCGCCATGAATCTGCTGCGCGCTGCGTCGACCATTTCCCTGCTCACCCTGACCTCGCGCATCACCGGGCTCGTTCGTGAACAAATGGTGGCCGGGCTGTTCGGCGCCAATTTCTTCACCGACGCCTTCCTCGTCGCTTTTCGCATCCCCAACCTGCTGCGCCGTCTGCTGGCGGAAGGCGCGTTCTCCCAGGCCTTCGTGCCGCTGCTGGCGGCGACCCGCGCGACGGACGGCGACGTGGCCACCAAGCGCCTGGTGGACGCCGTCGGCACGGTATTGGCCTGGGCCCTGGTGGCCACGTCGCTGGTGGGCATCCTGGGTGCGCCGCTGCTGGTGTGGCTGCTGGGTTCCGGCCTTCCGGCGCGTGAATTCGACGCCGCCGTCGTCATGACCCGTTTCATGTTTCCGTACATCGCCTGCATGTCCATGGTGGCGCTGTCGGCTGGCATCATGAACACTTGGCGGCGATTCGTCGTGCCGGCGGCCACGCCGGTGCTGATGAATCTCAGCACCATCGCCGTCTGCTGGGCGCTGGTCAAGCCGCTGGAGCGCGCTGGCTACCCGGGCATCTATGCGATGGCCCTGGGCGTGATGCTGGGTGGCGTTTTGCAGTTGGTCGTGCAGTGGCCGGCATTGCGCGCCATCGGCATGCTGCCAAAGCTGCGCTGGACCTGGCGCGGCCTGTCCGAATCGCGTGCCCACCCGGGCGTTGGCCGCCTGCTGCTGAACATGGGCCCGGCGCTGCTGGGCGTGGGCGTGTCGCAGCTGTCGCTGATGATCAACACGCAGATCTCCAGCAACCTGGGCTCGGGCGCGACCTCCTGGCTGAACTACGCGGACCGGCTGATGGAATTCCCCATTGGCTTGCTGGGCGTGGCGCTCAGCGCTGTGCTGACGCCGCAGCTTTCCGCCGCGCAGGCCTCAGGCGAGACGGGGCGCTACAGCCGGCTGCTGGACTGGGGCTTGCGCATGGTGATGCTGCTGGCGCTGCCTTGCGCCGTCGCGCTGCTGGTGTTCGCGCAGCCGCTGACGGCGGTGCTGTATCACCGCGGTGCCTTCCATGCCGCCGATGTGATGCACACGTCGCAGGCAGTGATGGGCTGGGGCGTGGGACTGCTGGGCCTGATCGCGGTCAAGGTGCTGGCCCCCGGCTTCTACGCCCGCCAGGACACGGGAACGCCGGCCAGGATTGCCGTGGCGGTGCTGATCCTGACCCAGCTCTTCAACCTTGTCTTCGTGCCCTTGATCGGCGTGGCGGGCCTGGCCTTGTCCATCGGCCTGGGTGCGCTGGTGAATGCGAGCTGGCTGCTGTGGGGGTTGACGAAGCTCGGCAGCTACCGGCCCGAGCCCGGCTGGCTTGCCTTTGGCCTGCGTGTGGGTCTGGGTTGCGTGGCCATGGGTCTGCTGCAGTGGCAACTGGCCACGCGACTGGACTGGATTGCGCTGGGCGACCACGAACTGCAGCGGGCCCTGGTCATGGCAGCCAGCCTGGCAGGCAGCGCGGTCGTCTATTTTGGCGTGCTGATGTTGGCGGGGATGCGCCCCAAGGCCCTCGGGCGCCCGGTCTGACATGCGTTTCGCGGCACCCACGCCCCTGGAGTACTTCGCCACCCTGGTGGCGGAGGACGATGGACTGAACCTGCTGGAAGCCGCCATCAGCCTGGCCCAGGACGAGCACCCGCAGCTCGACGTGCAGGCCGTGCTGGCGCATGTGGACGGCCTGGCGCGGCGGCTGCGCGGGCGCATCGCAGCCGATGCCGCGCCGGCCCAGCGGCTGCGCCTACTCACGCGCTTCTTCCACGGTGAGCTGGGCTTTGCCGGCAACCTAAACAACTACTACGCGATGGACAACAGCTTCATCCATCGCGTGGTCGAGACCCGTCGCGGCCTGCCCATCGCGCTGGCCGTGCTGCTGCTGGAACTGGCCGAGCAGGCCGGACTTCGTGCGGTGGGCGTCGCCTTCCCGGGGCATTTCCTGGTGAAGTTCAAGATCGGCCTGGGCGAGGTCGTCATCGATCCGTTCACGGGTGATTCGTTGTCGCCCGCCCGGCTGGACGAGCGGCTGGCCGTCTACCGCCAGGGCAGTGGCCTGCCGGACGACATGGAGCTGCCGCTGGAGTTCTTCCTGCGTGCGGCCACCAAGCGCCAGATCCTGACCCGCATGCTGCGCAACCTGAAGGAAGTGCACCGCGCCGCGCACGACTGGCCGCGCCTGCTGGGCGTGCAGCAGCGCCTGGTTGTGCTGCAGCCCGCCGACCCGGCAGAGCGGCGCGATCGCGGCCTGGTGCTGGAAGCCATCGGCGCGCCATCGGCCGCGGCCGACGACCTGGCCTTCTACCTGGCCGAGCGCAGCGACGCGCCCGACGCGGCCGAACTGCGTGCCCGGTTGGCCTTGCTACTCGAGCAGCGGCCGCCGCCGCTTCAGTGACAATCCGCGCCCGTTCGCCCGCCCATCATGATGAAGCTCAGCAAGAACCAACGCACCGCCCTGGCCTGGCTCGGCGTCGCCCTCGCCGTGGCGCTGCTGCTTTGGCTGCTGTCGCCCGTGCTGGCCCCCTTCATCGCCGCGCTGGTGCTGGCTTACGCGCTGGCACCGGCGGTGCAGGCGCTGGTCAGTCGGCGCGTGCCGCGCGTCGTGGCCGTGCTGTTCGTCGAGCTTCTGCTGGGCCTGGCATTGTTTGCGCTGCTGTTGCTGGTGCTGCCCATCCTGAGCAAGGAGATCCCGGCGATGCGCGAGCAGATCCCGGCGCTGGCCAAGGTCGCCAACGACCGGTTCGCGCCCTGGCTGGCCGAGCACGGCATCCAGCTGCAGCTCGACACGGCCAGCATCAAGGCCTTTGTGCTGAAGTACCTGGATGCCAATCTCGAAGAGTGGCTGGCCACCATGCTGAGTTCCGCGCGCATCGGCGGCAGCTTCCTGTTGGCCTTCGTAGGCAACGCGGTGCTGCTGCCGGTGGTGCTGTTCTATCTGCTGCACGACTGGCCCGAACTGATGGCGCGCGCCTGGGCGCTGGTGCCGCCTTCCGCGCGTGAGTCGGTGGGCAGCTTCCTGCAGGACTGCGACGAGACGCTGGGCCAGTACCTGCGCGGCCAGCTGCTGGTCATGGTCGCTCTGGCCATCTTCTACAGCGTGGGCCTGGCCCTGGCGCGCTTCGACCTGGCGCTGCCTATCGGCGTCTTCACCGGCCTGGCCGTCTTCATTCCCTACTTGGGCTTCGGCTTGGGCCTGTTGCTCGCGCTGCTGGCGGGCCTGCTGCAGTTCGCCAACTTCTACGGCGTCGTGGCCGTGGCCATCGTCTTCGGCGTCGGACAGCTGCTGGAGAGTTTCGTGCTCACGCCGCGCTTCGTCGGCGAGCGCATCGGCATGAGCCCGCTGATGGTCATCTTCGCGCTGCTGGCCTTCGGGCATCTGTTGGGCTTCGTCGGCGTGCTGATCGCGCTGCCGCTGTCGGCGCTGGCCGCCGTCGCTGCGCGGCGGCTGCACGCTGCGTATCTCGCGAGTTCGCTGTTCCGATAGACCTTCTCATGAGGCAGATTCCGCTCGCGCTACTGGCACCGCCAGCGCACAGCTTCGACAACTTCCTGCCCGGCGCCAATGCTGAGGTGCTCGCCTATCTGAAGGGCCTGATGCCCGGCGACCCGCCCACGCTGCTTTGGGGGGCCACGGGCTCGGGCAAGACGCATCTGCTGCAGGCACTGGCCGAACGCTGGCAGGCTGCGGGGCAGCGCGTCGCCTGGTACGACGCGGACACGCCCTTGCCCTGGGAGCTTCCGGTCCACGAGAGCCTGCTGTTGCTGGACGACTGCCAGCGCTTCGACGCCGGCCAGCAGCACGCCGCCTTTGCGCTGTTCGTCGCTTCGGCGGGGCAGGGCTACACCGTTGTCGCGACGGCTGACGCGCCTGCCGTTGACCTGACCGTGCGTGAGGATCTGCGCACCCGGCTTGGCTGGGGCCCCAGCTTTGCGCTGCAGCCCCTTCGCGAGGCTGAGATGCGCGCCGTGCTGCGCCGCGAGGCCGACCGCCGCGGCCTGCTGCTGGGCGACGAGGTGCTGTCGTATCTGCTGACCCGCTTCGAGCGCAACCTCAAGGGCCTGATGGCTTTGCTGGAGCGGCTGGACGAGTTCGCGATGTCCGCCAAACGCGCGTTGACGCTGCCGCTGCTGAAGGCCATGTTGGCCGACCAAGAGAAAATAGACTCCGACCCCATTTTATGAATCTGACGCTGTTTGACCTCGACGGGACGCTGATCCCGATGGATTCCGATCACGCCTTCGGCGGCTTCATGGTCGACGTGGGTTGGGTGGACGGCGAAGTCTGGGGGGCCAAGAACGACGAGTTCTTTGCCCAATACAACGCCGGCACGCTCGACCTGCCGGCCTACATCGCCTTCGCGACGTCGGCATGGCGCAGCCGGCCGCTTGCCGAGGCGCTGGCGATGCGCGAGCGTTTCATGGCCGAGGTCATGCGCCCACAGCTGCGGCCCGAGGCGGTTGCGCTGGTCGAACAGCACCGCACCGCCGGCGACCTGCTGGCCATCGTCACCGCCACGAATGTCTTCGTCACCGAGCCCATCGCTGCGGCCTTCGGCGTCGAGCACCTGATCGCCGTCGACCTCAAGCGAGAGACCGGTGGCCGCTATCTTGGCGAAATCGACGGCGTGCCGAGCTTTCGCGAGGGCAAGATCGCGCGGGTCGAAGGGTGGTTGCGGGGCCTGGGGGCACAATGGCCCGATTTCGAGCGCGTCACCTTCTACAGCGACTCGACCAACGATCTCCCGCTGCTCGAACGTGTCAGTCACCCGGTGGCGACCAACCCCAGCCCCGCGCTCGCACGTATCGCTGCTGAGCGCGGCTGGCCCCAGCTCCAACTCTTCGCATGATCAAGAAGTTCATCGACAAGCTCCTCGGCAAGCCCGCCACGGCCGCCGCCAAGAAGACCAGCCCGCTCGGCAAGCGCGTCGAGATCACGGCCGAAACGCATGGCATCAACCCCGAATTGCTCGATGAGCGTGCGGTCAAAGTCGTCAAGACGCTGACCGACGCCGGCTTCGAGGCCTACATCGTCGGCGGCGCCGTTCGCGACCTTCTGCTGGGCGTGCGGCCCAAGGATTTCGACGTCGCCACCAACGCGACGCCCGAGCAGGTCAAGGGCCTGTTCCGCCGTGCCTTCATCATCGGCCGGCGCTTTCGCATCGTCCACGTCGTCTATGGCCGCGGCCGTGAGCACGAGGTCATCGAGGTTTCGACCTTCCGTGCGCTGCCGACGGAGGGCGAGTCTGCCAGCGCCGCCGTGGGCGGCAACGAAAAGACGTCCAAGGCCGAGCTGGAAGGCAAGTCCCACGCCGTGGACGCCAGCGGCCGCGTGCTGCGCGACAACGTCTGGGGCCCCCAGATCGAGGATGCCGCGCGCCGCGACTACACCGTCAACGCGATGTACTACGACCCGCAGCGCCAGCTGGTGGTGGACTACCACGGCGGCCTGGCCGATGCGCGCGCCAAGCTGCTGCGCATGATCGGCGATCCCGAGACCCGCTACCGCGAAGACCCGGTGCGCATCATCCGGGCCGTGCGCTTCGCCGCCAAGCTCGGCTTCACGCTGGAGCCCAAGACGCTGGCGCCGGTGAAAACCTCGGCTGCGTTGCTGGCCAACGTGCCGGCGTCGCGGCTGTTCGACGAGATGATCAAGCTGCTGCAGACCGGTCACTCGCTGGCCAGCATCGCGCAGCTGAAGAAGCTGGGCCTGGCCCGCGGCGTCTTCGCCGTGCTGGACGCCATGCTGACCGAGACCGGCGATCTGCACGAGGGCGTGCGCGGCAAGTTTGTGCGCCAGGCGTTCGAGGACACCGATCGCCGCGTGGCCGAGGGCCGCGGCGTCAGCCCCAGCTTCATGCTGGCCTGCATGCTCTGGTACGAGGTGCTGGACCGCTGGAACAAGATCCGTGACGGCGGCGAGCCGGCCGTACCGGCGCTGGCCCAGGCCATCGATGCCGTTTTCGACGCCCGCATCGGTGACATATCCGGCCGCGGCAAGCTGGCCGCCGACATGCGCGAGATCTGGATGATGCAGACCCGCTTCGAGCGCCGCAGCGGCTCAGGCGTTTTCAGCCTGATCGAGCAACCACGCTACCGCGCCGGCTTCGACTTCCTGCGCCTGCGTGCAGATGCCGGCGAGATCGACCCGGCTCTGGCCGACTGGTGGGAGGACTTTGCACTGGGCAGCGACGACGACCGCCAGGCGTTGCTGGCCGACGCGCGCAGCGCGCAGCAGAAACAGCCGCGCGTCGTTCGTGCGCCTCGCCCCGAGTCAGCGGCCGTGCCCGACGACGACGATGCAGGCGATACGGGCGATGCGGCCGTCGCTGATGCACCCGCCAAGAAGCGCCGCCGCCGCCGTCGCAAGCCTGGCGGTGGCGGGGAGGGCGCCGGCACGCCCGCACCCAGCGCCGAGTGAGTTCGCGCGCCTATGTCGGTCTGGGCGCCAACCTTGGCGCCGACCTGCTCGCCACGCTGACGCAGGCGGCGCAGGCCCTTGCAGCGCTGCCCGACACCCGACTGCTCGCGCTGTCGAGCGCGTGGCGCAGCGCCCCGATCGATGCCGGCGGCCCGGACTTCCTGAATGCCGTCGCGGCGCTGGAGACGGGGCTCCCACCCCTTGAACTGCTGGATGCGCTGCAAGCCATAGAGCAGGCCCACGGCCGCGAGCGCCCCTACCGCAACGCACCGCGCACGCTGGACCTGGACCTGCTGCTGTACGGTGGCCTGGTGCTGGACACGCCGCGCCTGACGCTGCCCCACCCACGCCTCGCCGAGCGCGCCTTCGTGCTGCGCCCACTGCTGGAGATCGCGCCAGACCTGGTGCGACTGGCCACCAGCGAAGCCTGGCAGGCCCAGCGCATTGAACGCAGCGGCAGCATCCCGCACTGAACCTGGAGACCTGCGATGTTCTCGACCCTTGCCGGCTGGCAGACCGTTGGCCTGCTGATCCTGTCCAACGTCTTCATGACCTTCGCCTGGTACGGCCACTTGAAGGGCCTGGCCACCAAGCCCTGGTGGATCGCCGCGCTGATCAGCTGGGGCATCGCGCTGTTCGAGTACCTGCTGCAGGTGCCGGCCAACCGCATCGGCCATGGCGCCGGCTTCGGGCTGGCGCAGCTGAAGATCACCCAGGAGGTCATCACACTGGGCGTGTTCGTGCCGTTCTCGGTGTACTACATGGGGGAGCCGCTGAAGCTGGATTTCCTGTGGGTTGGTTTGTGCCTGATGGGTGCCGTGTATTTCATCTTCCGGTCATGATGCGGTCATGTGGGCGGGCTAGGTAAACTCTCGCCCTTCCCATCAGAACAAGACAAGGACGGCCATGCTGTTCGGCAAACTGCTGCCCCGTGAGGGCAATTTTTTTGAGCTGTTCAACGAGCACGGCAACCACATCGCGGAAGGCGCCCGCGCTTTCCTGAAGATGATCGAGAACTACGCCGATCCGGCGCTGCGCCAGCAGTACGCGGACGATGTGGACACGGCCGAGCATGCGGCCGACCGCGTGACGGCCGAGGTCAACCGGCTGCTGCACCGCACCTTCATCACGCCCATCGACCGCGAGCAGATCCACGGCCTGATCAACGCGATGGACGACATCGTCGACCTGCTGCAGGACTCGTCCGAGACGCTGTCGCTGTACGACGTGCGCGCCGTGCCAGAGCAGGTGCTGCAGCTGGCGACGCTGTCCGTACGTTGCTGCGAGCGCGTGCAGCACGCCGTCACGCTGCTGCCCCACCTCAGCAAGCCGGCCACGACCGAGGCCGCGATCAAGACATGCGAGGAGATCGACAAGCTCGAGTCCGATGCCGACCGCGTCATGCGCTCTGCAATGTCGCGCCTGTTCCGCGAGGAGCCGGACGTGCGCGAGCTCATCAAGCTCAAGGCGATCTACGAGCAGCTGGAATCCATCTCCGACCGTTGCGAGGACGTGGCCAATCTGATCGAGGGCATCGTCCTCGAGAACTCCTGATCAGGCGCTCCCATGGCATCCGCTGAGATCGCCTTCTGGGTGGTGGCCCTGCTCGTCGTGCTGGCCCTGCTGTTCGACTTCATGAATGGCTTCCACGACGCCGCCAACTCCATCGCCACCGTCGTCTCCACCGGCGTGCTCAAGCCCCAGCAGGCGGTGCTGTTCGCCGCCTTCTTCAACGTCGTCGCCATCGCCATCTTCCAACTCAAGGTGGCGGCCACGGTGGGCAAGGGCATCGTCGAGCCGGGCATCGTGGACCACCACGTCGTGTTCGGCGCGCTGATCGGCGCCATCGCCTGGAACGGCATCACTTGGTGGTGGGGCATCCCGTCGAGCTCGTCACACGCGCTGATCGGCGGCATCGCCGGTGCCGTGGTCGCCAAGGCCGGCCCGTCGGCGCTGGTTGCGGGTGGCATCTGGAAGACCGTGGCCTTCATCATCGTGTCGCCGCTGCTGGGCTACCTGCTGGGCTCATTGATGATGGTCATCGTGGCCTGGATCTGCCGGCACAAGTCGCCGATACGCATCGATCGCTGGTTCCGGCGACTGCAGCTCGTGTCCGCCGGGCTCTACAGTCTGGGCCATGGCGGCAACGACGCGCAGAAGACCATCGGCCTGATCTGGATGCTGCTGATCGCTGCCGGCATGGTGGGTGTGGGCGAGAAGGCGCCGCCCACCTGGGTCATCGTCGCTTGCTACATCGCCATCGGCATGGGCACCATGTTCGGCGGCTGGCGCATCGTGCAGACCATGGGTCAGCGCATCACCAAGCTCAAGCCGGTGGGCGGCTTCTGTGCCGAGACGGGCGGTGCCATCACGCTGTTCCTGGCCACGGCCATGGGCATCCCGGTGTCGACCACACACACCATCACGGGCGCCATCGTGGGCGTCGGCTCGGTGCAGCGCGCCTCGGCCGTGCGCTGGGGCGTGGCGGGCAGCATTGTCTGGGCGTGGATCTTCACGATCCCAGCCGCGGCCACCATGGCCGGCATCTGCTACTGGGTCAGTTTCGCTCTCTACTGACCGGCCTGGGCCTCGAAATAGCGCTGGGCGCTGAAGGCGATGGTGGCCATCAGCGTCGTGCCGCCGACGAACACACACAGCACGACACCGATGACGGCACCCCAGCCGCCGGTCGAGCTCGGCTGGCCGGCGTTGAAGCGCGCGTTCCATCGCTCGTCGGGCATCAAGCCGTAGACGATGCCGCCGATCAGTGCGGCGACGAGGCTGACGCCCAGCAGCGGGATCAGCGCCCAGGCCAGGCGGTCGTCCTGGCCCAGTTGGTCCATGCGTTGCAGGCCGACCAGGCCCAGCAGCGTCGGCAGCGGGAACAGCCACGCCCAGCGGTCCTTCGGCCCATGCAGATAGAAGCGATGCGCGCCGAACACGCCGACGGCCAGCGCCAGCCAGGTTGCGACGGCCTTGTGCTTGGTGCCGCCGCTCATTCGGCGGCCGCGACGCTGTCG
>JACPYV010000156.1 GCA_016195825.1 Burkholderiales bacterium | reverse complement strand
CTTGAACTTGTCCAGATTCTGGTCGATGGCCGCGTTCATGAACATGGCCAGGATGCTGGGTGCTGGGCCATTGATGGTCATCGACACGCTGGTGGCCGGGTTGCACAGGTCGAAGCCGCTGTACAAGACCTTGAGGTCATCCAGCGTGGCGATGGAGACACCGCTGTTGCCGATCTTGCCGTAGATGTCGGGCCGCGGCGCGGGGTCCGCGCCGTACAGCGTGACCGAGTCGAACGCGGTGGACAGGCGCTTGGCGGGCATGCCCTCGGACACCAGCTTGAAGCGGCGGTTGGTGCGGAAGGCATCGCCTTCGCCCGCGAACATGCGGGTGGGGTCCTCGCCCTCGCGCTTGAACGCGAACACGCCGGCCGCGTAGGGGAAGCTGCCGGGCACGTTTTCCAGCATCAGCCACTTCAGCAGCTCGCCGTGGCACTCGTAGCCGGGCAGCACGACCTTACGGATCTTGGTGCCCGACAGGCTTTGCGTGACCAGCGCGGTGCGGATCTCCTTGTCGCGGATCTTCACGACGTACTCGTCACCCCCGTAGGCCTTGACCATGTCAGGCCACTGCTGCAGCAGCTGGCGCGCATCGCCGTCGAGGCGGGTGCGGCGCTGCTCGGCCAAGTCGGCCAGCGCGATGCGGGCGCCCTGCTTGTCGGGGTTGGCGGCTTCCAGCATTGCGCGGCTGGCTTCAAGTTGCTGGATCTCGCGGGCCAGCGCCGCCTGCCTGCGTGCCCGGGCCTTGTAGGCGCGCACGGTGTCGCTGATATCGGCGAGATACCGCACGCGCGCGGCCGGCACGATGGGTGTCTGGTGGGTGGAGTGGCGGGTGTTCACCAGCGGCAGGCGGCCTTCGGTGAAAGTCAGGCCCAGCTCGGCCAGGCGAACCTTCAGTGCCTGGTACAGCGCCGTCACGCCGTCGTCGTTGAAGCGGCTGGCCATGGTGCCGAACACCGGCATCGTGTCCGGCATCACCGTGAAGGCCTCGCGGTTGCGCTGCACCTGTTTCGACACATCGCGCAGCGCGTCCAGCGAGCCCTTGCGGTCGAACTTGTTGATGGCGACGAACTCGGCGAAGTCCAGCATGTCGATCTTCTCGAGCTGGCTGGCCGCGCCGAACTCGGGCGTCATCACGTACATGGGCACGCTGACCAGCGGCACGATGGCTGCATCGCCCTGGCCGATGCCCGAGGTCTCGACGATGACGAGGTCGAAGCCGGCCACCTTGGCGGCGGCGATGACGTCGGGCAGCGCAGGGGAGATTTCGGAGCCGAAGTCACGCGTGGCCAGCGAGCGCATGAACACGCGTGCACCCTGACCCCATGGGCTGATCGCGTTCATGCGGATGCGGTCGCCCAGCAGCGCGCCACCGCTCTTGCGGCGGGACGGGTCGATGGAGATCAACGCCACGCGCAGTGCGTCGCCCTGGTCCAGCCGCAGGCGGCGGATCAGCTCGTCCGTCAGGCTGGACTTGCCGGCGCCGCCGGTACCGGTGATGCCGAGCACGGGCGTCTTGATGACCTTGGCTTGCGAGCGCAGCGCGTCAACAATGGCTGCGTCGGCCTTGCCGTTCTCGAGCGCCGTCAGCAACTGCGCCAGCGAACGCCAGGCCGCTTCTGAATGCCCGGTGATGGCCGACAGCGCCTTCGGCGCATGCACGCTGAAGTCCTGGTCGGCCTTCATGACCATCTCGCCGATCATTCCCTGGAGGCCCATGCGCTGGCCGTCCTCGGGACTGAAGATGCGCACGCCGTGCTCAGCCAGCTCGCGGATCTCGGCCGGCACGATGACGCCGCCGCCGCCGCCGAACACCTGGATGTGCGCGCCGCCGCGTTCCTTCAGCAGCTGCGTCATGTACTTGAAGTACTCGACGTGCCCGCCCTGGTAAGAGCTGATGGCGATGCCCTGCGCATCCTCCTGCAGCGCCGCGGTGACGACTTCGTCCACCGAGCGGTTGTGCCCGAGGTGGATGACCTCGGCACCCATGCCTTGCAGGATGCGCCGCATGATGTTGATGGCGGCGTCATGCCCGTCGAACAGGCTGGCGGCGGTGACGAAACGGACCTTGTGGGTCGGGCGGTACTCGGCCAGTGCCTTGTAGTCAGCGGCGAGATCGGTCATAGGCTGTCTCCTTGATCGGCCGGGATTTTAGGTCGCTAATTGACGTTAACGTCAATTGAAGGTGCTCTAGGGTTATCCGGATCGGCTTGGCGTGCAAGCTGCCACGATGATGCGCACCTCGCCAGACCCGGCGTTTGCACGCAACAGCATGAGCACCTCATCGCCCACCACCGCGCCCGAACTGGGCACCGAACTGACCGCCCGCGGCATCGTCCTCGGCATCCTGATCACGCTGGTTTTCACGGCCGCCAACGTCTACTTCGGCCTCAAAGCCGGCCTGACATTCGCGACGTCCATCCCGGCCGCGGTCATCTCCATGGCGCTGCTGCGCCGTGCCGCTGGTAACTCGATCGGAGAGACCAACATCGTGCAGACGATCGCCTCGTCCGCGGGCACGCTGTCGTCCATCATTTTCGTGCTGCCCGGCCTGGTCATGATTGGCTGGTGGAGCGGCTTCCCGTACTGGATGTCCATGACGCTTTGCGCGCTGGGTGGCGTGCTGGGCGTCATGTACTCCATCCCGCTGCGCCGCGCGCTGGTGACCAACTCGCCGCTGCCCTATCCGGAAGGCGTGGCCTGCGCCGAAGTGCTGAAGGTCGGCCATGCCAGCGACAGCGGCGAGGGCAGCCGCCAGGGCCTGTTGGCCATCATCGTCGGCAGCGTCGTGTCGGCCGGCTTCAGCGTCGTCATCGCGACGCAGTTGTTCGCGGCCAACCTGGCGCAGTATTTCCGCCTGCCGGGGGAGCAGGGCAAGACGTCGGGTGCCACCGGCTACGACATCAACTTCAGTTTCGCGCTGCTGGCCGTGGGCCACCTGGTGGGCCTGTGGGTGGGCATTGCCATCCTCGTGGGCGCGGCCATTGGCTGGCTGGGCGGCGTGCCCTTCCTCACGCAGGGCGTGGACGGCGCGGCCGAGGCCGTGGCCATGTTTGCGTGGAGCAAGAAGGTGCGCTTCATCGGCGCCGGCTGCATCGCCGTCGCCGCCATCTGGACACTGGTCAAGCTGGCCAAGCCGGTCGTCGCCGGCCTGCATTCGGCCGCCATGTCCGCCCGCGTGCGCAAGGCCGGCAAGGCCGATACGCTGCCGCGCAACGAGCGCGACATCCCCATCGGCTGGGTGGGCCTCATCACGCTGGCCTGCATGCTGCCCATCGGCTTCATGCTGTCCAGCTTCGCGACCTCGGCGGGCCTGGGCGACCAGCTCGGCCTGTTGGTTGTCGGCGGTGTCGTCTACGTCGTGCTGATGAGCTTCTTCGTGGCGGCCGTCTGCGGCTACATGGCGGGGCTGATCGGCTCGTCCAACAGCCCGCTGTCCGGCGTGGGCATCCTGGTCGTCATCGGCGTGTCCCTGCTGCTGGCCCTGGTCGTCAAGCCCTTGCTGCCGGCGTCCACCGGTCAGGCGCTGGTTGCGTTCGCCCTGTTCGTCACGGCGGTCGTGTTCGCGGTCGCGACGATCTCCAACGACAACCTGCAGGACCTGAAGACCGGTCAGCTGGTGGACGCCACGCCGTGGCGCCAGCAGGTCGCGCTCATCATCGGCGTGCTGGCCGGCGCGGTCATCATCCCGCCGGTGCTGGACCTGCTGAACCAAGCCTACGGATTTGCCGGCGTGCCCGGCGTGGATCCCAAGACCGCGCTGGCCGCACCGCAGGCCGCGCTGATCTCAGCGCTGGCCAAGGGCGTCATCCAGGGCGACCTGAACTGGAACCTGATCGCCATCGGTGCTGCCATCGGCGCGGGGTGCATCCTCGTGGACGAGGTGCTCAAGCGCTCGACGGGCGGCAAGGCCCACCTGGCGCCGCTGGCCGTGGGCCTGGGCATCTACCTGCCGCTGAACAGCACGCTGGTCATCGTCATCGGCGCTGTGGCTGGCTGGTGGTTCGACCGCCGCGCCTCGCACAAGCGCAACCCCGAAGCCACCCGGCAGCTCGGCGTGCTGATGGCCTCGGGCCTGATCGTTGGCGAGAGCCTGCTGGGCGTCGTCCTCGCGGCGGTCGTCGTGTTCTCGGGCAACGGCGCGCCGCTGGCGCTGGTGGGCGAGAGCTTCGCGACGGCCGCCCAATGGCTGGGCGGCCTCGCCTTCGCCGGCATCGGCTTGGGCCTCTACGCCTGGCTGCTCAAGAAACAGGCCTGATCAATCAATCGTCCGAGCCCATGAAGCCGAACAGCTGCAGCAGGCTCGTGAACAGATTGAAGATGGACACGAACAGGCCGACGGTGGCGAGCACGTAGTTGGTCTCGCCGCCGTCCACGATCTGCTTGGTCTCGAACAGGATCAGGCCGGCCGACAGCAGCGCGACGACGGCGGAGACCGTCAGCGCCAGCGCGGGGATCTGGAAGAGGACCGCGGCCAGGCCGGCCAGCACCGCGACGATCATGCCGGCGAACAGGAAGCCGCCCATCCACGACAGGTCGCGCTTGGTCGTCGTCGCGTAGGCCGACAGCGCCAGGAACACGGCGCCCGTGGCGCCCAGCGCCAGCATCACCGCCTGGCCACCGGCCGGCAGCGCCAGCGTGCGGGTCAGCAGCGGGCCCAGCGTCCAACCCATGAAGCCGGTCAGCGCGAACACCAGGCCCACGGCGGCGCCGCGGTTCTTCAGCTTGTGGATGCCGAACAGCAGGCCGAAATAGGCCACCAGCGTCAGGATGAGGCCGGGTGCGGGCAGGCTGAAGGCGACGGCGGCCCAGGCGACGGCGGCGCTGAACAGCAGCGTCATCGACAGCAGCGCATAGGTGTTGCGCAGCACGCGGTGGGCGGTGCCGCGGTCGACCGCGCTGCCGTCGGGCATGGCGATCGCAAGGGTGCGGGGTTGGTTTTGCATGAGGGCCTCCTGAGCCATCGACAAGGACCGCCAGACTAGGTGTCCAAGGCTGAAAGAAAAAGCAGAAAATCAAGAACTGATACTTCCGGATAACTTGGGGTTATTCATGAGCCTGAACTTCAGCTATCGACACCTGTACTACTTTTGGGCCGTGGCCAAGGAGGGCGGACTGACGCGCGCGGCCGAGAAGTTAGGGCTGTCTGTGCAGACCGTGTCGACCCAGGTGCGTGAGCTGGAGCAGGCGCTGGGCGCGGCGCTGCTCAAGCCGGCCGGTCGTGGGCTGACGCTGACGGAGGCCGGCATCGCCGCGCTGGAGCAGGCCGAGCAGATCTTCCAGATCGGGGAGACGCTGCCCGAGCGCGTGCGCGACGCCGCCACGGCGCCCGCCGTGCGGCTGGCCGTGGGCATCTCGGACGGCCTGCCCAAGCTGGTGGCACAGCGCCTGCTGGCGCCTATCCTGGACACGCCGCAGCTGCGCCTGTTGTGTCACGAGGATGAGTTCGACGACCTGCTGGGCGACCTGGCCCTGCACCGGCTCGACGTGGTGCTGGCCGACCGTCCGGCGCCTGCCAACCCCAACCTGCGGGTCTACAGCCATTCGCTGGGCAGCTCGCCGGTGGCCTGGTACGCCCACCCGCGCTGGGCGGCGGCGGCTGCGCGCGACTTCCCTGCCTCGCTCGGCGACGTGCCACTGCTGCTGCCCACCTCGCACGCGGCCCTGCGTCCGCGGCTGGACCACTGGCTGACCGACCTGGGCCTGCGCCCGCGTGTGACCGGCGAGTTCGAGGACAGCGCGCTGCTGGCCACCTTCGGCAGCGAGGGACTGGGCGTGTTCCCCGCCGCGACCGCTGTGGACGACGCGCTGACCGGCCGCTACGGGCTAGTCAACGTAGGCGCTGCCGTGGGCGTGGCCGAGCAGTTCTACGCGGTGGGCACGGACAAGAAGATCAGCCACCCACTGGTGCGACGGCTGCTGCCGCAGGCTGAAGGCCGCGTCAGCCCAGCCTGAACGCGGACACCGCTTCGGCCAGCCGCTGGGCCTGCTCGCGCATGGACTGCGCGGCGGCGGCTGATTCCTCGACGAGGGCGGCGTTCTGCTGTGTCATCTGGTCGAGCTTGGTCACGGCTTGGTTGACCTGCTTGATGCCATCGCGCTGCTCGCTGGCGGCGGCCGCGATCTCGCCGATCAGGTCGGACACGCGGCTGACGCTGCCGACGATGTCCTGCATGGCCTGGCCGGTCTGATCGACCAGCGCGGCCCCCTGCTCGACATTGCCGACCGACGCGCCGATCAGCGACTTGATCTCCTTGGCCGCCTCGGCGCTGCGTTGAGCCAACGAGCGCACCTCGCCGGCGACGACGGCGAAGCCGCGGCCCTGTTCGCCAGCACGTGCGGCTTCCACGGCCGCGTTCAGCGCCAGGATGTTGGTCTGGAAGGCGATGCCGTCGATGACGCCGATGATGTCGCCGATGCGGCGCGAGCTGTCGGTGATGCCTTGCATGCTGTTGGTCACCTGGGCGACGACGCTGCCGCCGCGCTGGGCCGCCTCGGCTGCGGACACGGCGAGCTGGTTGGCCTGGCGGGCCGTGTCAGCGCTCTGGCCGACGGCGCCGCTCATCTCCTCCATGGAGCTGGCCGTCTGCTGCAGGTTGGAGGCTGCCTGCTCGGTGCGCGCGGACAGGTCGTGGTTGCCCTGGGCGATCTCGCCGGCGGCGGTGGAAATCGACTCGACCGAGGCGCGCACTTGGCCGATGGTCGTGCGCAGCGAATCGACCATGGCCTGCATCTGCCCCATCAGGCTGTCGCCCCGCGCCGAGGACAGGTGAAGGCTGAGGTCGCCGTTCGCCACGTCCTGCATGGCGGCGATGGCCACGCGCGGCTCGCCGCCCAGCTGGCCCAGCACGCTGCGCGCGATCGCCAGGCCCAGCACGACGGTGACGAGCAGCACCATGGCGCCGACGCCGATCTCCTGCAGGGCCGCCCGCCAGACCAGGGCCTTGACGTCGTCCAGGTAGAGGCCCGAGCCGACCATCCAGTTCCAGCCCGGAATCTGCACGACGTACTGCAGCTTGGGCACAGCGTCCTTGCCGCCAGGGCGAGGGAAGTAGGTGTCGACGAAGGCGTGGCCGTTGCCTGCGGTGCGCAGGCCGCCCACCATGTCCTGCAGCGTCTTGCGGCCGTTGCCGTCGACGATCTTGTCCATCATGTTCTTGCCCGCCCACTCCGGCTTCATCGGGTGCATGACGCTGACGCCGTCCAGTGTCCAGGCATAGAAGTACTCGGTCTTGCCGTCGGCGCCGCCGAAACGTGCCGAGCGTATGGCCTCCCGGGCCGTGGCCTGGGCGACGTCCTCGCTCAGCTTGCCGCTGCTGGCCTGCTGCTGCAGCTCCAGCACCTGGGTGCTGATGGACTGCAGGGCGGTCTGCAGCATCTCTCGGCGGCTGGCCATGATGTCGTCGTAGGCCTGAACCGTGTTGATCACGACCAGCAGGACCACGCCGGCAATGGCCGTGCCCAGCAGCAGCATGATTCGGCGCTGGAAGCTCATCTGGTTCAGCATGTTGTCTCCTCGCGGGCGGCGTGGTTGTGGTGCTTGCTACAGTTGACGTTTACGTCAATCAATGCGCCCGGCGAACCCGTTTTACTCCGGGCGCCGACCGGGCGGACAGGAGACTTTCCCCATGAATCTGCCCGGCCTCAACTTCCAGCTCGGTGAAGACATCGATGCACTGCGTGACGCGGTGCGTGCGTTTGCCGACGAAGAGATCGCCCCGCGTGCGGCCGAGATCGACCGCAGCGACCAGTTCCCCATGGACCTGTGGCGCAAGATGGGCGAGCTGGGCGTGCTGGGCATCACCGTGCCCGAGCAGTACGGCGGCGCGGACATGGGCTACCTGGCTCACATGATCGCGATGGAGGAGATCAGCCGCGCCAGCGCGTCGGTGGGCCTCTCCTACGGCGCGCACAGCAACCTGTGCGTGAACCAGATCAAGCGCAACGGCAACGACGCGCAGCGCGCCAAGTACCTGCCCAAGCTCATCAGCGGCGAGCATGTCGGCGCGCTGGCGATGAGCGAGCCGGGTGCCGGCTCCGATGTGCTGAGCATGAAGCTCAAGGCCGAGGACAAGGGCGGGTCCTACCTGCTCAATGGCACCAAGATGTGGATCACCAACGGCCCCGACGCCGACACGCTGGTGGTCTATGCCAAGACCGAGCCCGAGTTGGGCGCGCGCGGCGTGACGGCCTTCCTGATCGAGAAGGGCATGAAGGGTTTCAGCATCGCGCAGAAGCTCGACAAGCTGGGCATGCGCGGCTCGCACACCGGCGAGCTGGTTTTTAACAACGTCGAGGTGCCGGCCGAGAACGTGCTGGGCGCCGTCAATGGCGGCGCCAAGGTGCTGATGTCGGGCCTGGACTACGAGCGCGCCGTGCTGACCGGCGGGCCTCTCGGGATCATGCAGAGCGTGATGGACAACGTCGTGCCCTACATCCACGACCGCAAGCAGTTCGGCCAGAGCATCGGTGAGTTCCAGCTCATCCAGGGCAAGGTGGCCGACATGTACACCGTGCTGCAAGCCGCGCGAAGCTTCGCCTACACGGTGGCCAAGAACCTGGACCTGCTGGGCGCCGAGCATGTGCGCCAGGTGCGCAAGGACTGCGCCTCGGTCATCCTGTGGACGGCCGAGAAGGCGACCTGGATGGCCGGCGAAGGTGTGCAGATCTTCGGCGGCAACGGCTACATCAACGAATATCCGCTGGGCCGCCTGTGGCGTGACGCGAAGCTCTACGAAATCGGCGCGGGTACGTCGGAGATCCGCCGGATGCTGATTGGCCGCGAGCTGTTTGCCGAGACCATGTAACGCTGCGCTGAGAAAATACCGACATGACGAACGCACCCAACCACGAACTGCAAGACCTGCTGGACAACAACAAGCGCTGGGCCGCCGACACCGAGGCCGCAGAGCCTGGCTTCTTCTCGCGCCTGCTCAAGCAGCAGACGCCGCAATACCTGTGGATAGGCTGTGCCGACAGTCGCGTGCCGGCCAACGAGCTGGTGGACCTGCTGCCTGGCGAGTTGTTCGTGCACCGCAACGTCGCCAACGTCGTCGTGCACTCGGACCTGAACTGCCTGTCCGTCATGCAGTTCGCAGTCGACCACCTGAAGGTGCGCCACATCATCGTCGTGGGTCACAGCAACTGCGGCGGCGTGCGCGCGGCGCTGTACGACCTGCGCGTGGGCCTGGTGGAGAACTGGATCCGCCATGTGCAGGACGTGCGCCACATGCACAGCGAATGGCTGGCCACCGTGCCCGAGCCACAGCGCGTCGACGCGCTGTGCGAGCTGAACGTGCTGGAGCAGGCTCGGAACGCCTGCCACACCACTGTCGTGCAGGACGCCTGGGCGCGCGGCCAGGAGGTCGTCGTGCATGGCTGGGTCTACGGCCTGCACAACGGCCTGCTGGACGACCTGGCACTGACGGCCGGCAGCGCCGATGAAGTCGACCCCGCCTACCGTCGCGCGCTGGCCAACGTCAAGTCGCGCTACGCCGCCGCGGGCTGAGTGCCGCCGGCTAGAGTGGGGCGATGTTCCCCACTCAGCTGACGGACTCCCGCGCCTTCGAGATCGCCCAGGCTCTGCTCGGCGGCTTCGACCGCCACTACCGGCTCTTCCGCGCCACGTCTGCCGAGGCCAAGGCCCGCTTCGAGCGCGGTGACTGGCACGGCCAGCAGCGCGCGCAGGCGTTGCGCATCGAGTTCTACGACGCCCGCGTGGCTGAGGCCAGCGCGCTGCTGGAGCAGCAGTTTCAGGCGGCCGGCCTGGCGATGGAGGTCTGGCAACAGGTCAAGCTGCACTACATCGGCCTGCTGACCAACCACCACCAGCCCGAGCTGGCCGAGACCTTCTTCAACTCGGTGTGCACGCGCATCCTGCACCACGCCTACTTCCACAACGACTTCATCTTCGTGCGGCCGGCCATCTCGACCGAGTACATCGAGAACGACGAACCCGCCGCCACGCCCACCTACCGCGCCTACTACCCGACGCCGGCCACGCTGCGTGACACGCTGCGCCGCGTCATCACCAACTTCCAGCTGAATGGCGAGTTCGCGCACCTGGAGCGCGACATCGACCAGGTGCTGGCAGCGCTTACGCGCCAGCTGGGCGACTTTCGCTGGCGCGCCAACTTCCAACTGCAGGTGCTGTCCAGCCTGTTCTTCCGCAACAAGGGGGCCTACGTCGTCGGCAAGCTCATCAACGGGTTCACGGAGACGCCGTTCGCGCTGCCCCTCCTGCGGCTGGACGGTGACAAGGACGACGGCCGCTTCGTCATCGACGCGGCGCTGTTCGGCGAGGACGACCTGCTCATCCTGTTCAGCTTCGCGCGCGCCTACTTCCTGGTCGACATGGAAGTACCCAGCGCGTTCGTCGCTTTCCTGCGGTCCATGATGCCGCGCAAGCCCCGCTCCGAGATCTATTCGGCCCTGGGCTTGCAGAAGCAGGGCAAGAACCTGTTCTACCGCGACTTCCTGTACCACCTGCGGCACAGCAGCGACAAGTTCCGCATCGCGCCCGGCATCAAGGGCATGGTGATGCTGGTGTTCGACCTGCCCAGCTACCCGTTCGTGTTCAAGGTCATCAAGGATTTCTACCCGCCGCAGAAGGACACGACGCGCGAGCAGATCCAGCGCAAGTACCTGCTGGTGAAGACCCATGACCGCGTGGGCCGCATGGCCGACACGCTGGAGTACACGCGCGTGGCCTTCCCGCGCCACCGCTTCGACGACGAACTCATCGCCGAACTCAAGCACTTCTGCCCCAGCCTGCTGGAAGAGAACGGCGACGATCTCGTCATCAAGCACCTCTACATCGAGCGCCGCATGGTGCCGCTGAACATCTACCTGCACGAGGCCAGGCCCGAGCAGGTGGCGCATGCCGTCATCGAGTACGGCAATGCGATCAAGGACCTTGTGGCCGCCAACATCTTCCCCGGCGACATGCTGTGGAAGAACTTCGGCGTGACCCGCCATGGCAAGGTCGTGTTCTACGACTACGACGAGATCGAATACCTGACCGACTGCAACTTCCGCCGCGTGCCCGAGCCGCGCAACGAGGAGGAGGAGATGTCAGGCGAGGTCTGGTACGCGGTCGGCCACAGGGACGTCTTCCACGAGACCTTCGCACCCTTCCTGCTCGGCAACCCGCAGGTGCGCGACTGCTTCATGCGCCACCACGCCGACCTGCTGGACGCGAGCTTCTGGCAGGGCCACAAGGAGCGCATCCTGGCGGGGCATGTGCACGACGTGTTTCCCTACGATGCGTCGCGGCGACTTCAGGCCGGGTGAGGCCAAACGGCGCCGTCTGCCAGCCGCAGCAATGGCGCAGGCCCCACGGCGTGGAACCTGCGCGGCAGTTCAGGGCTTCACCGTCACAAAGTCGCCGAACGCCTTCAGTTGCTCGGCGATCTTGCTCGAATCGCCCACCACCACCCAGCTCTGCTCGTCCGGGTTGAAGTACTTCCTGCCCACCGCCTGCACTTCGGCCGCCGTGACCTTCTGCAGCGCCGGCACGAACTTGCCGAGGAAGTCGGCGGGCAGGCCCACCAGCCAGTTGCCGGCGAGCTGGCGGCCCACCGAGCCCTGCAGCTGCGTGCTGACGAGATAGCTGCCGGCCATGAATCGCTTGTTCATCGCCAGCTCGGCCTCGGGCACGGGTTCGGCGCCGATTCGGCGGTACTCGTTGATGTACTCGGTCATGGCCGCGGCCGTCACTTCGTTGCGCACGTCGGCACCGCCGGTGATGGCGCCGCCCACTCGCCAGGACTGGCCGCCGGCGCGGGCGCCGTAGGTGTAGCCCTTCTCCTCGCGCAGGTTCTGGTTGATGCGGCTGGAGAAGCCGGTGCCGAGGATGGTGCTGGTCAGTCGCAGGGCCACCTGCTCGTCGCCGTCGGCGGCCATGCCCGGGCGGCCCAGGCGCAGCGTGGCCTGCACGCTGCCGGGGCGCTCCAGCAGCAGGCGCTGTACGGGGGCCGTGGCCGCGGGGGCGGTGAGTTCCGGCGGCGCGTCGCCTCTGGCCTGCCAGTCGCCGAAAGCGTCGCGGGCCAGCTTCAACGCAGCGGCCGCGTCGATGCGGCCCGTGATGACCAGCAGCGCGCGGTCAGGGCGGAAGCGCCGCGCATGCTCGTCGCGCAGCGTTTCGGCGTTCGCAGCCGTGATGGCGGCTTCGGTCTCCTGCGTGCGGCCGTAGGCGTGCGGGCCATAGATGGCGCCGTCCAGCGCTTTGGCGGCGCGGAAGCCCGGCTGCGTACCGCTGGCCTTCAGGCTTTGCAGCGCGTTGGTCTTGGCGAGCTGCACCTCGCCGTCAGGGAAGGCCGGGCGGCGGGCCACGTCGGCCAGCAGCTGCGCCATGCTGCCGGCGTGCGAGGTCAGCGCATTGCCGAACACGCTGATGCCGTCGTTGCTGGCCGAAGCACCCAGCGAGCCGCCCATGGCCTGCGCGGCCTCGGCGATTTGTTTGGAGGTGCGCTTCGCCGTGCCTTCGGACAGCAGGCCGGCCAGCAGCCTGGCGCGGCCGGGTGCGTCCGGTGCATCGGCGCCGAAGCCGGCACCACGCACGGCCAGCACGAAGTCCACGCGCGGGATACCGTTGCGCGGCACGACCCAGACCTGCAGCCCGTTGGGCAGCGTCTGCTGGGTGATCCTGGGCACGGCCAGCGGCTTGTCCTTGCCGAACGGCGGCAGTTCGGCGGGCAGCGTGACGGTGGCGGCCTGTGCGGCGCCGGCGACGGCCAGCGCGGCGGCAATCAGCCCGAGGTGGAAGGAGGAGGGGGTGGTCTTGGTCATCACGGCCTCGGCATCAGGGTTGGGAAGCCGGCTTGGCGGCGGAGGCAGCGGCCGGTGCAGGTGCGGGTGCAGGAGCGGGTGCGGCCAGCATGGCGGCGGGCTTGCGGTCAATGACCGAGCGATTCGCCTGGGTCAGGTAGGTGGCGGCCACGCGCTGCACGTCGGCCGACGTCACGCCCTCGATCCAGCCGGGCACCTTGTTGACGACGCTGGCGTCGCCCCACAGCGCCTGCAGCTTGGCCAGGCGGTCGGCGCGGCGCAGGAACATCTCCAGGTCGTTGTACCAGTCGGCCAGCAGCGCCGTCTTCAGGTTCTTCAGGGTCGCGTCATCGACGCCGTCCTTGACGATGCGGGCCACTTCCTCGTCGATGCCAGCCAGTAGCGCGTCGGCGTTGGTGGTCGGCTTGTAGAGCGCGAACACGGTGAACAGGCTGGGGCCGTCGTACTCCCACACCCCCGTCAGGCCGTACAGCGAACTGACGTTCAGCGCCAGCTCGCGGCCCTTGACGAGGCCTTGATACAGGCGCGATGCATCGCCGCCGGCCAACAGCTGGCCCAGCACCGCGAACGGCGCCTGGTCGCGGCTGGCGCGGTCCGGCAGCTTCCAGGCCGCGGCAATGGCCGGCACCTGGGCCAGCTTGTCCGGCTGCGTCAGGCGGCGTTCGGCGGTGTTGAGGCCTTCCGTGAAGTCGGTGGGCTTCGGGCTGGGCCGCTTGGCGATCTTGCCGAAGTACTTCTCGGCCAGCGCAAAGCCCTGCGCCGGCGTCACGTCACCGACAATGGACAGCACCGCGTTGTTAGGGCCATAGAAGTCGCGGTGGAAGGCACGCACGTCGTCGAGGTTAGCGTTCTCCAGGTCCACGAAGCTGCCGTAGCCATCGTGCTTGTTCTCCCACTTGTCGAAGGCCAGCGCCGAGATGTCCAGCCACATGAAGCCGCCGTAGGGCTGGTTCTGCACGTTGACGCGGATCTCCTCCTTGACGACATCCTGCTGGTTCTTCAGCGACGTGGGATTGAGGTCCAGCAGGGTCATGCGGTCGGCCTCCAGCCACAGCATGGACTCCAGCGCCGAGGACGGCGCGGTCTCGATGTAGTTGGTGAAGTCGGGCCGCGTGGAGCCGTTGTTGTTGCCGCCACCCGAGGTGATGACCTTGTCGAACACGCCCTTGGGCGCCTTGGGCGTGCCCTGGAACATCAGGTGCTCGAACAGATGGGCGAAGCCGGTGCGGTTCTTGGGCTCCAGCCGCATGCCGACCTTGTAGACGACGCTGATGCCCACGGTGGGGCTGCTGGCGTCGGGCGAGATGACGACCGTCAGGCCGTTGGCCAGCGTCCGGGTGTGGACGGGAATCTGCCAGCGGTCGGGCTGGGCGGCATCCTTGGGTGCGGCCGCGGTGGGCCCGGCGGTCAGCACGAGGGCTGCAGCGCTGATGGCGCCCAGCACCGCGCGGCGGGTGGTCTTCAACATGGGATCTCCTGTGCGGGAACGGCGCGAGTGTCTGACCATTCCCACCGGGTGCCGCAGGGCACATCGGGAAACCCCTGGCTGCGGCCTCAGCCCTGCGTGGGCCGGAACACCCGCACGCGGTGGCCATCCGGGTCGGCCGTCACCGTCGTGTAGCCGAAGTCCATGGCCGTGGGTGCCTGCAGCACCGGCCAGCCGGCAGCCTGCCAGCCGGCCACGGCGGCGTCGACCTCGGCATCGCCGCCGACGGTGATGCCGATCTCAGCGCCGCCGCCCCGCAGGCCACTGGCCGGCTGCACGTCGTGCGTGGCCCACAGGCCCAGCATCGTCTTCTCGTTGAGCATGAACATCGCGAAATTGGGGCTCTGCTCGACGGGCTCGCGGCCCAGCAGCGAGCGATAGAACAGTACGCTCTCGGCGGGGCTGTTGACGTAGAGCAGAAGGCAGTCGGGTTGCATGGCGGTCTCCGGTTGAAAGGTGACGTGATGCTCGCGGCGGGTGCTGTCAGCGTTTGTCAGCAGTGCGGCTCGGCAGTTTTTACAAGGTGAGGCCCCTCAGGCTTGCCGGATGATGGCGTGATGAATCGCCTTCGTTGTTCTCTCTTTGCCATGCTCGCGCTGTGCGCACCGCTGGCCCAGGCCGGTGCCAGCGACCGCTGGGTGCAAGCCACCAGCCTGATGCTGCGCGCCAAGGCGTCGCCCACGGCCACCGTCGTCGGCCGTCTGCAGCAGGGCAGCCGCGTGCGGCTGGTGACACCGAACGTCGGCGGCGGCGATTGGTGCATGGTGGAGGTCCCCACGGGGCTGGTCTTCGCGGCCTGCCGCTACCTCAGCGAACAACCCGTGGCGCTGCCGCGTGCCGGCGAGGGCGAGGTGCCGGCCGACCGGCGCTGGGTGGGCGGCAGCAACCTGCTGCTGCGCGCCGAGCCGCGGCCAGATGCGGCGGTGCTGGGGCGGCTGAGGCTGAACACGCCGCTGCGCCTGACGGGTGAGGACGCCGGCAACGGCTACTGCGCGGTGCAGCGCGTTGAGGGCGATGCGGTCCAGGGTTACACAGCTTGCCGTTACCTGCAGACCTCGCCAGTGGCTTGGCAGCGCATAAGCGAGCCGAGCGAGGACGGCGCCGGCAATCCCGACTTCGACCCGGCTCGGGCGTTCTGGATCGCACCCAGCTGGGACCTCATGGCGCACTACGCGCGGCGTGTTGCACGGGAGCGTGAAACCCAAGGTGCCACTGCACCCAAGGGGCCTGACGAGCAGTTGGAGCGCATGAAGACCAGGCTGTCGGGGCAGCTCGACAGCACGGCAGGGTCGGCAACGGTCTGGCCCGAGTGGGAAGCCGTCCGACAGGGTTCGGCGGCCACCGTTTCCGGTACGCTGGAGCTGTCAGGCTCGCAGTTTGATGGAGATGGCGAGCGGCGCGTAGCGGGCCTGTTGGGCGCGCTGCCGTCTCCGCCGGCAGTGTCGGCGTCTTGGTGGCGCAGCGATGCCGAACTCGCTGGCCCCATGGAACCCATGCCATCACTCGCAGCTCGGTTCGGCGCGCAAGTGCAGTGGCTTCACGAGTCCCTGCAGGCGGGGTCGCCCAACCGCGGCAGCGTCTCACCCGGTGCGCGCGTCGAGCACCTAACTGCGCCGCTGCACCGCATCAGTCTGCTGTCCAGCGCGGCCTTGCGTGATGAGATTGCCCATCCGGAGCGGAGCTACACCGACTGGGATCCGACCACCGACGCCATGTGCCAAGACTGGGTAGGCGGCTTCGCCAGCGGTGATTCGGATGCAGCCACGTACCGTCGCAACGGTCTTTCACGGCCGGTCGCCGTCGGGCCTCTGAAGCTGTTCACGTTCTGGAGTTCGCGCCCGCTCCCGGCCGGCCCGGCGCGATGGACGCGACAGACTTTTGTGTTGAATCGCGACGCCACCGGCTTCGTCGCAGGCGAGTGGCGCACCGTGGACGTGGACGGCGACGGCGTTGCTGACATCGCCTGGTTGCAGACCACCGGCCGCGGCCCTGGCAACCTCGGTGAAGAGCCCAAGCACGATGACGCCTGGTACCGGCTGCTTCTGGTGAACGTGGCCGGCCGCTGGCGCTTGCTGGGTGTTGACACCTTCTCCTACGGCTGCGGCTGCTGAGCCCGACAATCACGCCTTTCCAGATCCGCGTTACCGCCATGTCCGCCACCCGCCCCGACCTCCCCGACCACCTCAGCGTCGACCCGCGCAGCCCCCACCATGTCGCGGCTGTCTTCGAGCACGACATCGGCATCCGCTTCAACGGCAAGGAGCGCAGCGACGTCGAGGAGTACTGCATCAGTGAAGGTTGGATCAAGGTGCCGGCCGGCAAGACGCTGGACCGCAAGGGCCGGCCGCTGACGATCAAGCTCAAGGGCGTGGTCGAGGCCTTCTACCGCTGAACGCTGCGTGACCTTGCGACCGCGCCGGTTGCTGGTTGCGTGGCTGCTGGCCTTGGCCACGGGCGCTGCCGGCGCGGCGACTTGCCCGCAACCGCTGCGCATCGCCTTCAGCGATGCACCCGCCCCGCCCCTGCTGCTGGGCAACGGCCCGGGGTTTGAAGACCCGCCCGGCTGGTCCGTCCAGACGGTGCGCGACGTGCTGCAGCGGTTGGGCTGTACGGCCGAGCTGGTTCGCCTGCCGGGGCGGCGCCTGCAGCGCAGCCTGGAGCGCGGCGACGTCGAGTTCGGCGTCTACTTCGGGCCCACGCCCGAGCGCCTGAAGAACCTGCAGTTCCCGCTCGACGCCGCCGGCCGCCCCGACGCCGCCTGGGCGCCGCTCATCGGGCACGTGGCGCTGTACGGGCTGGCCGGCAGTCCGGCGCTGAAGGCCTGGGACGGCAACACGCTGGCGCCCGGCGTGCGCGTGGGCGTCGTCAGCGGCTCGACGCAGGAAACGCTGGCCCGCGAGCGCCGCTGGGCCGTCGAGCCCACCAGCGGCTTCGACACTAGCGTGCTGGCGTTGCGCGCGCGCCGCTTCGAGCTGCTGCTGACCCCGCGCGAGAGCGTGGTGCCGGCGCAGCTGAGCGGGGAGGACGCGCTGGTGGAGCTGGCGCCGCTGGTCGAACGGCTGCCCTACTTCGTGCCAGCCAGCCGCGACCTGCATGCGCGCCACCCGGCCTTCGTGGCCGACTTCTGGCGCGAGCTGTGCCACAGCACGCGTCGCCTCGTACCCGAGGCGCGCGGGCAGGACTGCGGCCTCAGGCAGCCCGCGGCGAAGCCGCCGCAGCGTTGAGCGTGGCAGCCAGGCGTTGCCTGTTCACTTCAGCCTGCGGCTGAGCCTGAGGCGCAGCCCGCCTTCGGGCCGCAGCGTGACGGCCATGCGCGGCCTGGGCGCCTCGGCGCCGGCGGGGGCCAGCTCGAAGCGCTGCAGCACCAGCGCCGCGATCAGCGTCATCTCCAGCACCGCGAAATGCTGGCCCAGGCAGACCCGTGGCCCCAGACCGAAGGGGATGTAGGCGCCGCGCGGGATCTCATGGACGACCTGCCCTGCCGATGCCGGCAGGAAACGCTCCGGCTTGAAGGCCAGGGGCTCGTCCGGCCACCAGCGCGGGTCGCGGTGCAGCAGCCAGGGCGTCACGCGCACGAGAGTGCGTGCCGGCAGGCGCACGCCGCCCACCGTGATCTCGCGCGTCAGGCGCCGCGTCAGCAGTGCGGCCACCGGGGGGTACAGCCGCATGGCCTCCTTCAGCGTAGCGCCCAGGAAGGGCAGGGCGGCCAGGTCATCCGCCCCGGGTCCCCGACCGGCCAGCGCGGCGTCGACCTCGGCGCGCGCCCGCGCTTGCGCCTCGGGGTGGACGGCCAGCAGCCAGCTCCACCACAGCAGCGCCGTCGCGCTGGTCTCGTGGCCGGCCTGGAAGCTCACCATGCACTGGTCGTAGACCTCCTGCGGCGACAGCGCCTCGTCGGTCGCCTCGTCGCGCAGCGCCATCAGCATGCCCAGCAAGTCGGGCCGGGTGTCGGCCGCATCGCCCGCCGACGCGCGGCGTGCATCGATGTGGCTGCCCAGCAGGCCGTGCAACAGCCGGCCGGCGCGGCGCTTGGCCGCCTTGCCCGGCAGCGGCAGCCAGTCGGGCAGCGTGAACGGCCAGAACATCTCGGCCAGCGCCGTCTCGCTGAGCACCTGCACGGCGTGCGCGGCGGCGGCGGTGTCGCTGCCGATGGGCGTGCTGAACAGCGTGCGCGAGATGACGTCCATGGTCAAGTGGCTGAACAAGGCGTCCATCGCGACCTCGCCGCTGCCTTGGTCGTTCAGCACGCCCGCCAGGCCGGCGGTGGCCGCCTCGGTCATCAGCGCCGCGTAGCCGGCCACGCGCCGGGGCGTGAAAGCCTGCATCAGCATTCGGCGCTGGCGCTGCCAGGTGGCGCCCTCGGTGACCAGCACGGACTGGCCCATCAACTCGGCGAACACCTCGGGGCCGCGCGCCCAACGCACCAGCGCGTCGGCGTGGTCCACCATGACGGCGCGCAGCAGCTCGGGGTCGAAGATGTCCACGGCGCGCTCGCCCAGGATCTGCTGGCGCACCAGGTCGCCCAGGGGGCGCTGCGCAGAGACCACCGCGAGGTAGTCGCGCCGCATCGCGGCCAGCACGGGGATGCCCCACCACCGCGTGGGGTGGCCGGGCAGGTCGTTCCAGGTCAGGTTCGTCATGCCCCGCATGCTGCGCCGGGCCGGGCCGGGCAGTCTTGAACGAATGCGACACTGACTTGCATGCAGGATGCCGCGACCCGTCTCTGGCTGCCGCCGCTGGCCCTGGCCGGCTGCGTGCGCGCCGTGATGCTGCGCGACACCCGGGGCCGCGCGCTGGATGCGCTGCAGCGCGAGAACTACTTCCCCGCCACGCCGCTGGTCCAGCTGTTCTGGTGGGCCGAGGGCAGCAGCGAATGGCTGGCTACGCCGGGCTTCTCGACACCGCCACCCGGCCGCCGCCACGCGCCCGTGCTGTTCGGCGGCCCGTTCACACTGCCCACGCACACGCGCAACCCGGGCGAGATGCGGGCCTTCAAGCTGCTGCTGTTGCCGGACGCCTTCACGGCGCTGACCGGCGTGGCGCTGGACCGTTTCGTCAACCAGGTCGTCGATGCCCGAGAGGTGCTGCCCGCCGACTGGTTGGCGTGGACCGACGCCATGTCAGCCGCAGCCGATGACGCGGCGCGGCTGCAGTTGCTCGAATCCTTCCTGCTGCCGCGCTGGCAGGCGCTGGGCACTCAGCGCCCCGGCCACCGCTACGCCGACTGGACCGAGGCCCTGGCCGTGCGCGCCGCCACCAGCGCGGCCGGGCGCAGCCTGCGCCAGCTGGAGCGCCGCATCAAAGCCTGGGCCGGCCTGCCGATGCGCGAGCTGCGTGCCGTGTCGCGCGCCGAGCAGGCGTTCTACGCCGTGGCCGCCGCTGAAGGAGTGGCAGGCGGCGCAGGCGTGAACTGGGCCGAGATCGCGGCCGACAACGATTACGCGGACCAGAGTCACCTGTGCCGCGAGACGCGCCGGCTGACCGGCTTCAGCCCCGAGGAATTGCGCCGGCGCATGCAGGCCGAGGAGGCCTTCTGGGCCTACCGGCTGTGGCGCTGACCCGCATGCCTCACTCAGCTCAGGCAGAGGGAGCGCCGGGCTTCATCCGAGAGGTTGTCGAGCCATCGGCTGCTCATGCCTTTCAGCGCAGCGGCGGCCTTCGCCCTGTCATGCGAGTCGTTGCAGGTGCGTGTCGCGCTTTCCAGCTTCTGGGCCCAGTCTGACTTGATCTTTGGCCGCCCCTTGGCGGGCCCGAAGAAGTTCAGCAGTTCCATGTTCACGGCTTCCATCGGCACCTGGATGGCCTGGGTGCCTGCTGCCAGGTCGATGTTGAAGACGGTGCTGCGATAGCCCAAATGACTGATCTCGAACTGATAGCTGCCTGGCGGCAGGGACAGCTGGAAGGCCGGGCTCGCTGGCGCGTTGACCACCGTCGCCCGGGCCTGCTTGGAGAACACCAGCACGCGCGTCTCCTGGGGCTGTAAACGTCGAGGCCCGTCCAGGAAGACCCACACACCGGCCACCTGGGCTTCGTCGGTGCGGCTCTGCGAAGGCGGTAGCGGCTGCGCGTGAGCACTGGAGATCCAGCTGAATTCGGAACGGGTGATGCGTGCTGCCGAGGCGCCGGGCGTCGGCGCCGCGCTGGCGTCGGGGGGCGATGGCGTGGCGTGCAGCGACGTCAACGCAGGCGGCGAGATGAGCATGCCCATGGCCGCGAGCACGCCGAGGCCGAGCACGAAGGCTTCCTTGTGTTCCTTCGGTCGGTAGACGAACACCATCAGCGCTGCGACGAGGCAGAAGATCAGCAAGGCCAGCATGCTGGCGCTGCCACTGGTGAATTCGCTCGACTCGATCATTTCGCGCAACGCAATCCCGGTCTTTCGCAGGGCCGAGACTTCGCCGTTCCTGACCCGGTCAAAGAAGGTCGTCGCCGCAGCGGCGCCCACGGCGGCGATGTACAAGCCCCAGCTGGATGCATTCGGCGTGGTGGTGTCCCTCGGCATGGTTGGCTCCCCGTGCTGTCCATAGGCTGCATTGGTGCGTGACAGCGCCTCGGTGGCCATGTGGAACCGGCTGTGCATCGCGGGGTGGGCTTTGTGGGCGACCTCGGTCGCTGCCGCCAGTTGCCCGTACCCGCTGCGGATTGGTTTCAATGACAGCCCGACACCGCCGGGCCTGCTGGGCCAGGGTCAGCAATTTGCCGACCCGCCGGGCTGGGAGGTGCAGGCCGTGCGCGACGCGCTGAAGCGGCTGGGCTGCGCTGCCGAACTGGTGCGCCTGCCCGGGCGCCGGCTCAGCGCCTCACTCGTCCAGGGGCAACTCGACTTCGCGCTGCTGTACGGCCCCACGCCCGAGCGGCTGCGGACCCTGCGCTTTCCGCTGGACGCCCAGGGCCGACCGGACCTGGCCTGGGCCCCCGTGTTCGGTCACCTGGCCTTGTATGGCCGCGCCGGCACACCCCCCGAGACCGGCTGGAACGGCCAGCAACTCGGCCCTGGCTGGCGTGTCGGCGTCGTCGCCGGCTCGGTGCAGGAGGCCATGGCGCGTGAGCGCGGCTGGCAGCTGGAGCCCGTGTCGACCATGGGCGCCGAGGTGTCCATGTTGCAGGCTGGCCGCTTCGACCTGCTGCTGACCACGCGCGAGGCGCTGACGCCCGAGCAGCGCGCGGCGCTGGCGGAGTGGTCGCCACCGGGGGCGCGCCTGCCCTATTTCATGGCGGCCGCGACGGCCTTCGCGCAGCGCCACCCGGCGTGGACGCGCGCGTTATGGAACGAGCTCTGCCACGCCGTGCGGCGGCTGGAGCCCGAT